>JAOADB010000128.1 GCA_026417535.1 Caldilineales bacterium
ATCCAGGCCACAAGCATATCGAAGCCGTGGCCGGTCAGCACACGGTAGAACCAATCGGCAGGCAAGAGATGGATGGCCTGCCAGCGGGTCAGGGCCAGCAGCAGGGCGAACAACCCACCGATGGCGAGAAAGACGACGGCCGCCACGGCGTTGGCAATGATCAGCCGCTCGGCCGCGACGTCCACTTTGAGGGTGGTGACGGGGCAGGTGCGAAAGGTCGCCCTGGCCGCTGGAAGGGTCGTTACAGCCATGGTCCATTCCTCCTCATTCGGTCACGATGATCTTGCCCACCATCAGGTGATGGCCGATGGCGCAAAATTCGTTGCAGATGACGGCAAATTCGCCGGCCGTGGTTGGCGTGATCGTGGCGACGTACTCATAGCCGGGCAAGATCTGCAAGTTCAGATTGGTCGGTTGCAATGAAAAGCCGTGCTGGATGTCCTGCGAGGACAGATGCAACCGGTATGTCTGGCCTTTCTGCAGCTTCAGGATGGGATACCATTGCCACTGCCGCCCCAACAGATAGACATCCGACCCCGGCGCCGGCGCCACCACCGGGATGTTGTTGAGGGTGTCCACCTTGTTCGCTTCGGCCCAACGGGTTACGAACACGGCATATTGCAACGGGTCCACCCGATACGTGGTGGTAGGCACGTTCTGGCGGCCCAGCACGAACCACAGGGGCATCATCGCCGTCAGGAACACACAAAACACCAGGCCGACGATGAGCCAGGTCTTCTCGTAGCGGTGGAGAGGTTTCCACCAAAGCGCCTCCGGTGAAACCATAGTTCCCTCCTCTCAGCGGATGGGTGACGGCGGCAAGGTGAACAGCTCGATCAGGCCCCAGGCGTTATAGGCCAGGCCGCTGATGGCCAGCGACAACAGCAGGAGCATGATCCAGTTGTCGAACAGTTTTTGCCCACGGGGAATCTCCTGCGGTTCCTCATGGGCAGTCGCCTTAGGCTCGGTCATGGTCGCCTCCTCGTTTGTGGGGATGGAATTGGGGGGAGCTTAGGGGAGCTGGGTGGAGTTTGGGGGAGCTTGGGAGCTTTTTCGTCCTCCCTCTTTCGTCCTTCGTCCGCTAGTAACCAGTAACCAGTTACTAGTTACTGGTTACTGGTTACTGGTTACTGGTTACTTCTTCTGCAATGTTCGCATGTAAGCGATGATATCGAGCAATTGCTCGTCGGTTAGTGCGGGATTACCGCCTTTTGGCGGCATGGCCACACCGGTCGTATTGGCTGGATCGCTGGTATCGCGACCCTTTTTGATGAATTCCAGCAATTGTTCATCCGTTTGTGAGGCAATGAACGGACTGGTCGTCATGTCCTTGCCCAAGCCCTGCACCCCTTCGCCTTTGGGGCCGTGGCAGGCCGCACAGGTGACCACAAACAACTGCTCGCCCTTGATCGGGTCGCCTTTACCCGTCGCAGGCGCCGCCTGTTGACCACCGCCACCACCGCAGGCGGCCAGCACCGAGAGCAGGACAACCAGAAGCACAACAATCCAGCGTCGCATTCCATCCTCCGCAAGAAAGAACCGAAAAAACGGGTACGGGTTTGACCGGCTTTGCGCCTCGTAAGCCGGTTCACAGTTTGGGACTTTATCCTGACACAATCCCCCGGCCCCTACTGCGACTTAAGTCTCATCCCGCAAGGGGGCTTCCTTTCGCCCTTGGCACCATCCCATGACGAAAGACGAACGACGGATGACGAAAACCTCCGTCCTCCGTCGTTCGTCCTTCGTCCGTCCTTGGCCCCGTTCCGTGACGACGGACGCACGACGGAAACGAAAACCTCCGTCCGTCGTCGTTCGTCCTTCGTCCGCCCATCGGCCTCATGCGGGGGCGGAAGACAGACAACGGCAGGCGAAATCCATCCGTCCGTCGTCCTTCGTCCTCCGTCCGCCCATCGGCCCCTCCCCACCCACCGGTATCCAGTATCCAGTTATCCAGTATCCCCCTACCACCTCACCCGCACATCCCCTTCCCGCCGCGTGACCCGCATTTGGTCGAGGTATTCGAGCAAAGCCAGGGCGTACTTACGGCTCGTTCCGAACAAATCGCGACATTCGGCCACCGTGATCCGGCCGTGCTCGTCCATGTAACGGCGCACTCCCGCCACCATCTCCTCGTAGGCCGGACGGGCGAACACGACATCGGACGCTACCCGCACCAGCACCTGCTGTTCGAGCAGCGCGTTGAACACCTCCTCGCCCACGGCCTCGATGCACTCGCGCGCGGCTGGCGGGTTGAAAGGCGCCGCCTGGAACTGGGCCAACAGGCCATCCACGGCGGCCTGTTGCGCAGGTGTGAACCGGGGTCGAAAATCGGGCAACGCCAGCAACGTTCCGACCTCGCGCACGGCGCCCTCGGCCACGGCCCGGGCGACGATGGCATTGAAAAGCCGGGTAGACCAGCCGCCGCGAGGCTGGAGCCGGCTTTTGACCTCCTCACGGGCCATGCCCAGGCGTAGGGGATTGGCCTGATGAAAATCGCCAAGAAGTCCGGTCAGATGGCGGCGCAGCGCTTCCCAACCCGCCGGGGTGATCAGCGGCACCGTCGGATCGGCCGGGTCCAGCAACTGCACGCGCCCCGCGGCCTGGAGCTCGACCAGGGCGGCCTGAGCCTGCTCGATCGGAAGCGCCACGGCGGTCAGGGCCTGAGCCGCAGGCAAGGGACCGAGGCGGGCCACCAGGTCCTCCAATAGATCGGCCGGTGTTCCTTGCCAGAGCCGCTCGAAATGGGCGATGACCTCGGTCCGTCGGCGGCGATGGCGGCGTTGGGGCGTTGGGTCGAGGACCACGCCCCCACCCAGGGTCTGGCTGGGCGAAGGCCGACGCACGATGAAACGGTCCCCACGGGCCAGGGCCAGGGGCTTTTGCAGCTCGATCTGGGCCCAACCCGTGGCGCCCGGCGGCAGCTCGTCGGCCTCCAGCAACCGCAACCGGCCTGCCGTCTCGGCCGCAGCGCTGTGAAAGGTGACCACCATGTTGTGACGCAGCGGCGCCGGCGCATCGGCCAACACCCGCAACCGCACATCCACCCGCAGCGTCTCTNGCAACAGGTTGGGATAGGTCAGGACCCGACCCCGCTCGATCTGGTCGGGCCGCACCCCAGTCAGATTGACGGCCACGCGCGAACCGGGAACGGCTACCTCGCGCTTCTTTTTGTGGGTCTGCAGCCCGCGAATGCGCGCCGGGATCCCACCGGGCACGATGACAACCTCATCACCCAAGCGCAAGCTGCCATCCACCAAGGTGCCCGTCACCACCGTGCCAAAGCCGGCAATGGTGAACACGCGGTCAATGGGCAGGCGCGGCCGTCCCAGGTCGGGTCGAGGCGGCGCCGCAGCCAACACCGTCACCAGAGCCTGGCGCAGCGCGTCGAGTCCGGCGCCGGTATGGGCCGAGACGGGGACGATGGGCGCCGCGGCCAGGCGGGTGGGCGCCAGCAGGTCCCGTACCTCTTCCTCGACCAAGGCCAACCAGTCGGGGTCGTCTATCAGGTCGGTCTTGGTCAGGGCCACCACCCCGCGCTCGACCTCGAGCAGGTCCAGGATATCCAGATGCTCGCGCGTCTGCGGCATCACCCCTTCGTCGGCGGCCACGACGAAGAGGGCTGCGTCAATCCCGCCTACACCGGCCAGCATGTTGTGGATAAAGTCAATATGGCCGGGCACATCCACGATGCCCACCGCCTCGCCTGTGGGCAGGTCCATCCAGGCGAAACCCAGGTCAATCGTCATCCCACGCGCCTGCTCTTCGGCCAGACGGTCGGGATGGATGCCGGTCAACGCCTCGACCAGGGCCGATTTGCCGTGATCCACATGGCCGGCAGTGGCAATGACCTTCATGTGGGCCGCAGTTTCGTCTCTTCGTAGGCCTTGAACAGCTGCTGGCGTTGGCCCGCCAGTTTCTGGATTTCATCCAGCCATTGCTGGGCCGCGCGCAGATGGGCGTTGCCCTGCGCTTCCACATAGCGCCAGAAGAAATCCAGCATGTGCTCGTGATAGGCCAGCTGGGCGCGCAAGGGCGGTATCTCGTCCCGAATGGCCGCGTTGAACTTGTTCTGCTGATCCCATTGGTATTCCCATTCCAGGGCCTGCTTCTTCATGCGCTTCTCATGGTCGGCCAGGAACGCGGCCAGCTCCTTGCGCTGCCGTTCTTCGGCCAGGCGCTGCAGCTCGGCCACCTGGGTTTGCTCCCGCTGGATTTGCTCCTGGAAACGGGCCAGGCCCGCGGCCGCACGCTGTGTCTCCTCGAACACGGCGGCAAACTCCTGCAGACGCCGACCGAAGCCCTCGATGAGGGTTCGTTGCGCCTCGAACGCCTCGGCCCATTCCTTCATCTGCCGCTGACGGTCCACATCGGCCAGCTTGAGGGCGTCAATGAACTGCTCCTGATTCCGTTTCATGCCCTCGATGAGACCCGGCAGCGGTTGTACCTGGCTTTCGAGCCGCTGTTGCTTTTGTTCGAGCAGGGTCAACTTGCCCACGGCATCCTCCAGCCGTTTGAACAGCTCGACATTTTCCTGCTGGAGCTGGACAATGCGCTTGTTGTCATGGGCGCGCTGCTCGCTGAGGTAGGGGATGGTGCGGGTGCGCTCCTCGATATCCTTGCCGAGATTCGTCAGACCCTGGCGCAGATCGGTCATGACCTCGCTCAGGCGTTTATCCTCGGCCTTGCGCACGGCCACTTCCTCCTCGATACCACGCAGACGTTGCAGATCCTTGCGTACTTCGGCCAGCCCGCGCGCAAACGCCTCGCGGTCGCTCATGCGGATGCGTTCGGCCTCGCGTTGGGCCTTGCCCAATTCCTCGGCCTGATTGTTCACCATGAGGGTGACTTCATTTTTCAAGTTTTGCAGCGCTTGCTCGATCTGATTGAAACGGCCCAATTGGGCCTGCACACTCGTCAGCCGCGCCTCCAACTCCTTGATCCGGCGGGCCTGTTCCTGCAGTTCGTTGGTTTGGGCTTCCAGACGCTGTTGCAGTTTGGCGATTTCGGCCCGGTCACGACGATGCTGCTCGTCGAGCCAGGTAACCATTTGCGCCAGTTGAGTCGTATCCATAGGTCTATTGCACGGAAAAAGAACATGGGACGATGGACGATAGGCGATGGACGATGGATGAACCCATGATCCATCGTCCATCGTCTATCGTGCGCGGGGATTATAGCACACATCCGGACCGTTTCAGCGCAGTCCTGAACGCAACACCTGGGCATAGGCGGCCATGCGTGCGGCCCGTAAGGACCGTTTATGGCCCACAAGCCATTTACCGGCCTCGCGCAGCCACTGCCAGACGAACGTCACCAGCAACCACAGCCGCAGCGCCTCGGCCCAACCGGCACCGAAGTACTTGCGGGCATAGCGCACCCGGCTGCCAAAGAAGTAGATGAGCCGGGCCGCAGCCACCTGCTCGCTGGAACGCGCCTCATGGTGGATGACCACGGCAGCCGGGTCGTAGGCTACCTTCCAGCCGGCCGCCTGCGCCCGCCGACACCAGTCCATCTCCTCGGCGTACATGAAAAAGCCCTCGTCCAGCCCGCCGATCTGCTCGTACACCTCACGGCGGACGAGCATGGCCGCGCCCACCACCCAATCCACCGGCTGCGGCCGGTCCGGGGACACATCGGCCAGGGTATAGCGGCGAAACACGGCCAAGCCGGGCAGGTACTCCTGCACGACCGTGCTCTCGGTGAAAAGGGTTGCCAGGGTAGGAAAACGGCGACGACTCGATTGCAAGCTGCCGTCGGGATAGAGCAATCGCGGGCCGACGATGCCCACGTCGGGATGCGCAACCAAGAAGCGATGGAGTTCGGCGATGGCGTCCGGTTGGACCTCGGTATCGGGATTGAGCAGAAAAAAGAAGGCCCCGCGCGCAACGGCCAGGGCCTGATTGTTGCCCGCGGTAAAACCCCGATTCGTGGCATTGGCCATCACCCGCACGGCTGGGAACTGCGCCTGCACCGCTGCAACCGTCCCATCACGGCTGGCGTTGTCCACGACGATAACCTCGTAGCTCAACCCATCGGCCCCGGCCGCCAGCGAGGCCAGACAGCGCAGGAGATAATCGCGCACGTTCCAGGAGACGATGAGGATGGAAACAACGGGTGAGGCCATGTGCAGATGAGTGTACTTTGTGTCCTTGTGTCTTGGCGGCTTATCACCTTGTTCTGACTTTCTGAGTACCTTCTGGTGCAGGGAGAGGCCAATGGGCCGAGACGGAGGACGAACGACGGGGGTTCTCTTCCGTCGTTCGTCCGTCGTCCTTCGTCTTCCGTCTTCTCGGTCTGGGGCGAAATGGCGACCTGAGCCATCGCCGACTTCGGCCTGAATCGTTGCACGCGCGTCACATTGGCCGGGCGACCACGTATTCGGCGATGTCCATGAGCGCCTGCCGATGGGGCGAAGGCGGGAACATGGCCAGATCGGCCGCGGCCTGCCGGGCAAAGGCTTCGGCCTCGGCCCGCGCTTGGGCAATGGCATCCGATTCCCGGATCAGCCGCCCCATCTCGGCGATCACCGCATCGCCATGCCGGGTGCCGTCGGCCAACGCCACGAGATGGTCCCGTCGCGCAGGGTCTTGCAGATAGTAGTACACCGGCAGGGTGATGATCCCCGCCGCCAAGTCGGACCCGGCCGGTTTGCCCAGGGTTTTCTCGTCGGCGACGAAGTCGAGGATATCGTCCACGATCTGAAAGGCCATGCCGAGATGGTAGCCGTAACGCCGCAGAGCCTCCTCGGCCTCGGGCGGGGCATTGCCCAACACGGCCGGGCTGCGGGTGGCGACCTCGAAGAGCGCCGCCGTTTTGCCGTAAATGCGTTCGTAGTAACGTTCTTTGGGCTGACCCCAATCGCGCACGGCAAAAGCCTGGCGCAATTCGCCGTCCACAATCGTGTTCAGCGTTTCGGCAAAAAGTTGGATCACGCGCGGGTGGCCGGTCTCGGCGGCCAGGGCGGCCGCGCGGGCGAAAAAGTAGTTGCCGGCCATGACCGTACTGGCCGGCGTCCACACGGCATTGAGGGTGGATTGGCCCCGGCGCAAAAGCGCGCCGTCAATGACGTCATCGTGGACGAGGGTGGCCGTGTGCAGGGCTTCAACGGCAGCGGCCAGGCAGAGGAGCGCCCGCTGGGACGGAGGCGGGTAGAAACGGGCTGCCAACAGGGCCACAGTCGGCCGCACCCGTTTGCCGCCGCTGCGCACCAGACCCGCCAGGGCCTCGGCCAGAGGCGCGTAGGTGCTGCCGATTTTCTGGAGGATCAGCTGTTCAACGGCGGCCAGCTCATCGGCCACCAACGCCTGCGCAGAAGCAAACGACATGGTCATCGGCCGGTAACGAAGAGGGTCAACGCACGCGATGGTAATGGGTAACGGCGAATTGGTCAACCTTACCGATGGCACCATCGCCTTATCGGCGTTCAGGAACAACCGCTCCGTTCCCGGCGGCTCCGGCCTCTCCCCTCCATCCCTCCGCCGTCGTCCTACCCTTGGCTCCGAACCGACACCAAGGCCAACCGGCGTCATCCCACCCTCAATCGTTCCGCAGCGCCGCGGCCACATCGAGACGGTGCAGGCGCCAGGCCGGGTAGAGCGCCGCCAACAAGGCCGCGCCTACGGCCAACCCAAACGCCTGAACGAAGGCCGCCGGTTCGAGATGCATCTGCAAGGTCCAGCCGAACGAACGCTTGTTGATGATGAAAATGAGAATCCAGGCCAGAACGTAGCCGGTCGGGATGGCCAACAGCCCGGCCGCCGCGCCGGCCAGTCCGGTTTCGATCAGCGCCAGGCGATGCATGTCCGCCAGGGTCAGACCCAAGGCCCGCAGGATGCCCATCTCCCGCGCCTTGTCGAGCTGAAAGGCCAGCAGGGCATTCCACACACCCGTAAAGGCGACCAGGATGGTGATTAGCCGCATGGCCACGGTGATGGCAAAGGTGCGGTCGAAGATGGCCAGGGCGCCCTCGCGCAACGCCTGATTGGGACTGACCTGCACCTGGGAAAACGCACTCAACCGACGACGCAGGTCGGCCGTGACCGCCTCGATGTCGGCGCCCTCGGGCAGGAACAACGTCAACCCGTTCAGGCGTTCGTCGTTCCACAGGCGGCGATAGACCGCCAGGCTCATGCGCACCGTCCCCCGCGTCGAGGCGTAGTCCGTCTCGATGGCCACGATGGGAAACGAGCGCCAGCCCTGGGGCGTCAACAGGTCGAGGGCGCCGCCGGGCCGCTCGATGCCGAGATGATTGGCCAACGGCTCGGAGAGGATGACCGCGCCCTGGCGGAAGGCCTCGGCCACCTGTGCGGGCGTTCCCTGGGTTTGGACGAGAAGCCGTGGGTTGAGGGCCGTGTCCGGGTCCACCGCCACCAGTTCCAACGGCCCATAGGCCGATTCGACGCCCACCACGCGCAGACCGGCCGTGCCGGCAGCGCCGGGATAGCCTCGCACCAAGGCCACCACCTCCGGCGGCAACGGTTCATCGGGCCGATTGGCGCTGAAACCCGCTACCGAGATGTAAATGTCCCCGCGCAGGGCCTCATCCAACCACAGGCTCACCGTCGTGCGAAAGCTATCAATCATGACCTGCACGCCGATGGTGACGGCCACGGCCGCCATCAGGGCGGCGATGGCGATACCGAGACGGCTTTGGGCGCGGATGATCCCGCGCGTGGCGAGGCGGCCGAGCAACCCCAGCCAGCGCCCCAAGGGTATGCTCAGGAACCGCATCAACCAGAAGGTGAGCCAAGGGGTCAGCGCGGCCAGACCGATGAGCACGGCAAAGGTGCCGCCGAAACTGATGACCAGGCTGCGCGTGGGTAACGCCAGCACCACCGCGCCTATCACCGCCAGGATCAGGCCACCCCCAGCCGCCACAACGACCAGTCGTTGGGCCTTGCTCTCCAGGTCGGTGCGCAACAGGGCCAGGCGCGGCGGGACCGAAGCCGCATCCCAGGCCGGCAAGGCCGCCGCGATCAGGCCCGCCAGTATCCCGGCCGCGCTCCCTTTGACCAGACTGGCCAGGGGCATGGGCACGTCCCGGGTGTTGACCACGAAAAACAGGTCGTTGATCGTGCGCGTGACCAGGCGCACCGTGGCCTGTCCCAACACCACGCCCAGGCCAAGCCCCAACGCCGTGCCCAGGAGCGCAACGAGCGCAGCCTCAGCCAACACCATCCCGAAAATCTGCTCGCGGGTGTAACCCAGACTGCGCAGGGTGCCGAACAACGGCCGCCGTTGCACTACGGCGAAGGTCATCATGTTGTAGATGAGGAAAATGCCCACGACCAGCGCCAGCAGGCTCAGCGCCGTCAGATTGATGCGAAAGGCCTCGGTCATCGCCACGACCTGACCGGAACGCCGTCCGGCCGGGACGACGAGGTGGCCCGGCGGCAGAGTCGCGGCCAGGGCATCGGGAGCGACATCGTCGGGCAGGATGAGGTCAATCTGGCTCAAGCGGCCGGCCATGTCGCCGAAACGCTGCGCCGTGGCGATGTCGGTCAGGACCAGGGTTTCAAGCCCGCGGCGCGAAAACGCGTCGGCCGGATCGAGCAGCCCGACGATATGGGCCTCGTGCTCCCGCCCGGCCGCGACCAGGGTCAGCCGGCAGGATGCGTCCAGGCGGTCGGGCGGACACGGCTCCAGACCGTAGCGTGCAGCCAGGGGCGCGGCCAGAAAGACGGCGCCGGGCACCGTCAGCAGGCGCACGGCCGCTTCCACGGGAACGCTGCCGTCGCTCAGATAGGCGCGGAAAGGCGCCTCGGCGAACGGGTCCACGCCCAGCAGGGTCAAGGGGATGCCTTCGAGTCGCGGGCTGCTGGTGAGGACGCGGACGATGGGCGCCATGGCCATCGTCCGTCGCCAGGACGGGTCGGTGCGCAAGGCCACGTACACCGTCTCGTCCACGCCCCGGTCGCCGGCCACGATGGCATGGGTGGCGCGGCCGGTAATCGTCGTCGTGCTCAGCTCGAAGCCGCGTTCGGCGCTGACATTGGCCAGGTCAATGCTCACAATCACGGCCACGCCCAGGGCGATGCCCAGGACGAG
>JAOADB010000129.1 GCA_026417535.1 Caldilineales bacterium
GCGCCAGCGGGCCCCAGCGGCACGATCTATTGATGGTTCCTAGCTGTTAAGGTGCCAGTTCGTCCGGAACGATCTATTGATGGGCGACAGGTACTGGCTATTTAGGCCGATGACGATGATGGCCCAGGGTCCGGCAAGCTTCCATCCCGGGCAGGCGCAGGATGTAGCGCAAGATGCCATCTTGCCCTACGTCTTTCGTCCGTCGGAGTGTAAGGCAAGTTATCCAGTCCCCAGTATCCAGTTCCTTGTCACCTCTCCTCCCGCGCGTACGGCTGCATCAGCGCGGCGGGCACTCCCACGCGGCGGCGGAAGGCCTGGCCCGAGACGAGGAGCAGGACGAGAATGGTCAACAAAAAGGGCAGCATGTTCAAAAAGTTCGGCGAAATCCCCAACGGTTGCAGCCGGAACTGCAACACGCGCACGCCGCCGAACAGGTAGGCGCCCAACAAGGCGCGCACCGGATCCCACATGGCAAAGATGGTGAGGGCGATCACGATCCAACCGGCGCCAGCGGTCATGCCCTCGATCCAGGCCGGCGCGTAGGCCACCGAGAGAAAGGCCCCGCCCAAACCGGCCATGATCCCGCCGAACACCACGGCCAGATAGCGCACGCGCACCACGTTCACCCCCATGGCGTCGGCCGCGGCCGGGTTTTCGCCCACCGAGCGCAGGGTGATGCCCCAGTAGGTCTTGTACAGGACGAACCACAAGACCGGAACCAGCAGGATGGACAGGTAAACCAGGGCATTGAAACGGAAGAGCATGGGGCCGAGCACCGGCAGGTCGCTCAGGAGGGGGATATCGAGGGGCTTGATGCGGGCCGCCAGCGGCAGGCCTATGTAGCGTTTGCCGATCATGCCGCTGATCCCCAGGCCCAACATGGTCAGCGCCAGGCCGGAGACCACCTGATTGACCCGCAGCGTCACGGAGGCGAAGGCGTGGATCAGCGCCATCAGGCCGCCGACCAACGCGGCCGCCACGATGCCCAGGAGCAGATTGCCCGTGGTTTGGGTCACGGCAAAGCCCGTGACGGCGCCCATGATCATCATCCCCTCGACCCCCAGATTGAGCACGCCCGAACGCTCGGCGTACACTTCGCCCAGGGTGCCGTACAGCAAGGCCGTACCGGCCGGGATGGTCAACGCGATGACAGAGACGAGAAACTCGATCATGACCGCAGCTCCAGGCGCAGGCGATAGCGGGTAAAGACATCGCCGGCAATGACGAACAGCAAAATCATGCCGTTGAAAATGTAGATGCTGGCCGCCGGCAGATTCAACGCCACCTGAATGGCATCGCCGCCGACCAGAAGGCCGCCGATGAGGAAGGCGGTGAGGATGGTGGCCAGCGGATTCAGCCGCGCCAGCCAGGCGACGATGATGGCCGTAAAGCCATAACCGGGCGAGATGCCCTCCGGCGGGCTCAGGCGGGCGTGGATGCCGGCCACCTCGCCCACGCCGGCCATACCGGCCAGGCCGCCGCTGAGCAGAAGCACCAGGACGATGATCCGGTCGGTGTTCATGCCGGCGTAGCGCGCCGCTGCCGGGTTTTCCCCCGTCACCCGGATCTCGTAGCCCAGCTTGGTGCGCTCTAGCAACAGGTAGAGAAAGAGGGCCAGCCCAAGGGCCAAGAGCAGGGTCGGGTAATGGACCCGGGTTCCCTCCAGGTGGGGCAGCTGCGCCGCCAGGGCAAACCGCGAGGAATAGGGGAAACCCCGCTCCTCGGGGCCGCGCCAGGGGCCATAGACCAGATAACGCACCAGATCGCCGGCCACATAGACCAGCATCAGCGAGGTGAGCACCTCGTCCACACGAAAGCGCGCTTTCAACAGGGCCGGGACCGCGGCCCACAGGGCGCCGCCCAGAAAACCGCCCAGAAACATGACCGGCAACAGCACCTCCCGCGGCCAATGGCCGAAGTTCAGGGCGATGCCGCCGCCGACGATGGCGCCGAGCAGGAGCTGCCCCTCGGCGCCGATGTTGTAAACCCGCGCCCGAAAGGCCAGCGCCAGACCCGCGCCCGTCAGCAACAGGGGAATGGCCTTCGCCAGGGACTCACTCAGGCCGTACAACGAACCGAAACCGCCCCGCAGGATACGCCGATAGGCATAGACCGGGTCCACCCCCAGGCTGGAAAACACCAGGCCGATGGCCAGCAAGGCCAGAAGCAGCGATACCGCCAGGGCCAGGGTTGACATGAGGCGCGACGTGTGCAGCCGTCGCTCCACCTGCAGCCGCGGTAGGTTCATACCCACTCCTCACGCGGCAAACGCAGCGCCCCCGCCATCATCAGGCCGATCCGTTCCAGATTGTTCTCTTCCCCGCGCACGATGCCCATGATCTCGCCCTCGTAGAGGACGGCGACGCGGTCGCTCAGGGTCATGACTTCCTCCAGGTCTTCAGAAATGAGCAGGATGGCTCGTCCCTGTTGCCGTTGCTCCAGGAGAATCTTCCAGACCGTTTCCGTCGCACCCACATCGAGGCCGCTTGTGGGCGAAGCGACGATGAGCAGGGACGGCTGCGAGGACAACTCACGGGCCAGCAGCGCCCGCTGGATGTTGCCGCCGGACAGCAACTTGACTGGCGTGTCGCGGCCGGGCGTGATGACGGCGTACTCGGCGATCAGGCGGTCGGCATGGTCGTTGACGGCGCGGCGGTCGAGCAAACCGCTCTTGCCGAAAGCCGACTGGCGATAGGCTTTCAGCACCATGTTTTCGGCAATGCTCATCCCTGGCACCAGCGCAGTCATCCGCTCGCCGGGCACACAGGCGATCCCCGCCTCGATGCGGGCGCGCGGGGGCAGGTTCGTCAACGACTGCCCGTTCAGGACGATCGCGCCCTGAACCGCCGGCCGCAGCCCGATCAGAGTCTCGACCAGCTCGCGCTGACCGTTGCCGGCCACGCCAGCGATGCCCAAAATCTCCCCGCGGTGGACCTCGAACGAGACGCCTTTGAGCGCGGGGAGCTGCTTGTCGTTCAAGACGTGCAGATTCTCGACGCGCAGGACCGTTTCACCCACTTGGGCCTGCTGCCGGTTCAGGCGGAAGAGCACCTCGCGGCCCACCATCCACTGGGCCAGCTCCCGCTCGTTCGTCTTGGCCGTCTCCAGGGTGGCCACCACCTTCCCCTGCCGCAAGACGGTCACCCGGTCGCTGATGGCCGTGACCTCATCGAGTTTGTGGGTGATGAAGATGAGCGTGTGCCCCTCTTCCTTCATCCGGTGCAGGGTCTTGAGCAGGTCCTCGATCTCGCCCGGCGTCAGCATCGAGGTCGGCTCGTCGAGGATCAGAATCTGGGCCTGGCGGTAGAGCGCCTTCAGGATTTCGACCCGCTGCTGCTCGCCTGCCGAAAGCTGCCAGATGCGCGCGTCCGGGTCCACCTCCAGGTGGTAGTTTTTGGCCAGGGCCTCGATCTGTTGACGCGCCTCGCGCTCGCGAAAGAGGATGCCCCGCTTCATGCCCAGGACGACGTTCTCCGTCACGGTGTGGGTGGGCACCAGCCGAAACTGCTGGTGGATCATGCCGATGCCGAGACGGATGGCATCCTGAGGGGAGCGGATGACCACAGGCCGGCCCCGAATCCGGATTTCCCCCTCGTCGGGATGGTAAATCCCGTAGAGGATGTTCATCAGGGTGGTTTTGCCGGCGCCGTTTTCGCCCAACAAGGCGTGGATTTCGCCTTCTTTGACCTCCAGGTCAATCCGGTCGTTGGCGACCACGCCGGGGAAGCGTTTGGTAATGCCCCGCATGAGCACGGCCGGGGGCACAGAAGCCGACGCCATGAGACCCTCCGCAAGAGCCGTGGCGCTGACCGACGCCGGGACGGTGGCTTCGCACGACCGCCCGTTGGTATGGGGCCGGAAGCGCCAGGACCGGACAGACATCGGGGAGGGCGGCAAGGCCATGCCACCCTCCCCGACGAGGCAACGATGCTTACTTGGGCTCGCCGATCACGCCCTCGACAAACCAGTCAATGGTGGTAATTTCGAGGTAGGACAGACGCTGCCCGTCCTTGATGCGCAGAGTACCCGTCTGGTCGTTGATCGGTCCCTCGAAGGGATCGAACAACAGCGCCGGGTCTTTCATCTGCTCGATCCGCTTGAAGACCAGGTCGTACACGCTGATCTGGCCCAGGAGCGGCTCGTTCACTGTGACGGCCTTGAGCGCCGGCTCGAATTTCGGGTTGATGGGGACCCCAAACTCGCCGCCCAATTCCACCGCCGACGGCGCGCCCAATTGCCAGCCGCCGCTCAGCAAAGCCCAGTAGTCCACGTTTTCCAGGTTCTTGGTCGTGTAGATGCCCAGATAGATCTTGGTCAGGATGTCCTCGTAGATCAGGCCCCAATTGACCAGCTGGCCGCTGATCATGGACTGCGGGCCGTACTGGGCCATGGGGCTGTAGTGACCGAAGGAATAGACATCCTTGCCCTTTTGCGTGGTGTACTCTTCGGCCACCTGGGCGACGGTGGGGCTGTCCTCGGTGAAGGCCAGGACATCCACGCCGGTGGCGATCAGCGATTCGGCGGCCTCGCGGGCCTTGGCCGGGTCGTACCAGGAGTACAGCCAGCGGACTTCCACCGTGGCGTTCGGGTTGACCTCGCGCACACCGATGGTGAAGGCGTTGATGTGACGCACGACTTCGGGGATCGGGTGGGCGCCCACGTAGCCGACCTTGCCGCTCTTGGTCAGAGCGCCGGCCATGAGGCCGTTCAGATAGTAAATCTGGTAGAAGTCGGCCATCATCGTCGCCATGTTGGGCGCGCGCTTGTAGCCGGAGACATGGACGAAGAAGGTGTCGGGATACTTCTGCGCCGCCTTCAGGGTGTCGTCCATGTAGCCGAAGGAGGTGGTAAAGACGACATTGCACTTTTCTTCGACGACAAAGCGGTCAATGAAGCGGGGCGAATCGCTTTCCGCCACACTCTCGACATAGGTCGTCTCCAGCCAGTCGTAGCGGTCGTCCACGTAACGACGACCCACATCGTGGGCATGGGTCCAACCCAGGTCGCCGATAGGCCCGACGTACACGTAGCAGGCCTTGATGGTCTTGGCCGGTGCGGCCTGTTCGGGCGTGGGCGTCGCGGCCGGTGCGGCCGGGGTGGGCGTGAGCCCGGCGCAGGCCGAAAGCACCAGGGCCAGGCCCATCGCCAGCAGGATAAAGGGCAACAGGTGCTTGCGCATTTCTTCTACTCCTTTTGCAAAAGCGTAGCGAAAGGACAAACGACATGCAGAAAGGGCGGTGGGTTCGGAAACCCCTCCTCTCATGCGAGAATGCATTCTACCATACAGTGTGTCGAAATGCCCGATGTCCTCTCCGCGATGAGGAAGGACGAACGACGGAAGCCGAGGACCGGTCACGCGCTGGGCCATAACCGCTTTCTGGCGGCGATTATAGAGGGTTTGTGGCCTCTGTCAAATCGGTTGCCCGCCGCAGGGAGCGATCCATTGACGAAAGGTAACCACTCAGGCCGCTGACGAAGATGGCTCAGGTTCCGACAGGGTTCCAGCATAGGCGCCGGTGACCAGGTCAACTTCCAGCCATTCCATACCCCATTCGTCCGTCAGCCAGCGGCCGTGCACCCGCAACGGTTGCCAGGCCGGAGGCGTCTGCGGAGCCACGGCCAGGGCGAACGTGCGACCATCGCTGAGGAAAAACCCTTTGCCGCCGGTCCAGCCCGGCAGGCGATAGCCGGCGATGGGCATCCAGCGACCGGGCTGCATTTGGGCATCGGCCAGGGTGGCCAGATCCGAGACCGGAACCGTGTCCAACGGGGTGACGCTGACCGGCCAGCCCAGGATGTATCGCTCCCAGGTCAGGCGTTGGGTCGCCGTCTCGGCGGGCACGGCTTCGGCGCCGAAATCGAAGGCGAGCTGACGGGCCTGCCCGGCCGGGGGGACGCGACCGACTTCGGCCAGCAAGGCCGCCCGGCTTTCGCCCAAGCCGTCCAGGGCGCCGCACTGAATGAGATGGGTCAGCTCCTGGGGATGGAGCGGCACCCGGGCCCACAGGTCGCACAGGTCGGTAAACGCTCCCTCGCGGCGGGCGGCCAACAAGGCTCGGATCAGCCTCCGGCGCAATCCGCGCACCTGGCCCAATCCCATCCACAGCGCGACGGCGCCGGTTTCATCCTCGCTCAGGGTGAAGCGCAGGCCGCTGTGGTTCACATGGGGCGGGTGGACGGGGATACCGAGCCGCCGGGCCTCGGCCGCATAGACGGCCGGATGGTGAAAACCGCCCCAATCGGCCAGGCGGGCGCAGAAAAACTCGGCCGGATAGTGGGCCTTGAGATAGGCCGAACGATAGCTGACCTCGGCATAGGCCGTGGCATGGCCCTGATTGAAGCCGTAACCGGCAAAGGCGATGACCTGTTCCCACAGCGTCTCGGCCTGGCGTCGGGAAAGACCGGGGCCGCCTTCACGACAACACCCGGCGATGAACGCCTCGCGCATCGCCGCCATTTCGTCGGGTTGGAACTTGCTCATGCCCCGGCGCAGGTGATCGGCCTGCTCCCAATCCAGGCCGGCGATCTCGGTGGCCACGCGCAGGATTTGCTCCTGAAACAAGAGCACCCCGCGGGTGCGGGCCAGGATAGGGGCCAGCGCCGGATGGAGAAAGGTCACGGGTTCTTCCCCGCGATAGCGGCGAATGAAGGCCCGCGCCATGCCACCGGTGGCCGGTCCCGGTTTGAAAAAGGCATTGGCCACGGCCAGATCCTCCACCGTCCGGGCCCGAAGCTGGCGCAGGGTGCGCCGGGCGCCCCACGACTCACACTGAAACACGCCGATGGTCTCGCCACGGGCCAGCAGCGCGGCCGTGGCGGCATCGTCGGTCGGGATAGCCTCCAGCCGAAAGGCCGGGTCATGACGCCGTCGCACGAGCGCAGCCGCATCGGCCAGGACGGTGAGGGCGCGGATGCCCAGCAAGTCCATCTTGGGCAGGCCGATGGCCTCGACATCGGTGTGGTCGAATTGAGTGATGCGGAAACCCTTGGGCGACCATTGCAAAGGGACCCAATTGGTCAGCGGGCCAGGAGCGATGACCACGCCGCCCGGATGGACGCCGAGATGGTGGGGCAAGCCGATGAGGGGCCAGGCCAGCTCCAGCGCCCGGCGCAGGACCGGTTCGGTCACCTGGGTCAGGGCCGTCTCCAGGTCGGTCGTATGGCGACGGCGAGGGTCGGGATGCCATCCTGCGGGCAGAAGCGGCAGCAGACGGGCCAGAGCGTCCTCGCCCAGGCCCAGGGCTTTGGTCACGCTGCGCAGGGCCGAACGGGGCTTTAGGGTGCTGATAGTGGCAACGAGCGCCACGCGCTCCTCGCCATAGGTCTCGGTGACATAGCCCAGGACCTCATCGCGACGACGGCTGCAGAAATCGAGGTCAATATCGGGCGGGTCGCGGCGGGCCGGGTTGAGAAACCGCTCGAAAAGGAGGTCATGGCGGATGGGGTCAACCGTGGTGATGCCCAGGCAGTAGGCCACTAGCGCATTGGCCACGCTGCCGCGAGTGCTCACGGGGATGTCATGGTCGCGGGCAAAGCGGACGATATCGGCCACGACCAGGAAAAGGGGCGCGTAGCCGTGGCGGGCAACGGCGTCCAGCTCGGCTTCCAACCGTCGGCCGATGGCCGGGTCGGGTTGCGGGCCATAGCGCTCCCTCAGCCCTGCCCGGGCCAGGGCGGCCAGGGCCTCATCGGCGGTTCGCTCGGGAGGGAGTTTGGGCACAGGCCACAACGGGCGGCCGTCGGGCAAAGCGGGGCGGCAACGGTCGGCGATGGTCAGGGTGGCGGCCAGGGCCTCTGGGAAGGCGGCAAAGCGCACGGCCATCGCCTCGGCATCGTGCCAATACAGGCCGATGGCGGGGTCGCCGCCGTCGGGCAGGGCTGCGACGGGCACGGCGTCCATCCGGCAATTGTGCGCAATGGCGGCCAGCAGCCGCAGCCGGGGTTGTTCCTGGGGATGGAGACAATACACCGGTTGCACGGCCGCCACCGGCACACCGAAACGTCCGGCCAGGGCGACCATCTCGCGCCCGACCGTCACATCTGCGGGCCGATGGATTTCCAGGGCCAGATAGAGGTGGTCGTCGAAGGCGCCGGCCAACCGCGCCAGGGCGCGAGCCGCGGCCGTCGTCTGGCCCCGGCGCACGAGCTGCTCCAGACGGCTGCGGCGCCCTCCGACCAGGGCGATGAGCCCCTGGCGTTCGGCCAGCAGCGTCTCTTCATCCAACCCGTGCGCCAGGGCACGGACCCGATCGGGCCGGGCCTGGAGGGTCGTGGACAGTCGGCAGAGAGAGCGGTAGCCCTCCGGCCCGGTGGCCAGCAGCACCAGCCGCTCCGGGCCGATGGCCGCGGGGTCCGTTCCGGTCGCCACGAGGGCTTCCATGCCGATGATGGGTTGCACGCCGAGCTGTCGGCAAGCGCGGGCAAAGGCTACGGCGCCGTAAAGGGCGTGAGTATCCGTCAGGGCCAGATGGCTCATGCCCTCGGCCGCCGCTCGCGCTGCCAGCGCTTCGACCGCCGCAGTGCCGCCGAGCAGGGTAAAGTGGGAGTGGACATGGAGGTGAACGAAGCCGGGTGCCCGGTTTATCGGGCGGTCGTCGCTGCTCATGGCTTCATCATGGGAACGAATTCGCACTGCGTTCGGAAGGGTTTCCGTTGGCGCCGGTGGTCACAGGGAGTATACTATGGCGTCATGAGCGGCCATAACGTCATGGAAGTGGAGTGACGCCGGAAAAGCGTTGTTTGCTTTCATCGGCCCATGGCACAGGCCTTTCCCAAGTCCGTTTTTGTCTTTACCAAGGAGGAGGACATAATGCTGGATGACATCGCCACATCGCTGCGTCGGATAGCCGAGGCGCTGGAGCGGATTGAAAGAATTCTCCAGGCCATGACTTCACCCGTTGAGGAAAATGGCATGGAGGAGTCCGCAACAGAGGAAAGGTATACCATAGTGGATTGGGCGCCTCCTTCTGAGGAATCGCCCTCCGAACTCGATCTCGGCTTGTCCCAGCTTGCAGACCACGGTAATCAAGCAGCGATTCAAGAGGCCATTAACTGGCTTGAATCCCTCAATTGCACGGTTTTGGATTATAAGGTGGTTTCACCTGAAAAAGAGTTATGGGACTGGTTTGCCATGTTTTTGGGAAACAGATTCGATAATCTGCAAGAATTTTATGAAAAATGGAAAATATCTATGAATAATAAAAATTCATTCGAATTATTCTTAAACAATTCAAGAGATACAAAAATTAGCGATAATGTGCAATTTGCCAGTAGATTGCAAGAATTTTCATTGATATCTAGTTATTATTATAATAGAAAAACACGCAGACTGATGATAATTCCGTTATTCACTCCTGAGATCAATAATTTTGTTACAGGTGATTGGCTGGAATATTATATTAGTCGTATAATATGGAATATAATTAATAGCAGAGGAAATACATCAAATTTTGCTTTATTGCGTGATATAAAAATAACTTTGCCAAACAATCAAAACACAGAAATTGATTTATTGGTTACTAAAAATTCTCGTAAAATTTGGATAGAATGCACTTCCTCTCGATATCAGCAATCTGTAGAAAATTGGCGACAAATATCGGATTATTTAGATTTGCCGATAGAATATAAAATTGCTGTTGCTCTAAAATCTCCTAATGATTCCGTGACGAGATATTCATTTCAACAAGTGGCTAGAATGACTCTCTTAAGCCTTGATGAGCTGCCATCTGCTCTGAGTAATCTACTAAGTTAGAGTAGCAACTCAAAAAATCGTTTCTTCCCGACATTTTTCGTCATCCGTCTTTCGTCCTTCGTCTCACCCATGAAAGCCACCGCCGCCGACCGCGCCCGCTTGGAAGCCGAGGTGCAATCCCTGGTTGCCCAACTGCGAGCCATGGGCGCCGTCACAATCATCCTGTTCGGGTCGTTGGCCCGGGGCCATATCTCGCTGTTCAGCGATATTGACTTGCTCGTCCTCTTCGAGGAGGAGCGTCCGGCCCGTGAGCTGACGCGGCGGGTGTACGAAGC
>JAOADB010000130.1 GCA_026417535.1 Caldilineales bacterium
GTTCATGGTGGGCCAGCTTCCCGATCACCTGGACGAGGTCAGGCGGCTGGCAGCGTCGGGACGGCCTTTGGTGGTCCATTGCGCCGTCGGCGATCGCGCCAGTCTGGCCGTCAGCTACTTGCTGGGCCAGGGCATTGCCGATGTCCTCTATTTTCCGGGCGGTATGCAGGAATGGCAACGGGCCGGCTATCCCGTCGTGAACGGCGCCGACGGACGTTCGGGCTGATGGTCGTGTCCTCTCCCGAACCGAGTTTCTGTTCCCGGCATCGGCCCCGCATCGGGACGAGGGACGGAGGGCTTCGTTCTCTTCAACCGGGGTTCCAAGCCCCTGCGCGTTTGGCATCCGCAGCGGGCCTGTGCTAGCATCCCGGCCATGCCCAAACGAGCCTTGCTGACGGTCGGCTTGCTTCTGGCCGGCTTCATGCTCTTCACCGCCGCCGTGGGCCTGGCCGCACCTCCCGATGACCCGACGGCGGTTCCCACGCCAACCCCCACGGCAACGGCGCCCTTTTTCTACACGGTTCAACCCGGCGACACCCTCTGGGACATCGCCCGGCGCTACCGCGTGCCCCTGGCCGACCTGCTGGCGGCCAACGGCCTGCGCGGCGACGGCATCCTGGCCGTAGGACAAAAGCTCCTCATCCCGCCGGCCGGGACGAGGAGCGGCAGTACGACGGCGGCCGTAACGGCCGCGCCGGTGGTGGTCGAACACCGGGTGCGCAGCGGCGACACCCTGTGGGGGATTGCCGTGGCCTACGGCGTTACGGTCGAGGACCTGCTCCGGGCCAATCGGCTCGACCGCGAGAGCATCCTGTCCGTCGGTCAGGTCGTGCGCGTGCCCTCCCCCCGGCGGTTGCCGACCACCCCGACGCCCACCCCGGTCACGGCCACGGAGACGATAACCGCGACGACGGCCGCGATGGAGCCGTCCGGCGACGAACCGCCCGTGGACGAAGCCGCGCCGACCGACGCGGCCACCCCGCCCGCGCCGGAGGCGATAGCCCCCATCGTCGCCGAGCTGCCCCCGGCCATAGCCGACTGGCCGCAACGTGTGCTGGCGGGTCTGAACGCCAAACGCGAGGCCCACGGGCTGCCTCCCTTGCAATGGTCGCCCTTGCTGGCGCAGGCGGCCCAGGCCCACGCTGACGATTGTTCGCGGCGGGGCTGGTGCAGCCACGTCGGCTCGGATGGCGCCCGGCTGCGACCCCGGCTGGCGCGCGTGGGCTATCTCCCCGCCTATGCCGGCGAGAACTGGGTCTATGCCCGCAGCCCCGAAGCCGCCGTGGCCTAGTGGTACAACGAGCCGCCTGGCCGCGACCCCCATCGCCGCAACATCCTCTCCCCCCGCTACACCGAGGTCGGCATCGGCATCGCCGTCGGCGTGCAAGGCCATTACTACTTCATCGCCGATTTCGGACGGCCGTAAGGAGGACGATAGACGATGGAGATTCGTCTTCCGTCCCGGATCGGAGCCGATGAACAGGAGGAAAGACAAAACCACAGATTGGATGGATTACGCAGATTATAAAAAGATAAACTATCGCTCAAAATCTGTGTAATCCATAAAATCCGCAAAAACTTGCGGTTTTCATCTTCCGTCCGTCCTTCGTCCTCCGTCCCGCCATCAGCCAACCCCAGTCCCCAGTATCCAATATCCAGTATCCAGTACCCAGTATCCAGTACCCAGCTCCCAGCACCCGGCTCCCACTCATGCTCCTCACCAACGCCCGCGTTTTCACCTTTGGCGAGTCGCCCCGCTTTCTCGAAGACGGCGCCATCCTCATCGAGGGGGATACGATTGCCGCGGTCGGGCCGGCGGCGGCGCTGGAACAGGCCCATCCCCATGTCCCCCGGCTCGATGCGGAGGGGATGCTGGCCCTGCCGGGCATGGTCTGCGCGCACACCCACTTCTACGGCACCTTTGCCCGCGGGCTGTACATCCCCGGCCCGCCCATGCGCGATTTCCCCGAAATCCTGGCCCGGCTGTGGTGGCCGTTGGACCGATCCCTCGACGCCGAGGGCGTGCGCTATTCGGCCCTGGTGCCCCTCATTGACGCCATCCGCTACGGCACGACCACCCTCATTGACCACCACGCCAGCAACCGTTTCATTGACGGCTCCCTCGATGTCATCGCCGAGGCCGTGGATCAGGCCGGGGTGCGCGCCTGCCTGTGCTACGAGGTGAGCGACCGGGACGGGCCGGAGGCTGCGGCCGCGGGCATCCGCGAGAACGTGCGCTTCATCCGCAAGACCCGGAGCGAAGGCCATCCCCGCCTGGCGGCCACTTTTGGCCTCCACGCCGCCCTCACCCTCAGCGACGAGACCCTGGCCCGCTGCCGGGCCGAAGCCGAGAGCCTGGGCGACGTGGGCTTCCACATCCACGCTGCCGAAGGCCCGGCCGACCGGGAGCATTCCCTGGCGACCTACGGCTTGCGGACCATAGACCGGTTGCATCGGGCCGGCATCCTCGGCCCCCGCACCATCGTCGCCCATGCCATTGACATTGACCCCTGGGAGATGGCCCTGCTGCGCGAGACGGAGACCTGGGTCAGCCATCAGCCCCGTTCGAACATGAATAACGCCGTGGGCGTGGCCGATGTGCCGGCCCAGCTGCGCGGAGGCGTCAAGGCCGTGTTGGGCAACGACGGCTTCAGCAACGACATGTTCGAAGAGATGCGCGTGGCCTATCTGCTGCATAAGGCGGCCACCCGCGACCCGCGCACCCTGCCGGCGGACCGGCTTTTGCACATGGCCACGGCCCACAACGCCGCCCTGGCGGGGATGTTCTTCGGCCGCACCCTGGGCCGGCTGGAACCCGGCGCCCTGGCCGACATCATCCTGGTGGATTACGACCCGCCCACACCCCTCAGTCTCGACAATCTGCCCTGGCACATTATGTTCGGCTTCGATGGCCGCCGCGTGGATACGACCATCGTCGGCGGGCGGGTGCTCATGCGCCACGGCGAAATCCCCCATCTCGACAGCGAGCGGATTTACGCCCGCAGCCGCGAAGTGGCGCGGGCCACGTGGGAACGTTTCTGGGCGCAGGGGTGAAGAGGGGAGTTTGGGGGAGCTTGAGGGGAGCTGGGGGCGCGGAGTTTTTGTAGCCAACCGCTAGCCGTTGGGCTACAACCAGTTCCCCATCACCCTCTCCAGCGCCTGCACATACGCCGCGGCAACCGCATCGGGATGGAAACGGCGGCGGGCGCGACGGGCCGCCTCGGCTCCCATCGCCGCGGCCCGGTCGGGGTCGGTCAGGAGCTGCGCCAGCCCGGCGGCCACGGCCTCCACATCGCCCGGCGGCGCCAGCAGCCCCGTCTCGCCGGGGGCGACCAGGTCGGGCACGGCCGCCACGGCCGTCGCCACCACGGGCCGGCCCACGGCCATGGCCTCGGCGATGATCACGGGGACATGCTCCATGCGCGAGGTCAGCAGCACCACCTGGGCGCGTTCAAGGGCTGCTCGGACACCCTCCGGGGTCGTGGGCGGCCGAAACCGGACCGTCTCGCCCAGGGGCTCGGCCTGGCGATGGAGACGGGCGGCATAGGCCGCGTCCACGGCCGCGCCGATGATCTCCAGCCGCAGGGCCGGAATGTGTGCGCGCAGCCGGGCCACCGCGGCCAGGGCCAGGTCAATCCCCTTGCGCGGGGTCAGATTGCCTACCAGCACCACCCGGCCCGGTTCGGGCGGCGGCGCCGGAGCGAAAAAAAGCGGGGCTACGGGATTGTCAATGCGGTGGAACTGCGCCCGGGTGCGGCGACGATAGTCGGCGATGACCCGGTCGGAAATGGCGACGATGTGCCGCAGTTGCCGCAGCATCCGCCACTCCAGCCAGACCTCCAGCAGGGTGGCGCTACGGACGGCCAGCCCACGACGCGCCCAAAACTCTTGCCGAGGGAACCCGTGGATCGTGTGGAGCACGGGCAGCCCGGTAGCCAGCGCGGCCAGCGCGTATTCGGGCTGATGGGTGGAGATGCCATCGGGCGCCAGCTCGCGCAACAGCGGCGCCACGAGACGCCCGGTGCGCAGCATGTTGGGCACGAGACCCCGGTCGCGCGGGGCCAGATTGTAGGCCGTGTAGCCGCGAACGCCGGCCTCCTGCCGCCGAAACACCCCGTAAGGCACCCCGCGGCGGTGCTGGACCAGATACAGCTCGATGTCCCCGCGGGCGAGGAAAGCATCCCGCAAGGTGGCGAGCACGCTCTGCACGCCGCCCTGCGGCGGAGCATCGAAAGGAAAATGACCGAGAAGAGCGAGACGCATGGAAACGTGAGGAGCGTTCAAGCGTTCAAACGTGCGAACGTGCAAACGTCGTGGTAAGCGGCCAGGGTTTGCGTCAGAACGGCTTCCGGGTGATAGACCGCCGCCGTTGTCCGGGCGGTTTCGCCCATGCCCAGGGTCTGCTCCGGCGCCTCCAGGAGCCGCGCCAGGGCCAGCGCCAGCGCCGGCGGGTCATCGGGCGGCACGAGCAGGCCCGACCGTCCTTCGACCACCATGTCGGGCAGGCCGCCCACGGCCGTTGCCACCACCGGACAACCCGCCGCCAACGCCTCGGCCACGGCCATCGGCGCCGTCTCCTGGCGGGCGGGCAGGACCACGGCCCACGCCCGCGCCAGCGTCGCCAACAGCGCCGCACGCGGCTGATTCCCCACGAGCCGGACGTGCGCCTCCAGCCCAGCTGCGGCGATCAGCCGGCGGCAATGGGCCACGTAGGCGGGCATGGCGTCCGTCTCGCCGGCCACGACGACCTGCGCCTGGGGATGGCGGTGGACCAGCAACGTCAACGCTGCGATGAGCGTATCAATGCCCTTGCGGGGGATGACGCGCGCCGGACAGAGGAACAGACCCGGTTCGGGTTGGCGAACCACGCCGAAAAAGGCCTCGTCCACCGGGTTGGGGATGTCGTACCAGTGCAGCCGGGCATGACGGGCGAAAGCCCGGCGCACATAGGGGGCGATGGCGACGACATGGCGGGCGCGGCGCAGGACGAGCGCCTCCATGAGGGCGTCGTACTGCCAGGCCAGCTTGACCTTGAGGGGCCACCAGGGGCTGAGCGCGGCTTCCCGGCCCACGATGCCGTGCACGGTGATGAGATGGGGCCGTCCGGCATCGAGCGCGGCCGCCGCGTAGTAGCCCGTGCCGTGGGCGTGGATGAGGTCGGGTTGCCAGTCCTCAGCAACGGCGACCAACGCCCGGCGCAAGGGCCGATGTCCACGACTGCGAGGATAGCGCGGCACGGGCAGGCGATACACCGTGACGTCGCCATCCGTTTCGCAGCTCGGCCCGATGCCGACATGGGCCGAGGCCACCGCCACCTGCACCCCCGGTCGTCGGGCCAGCCCCTGGGCCAGGGTCTGCACGACGGGCATGATCCCACCCGTCGGCGGTTGGCCGGACAGCGGATAGGGACCGAAGAGCAGCACGCGCATGGCCGCTTCAGCGCCGTTCCAGGCATTCCCGATAGAGTGCCGTCAGCGCGGCCACCTGGCGTTCAATGCCGAACTCGGTACGGGCGCGATGCCGGCCGGCCGCGGCCAGGGTCTGCGCCTGCACCGGATCGGCCAGCAGGGTCGTCAGGGCTGTGGCGAGGGCGGCGGCATCGTCGGGCGATACCATCAACCCGGCTTCGCCGTGACCGATCAGCTCGGGCAGGGCGCCGTTGGCCGCAACGATGACGGGCAAACCGGCCGCCATCCCCTCGATGACGGTGCGACCAAAAGGCTCCGGGTCCGAGGGCACGAAACAGAGCACATCCGCAGCCAGCAACAGCCGAGGCACATCGGCCCGATAGCCCGTGAAACATACCCGGTCGGCCACCCCCAGGGCCTGCGCCAGCGCCTGCAGTTCGGCCGGCAGCCCGCTTTCGCGCGGGTCGGCCTCGCCCACGATCAGTCCGTAGAGCGAAGGCCAGGCCGGCGCCACCTGCGCCAGCGCCCGGATGAACGTGTGCAGTCCCTTGCGCCGCATCAGCCGGCCTACGACCACGGCCAACTGCGCCGTCGGCGGCAACCCCAGCTCGCGGCGCACACCCTCGCGGTCGGCCGACTGCGCGTAGGCCGTCAGGTCCACGGCGTTGGGGATGATGCGCTCGCGGGGAAAGCGGGCGCCTTGGCGCCGATGGTCGGCCTGAAGCACGGCCGAGGTGAACACGCCCGCTGCGGCCAGACGGCTGAGAAAACGATGGCAGGGATCGAGGGTGGCAAAGGAGCGGGCCACGACCACCGCCGGCCGTCGCGTGCGCCAGGCTGCCACAATGCCCGGTTCGGCCAAGGGCAGGGCATCGTTGAGATGGAGCAGGTCAATCCCCTCACGCTCGACCAACCGGGCGATGAAGGCCGCGGTCGGCCGGGTGCGCGCCCACAACCGTCGCACCAGCGACCCCGTCTGCCAAACTGGTCCCCACAACCGATGCCCGCGCAACCGGTCGGCCGCGCGGCTCGTGCGCAGGCGGCGGGTCAGCTCGCCAGCGGGTTGGGCGGCCGCCGGTTGACCCTGACCCGCGTCGTAGGCGACGACGGGCAAACCCCATTCGGCCCATACCGGCAGCGCGGCCACCGTCGGCGCCAACAGCGCCAGCGGCGCAAAGGCATCCCGCGGCAGATGGCGCAACAGCAGCGCCAGGCTGTGGATGGACCCACCCGGTCGGGGCGCAAAATCCACGAAGAGAATCCGGGGCGGAGACGAGGCCATTACGAGGGCGGCGAGGCCACGGGCCGGGAGGGCTGTTCGCGCGGTTTCAGGTTCCGCTCGACGGCTTCCAGCAGAAAGGCCAGAATGACGGCCAGCAGCAGGCCGCCGAGGACGCCGACGAGTACGAGCTGGGGTGTGCGGCTGGGGAGCGGATTCTGGGGCAGGCTGGCGGGTTCGACCACCTGCAAAAAGCCGATGTTCTCGCCCTGATTGAGCTTCAGCCGGGCCTCGTTGGCCTTGTCGGCCAGGAAACTGTAGGTGGCCGCCGCGCGGTTGACCTCATCCACCAGGGTTTTGTAGCGCTCCTGCAGGCTCAGCAGATAGACCAGCTCCTGCTGGCGTTCGGCCAGCTGACGGTCGAACTCGGCGGCGGCGGCGCGATGGCCTTCGGCCGCGGCCCGATAATCGGCCGCGGTAAGGCGCTGGCGGCGGGCCAGCTCCCGCAGGGTCTCGACCTCGCGGGTCGTCTGCGCGGCATCGGCCGTGGGCGTGGCCGCCAGCGTCGCCTCGGCTGCGGGCGTTGCCGTCAGGTCGGCGATGCGGGCCTCGGTCTCCCGAGCCAGGGCCTCGTACTGGGCGGCCAGACGGTCGTTGCGGGCGGCCTCGGTCAGGCTGCGGTCGCGCTCGTTGCGCAGCGTGCGCTTCAGGTCCTGATAGGCCAGGATCTCTCGGTCGAGATCGCCCACTTCGTTGGCCAGTTGAAAGTCCTGAAGCGCCTTTTGGGACGCAGCCAGCACCCGCGCCTGCTCGGCGAGCTGGGCTTCGATGAAGCCGAGGGAAGTCTCGGCCGGCCGCGAGCGGATGCTCCGGTAGGTGGTGACGGCGTTCTCCACATGCCGGCTAAGGACCTGCTGCGCCAGTTCGGGCGTGGGCATGCGCAGGGTAACGGTGATGAAGTTGTTGCGGTCCTGGCTGTCCAACCGGCGGATCAGCTCCTCGGCCGAAAGGGACAGGTTCAGGTCGGCGATGGTGCGCCAGGCCACCGAAGGCAGACGGAGGATGTCGTAGAAATCGTCGTGGACGGCCTGGATTTGTTCGTTGAGGGTCGTGACCCGCGTTTGGGTGAAGAGCGGGACCTCCTGCGGGTCAATGACCTGCACCTGAAGGCGCTCGTAGGCCATGTACTCGGGCGGGGCCGTGCCGACCAGGGCCAGGATGACCCCGGCGGCCACGGTCGGCAGCAGGACGAGCAGCCACCAGCGCCGCAGGACAATGCGCAGATAGCCGTTGAATTCCGGAGAGGTGGGCATGGAAGATACTGGTTACTGGTAACTGGTGAACGTTCCGACGTTCAAGCGTTCCATAATCGCTGCGGACATCCGTTCCAGGCGGTTGTCCCAGGTGTGCTGCCGGGCGACCTCTTGCTGGCGACGACGACGTTCGGGACTGTCATCGGCCAGGGCCTGGACGATGGCCGCCATCGTGCCCTCGGGATCGGCGGCCACGAAGACCAGGTCGGCAAACGGCGCCACGGCCGGGATGGGCGTGGCCACGATGGGTAGTCCCGTGGCCAGGTACTCGTAGAGCTTGAGGGGACTGATGTTCCGGGTCCACTCGTTGCGGACGTAAGGCATCAGGCAGACATCGCCGGCATGCAAGAAAGCGGGCAGGTCGGTCGGCGGTTGTTCGCCGAGGAAGTGGACGTTGGTCAGACCCTGCAAACGGACCAGCGCCGGCGCGGGCCGTCGCAACGTGACCGGGCCGATGAGGACGACCTGCCAGTCCGGGCGCCGGGCGGCCACCTCGGCCAGCAAGGCCAGGTCAATCTTCTCGTTGATGGCGCCGGCAAAGACCAGACGAGGCCGGGGCAGGGAAGCCATTGTGGCCGGGGGCCGGCCGGGTCGGGCGAAGTGCTCGTAGTCGGCGCCGTTGGGAACGAGCACCACGTGCGGGTGCAAGGGCCGCTTGCTCTCGTACAGGGCCTCGGAGGCGACGAAGACGAGGTCCATCCGGGCAATGAGGTCGGCCTCCAACGCCCGGATGTGCGCACGCCGGGCCTCCTCTTGGGCAGGCGGGACATCGAGCTCGTAAGCGGCGTATTCGTCCACGGCGTGGTAGATGCGCAGGCGCTCGTCCAGATGGCCGACCATTTCCCCCACATTGTACTGGAAAACCCAGAGAAGGGGCCTGTCGAAGCCCAGGCGTCGCAGCGTCTGCCGGAGATGACGGCGGCGCAGGGCAAAGGTGAGATCAGCCAAGGGCGGCCGGCCCGATACGGCGGCATAGCCGGGCGCCCGATAGACCCACAGGTTGGGCAAAGGCGAGACCAGGGACGGCGAGGCCACCGCAGCCGGCCCCCGGCGAGACAGGTCGGCCAGAACCCGGCGCAGATAGGGCGCGGGTTCGACGAAGAGCACCCGATTCTGGCGGGCCAGCCGCGACATGATCTGATGGCGATTGCGCCAGAGGGCCTGCCAGGGGTTGGGTGAAAAACAGACGATGTCGTAGCCAGCGAGCATGGAAAGGGGCACGAGTTTCAGCGGGCCACGATCTGACGGTACATGGCGGCATGTTGGGCGCCGAGCAAAGCCCAATCGCGGGTGGCCGCCACACGCAACGCCGCCGCGCGCGCCCGGTCGGGGTCCAACGCCCGCACCGCCCGCAGGGCCGTGGTCAGATCGGCCTCGCCGCCTGCGAACAGGACGCCGTTGCCGTCGCCGATCAGCTCGGGAAAAGGCCCTAGGGCCGGCGCCACGATGGGTTTGCCGAAGGAGAGCGCCAACAGAGCCGCGCCCGAGGTCGTCGCCCGCCGATAGGGCAGCACACAGGCATCGGCCGCGTTGAAAAAGACCTGCAGCTCGTGGTCGGGGATATACTCCGTATACAGCCGAATGCCCGGATGCCCCTCGACCAGACGATGCAGATGGCGGCCGTAGCCCGGCGAGGTGAGATGACCGGCGATGAGGAGCATCGCCGTGGGGTCTTGCAGAGCCTGGAACGCGTGGATGAGATGGTCAATGCCCTTGTAGGGCCGGATCTGGCCCAGGCACAGATAGACGAACGCATCCGCGGGCAGATCCAGGCGCCGACGGGCCTCCGCGCGTGAGACATCGGCCGGATAGACCTCGCGATAATGGCCGTGAGGGATCACGAACACCCGTTCACGGCGACCCCAGCGCGCGGCCACTTCCGCGGCCGTCGCCGCGTCGTGGACGTGGACGGCATCGGCCCGGGCAAACAGCCAGGCGTTAGCAGCCTCCTGGAGATGGGGGAAACGGTCCTCATGGTGGTGCAGGTCTGTCTCTTATACACATCT
>JAOADB010000131.1 GCA_026417535.1 Caldilineales bacterium
CCGCCTATGATTGACCCCTCCCTCCCTCTGATTGACCTTCACCGTCATCTCGACGGCTCGGTGCGGCTGCAGACCATCCTCGACCTGGGGCGCCGGCACAATCTGCCGCTACCCGCCTGGGACCCGGAGGGTCTGCGGCCGCACGTGCAGGTGACGACACCGCAGCCGGGCGTCATGGCCTTCCTGGAGAAGTTTCGCTGGATGACCGGCGTGCTCGTGGATTACGAGGCCTGTCGGCGCATTGCCTACGAGAACGTCGAGGATGCCCGCAACGAAGGTATCGCCTACATCGAGCTCCGCTTCAGCCCGGTCTTCATGGCCCGCAGCCATGGCCTGGACCCGGTCGGCGTGGTCGAGGCCGTTTGCGACGGGGTCGAGGCCGCGGCCCGCGATACGGGCGTGCGCGTCAACCTGATCGGCATCATCAGTCGCCATTTCGGCCCCGAAAGCGGCTGGCGCGAGCTGGAAGCCCTGCTCAGCCAACGGGACCGCCTGGTCGCCCTCGACTTGGCCGGCGACGAGGCCAACTGGCCGGGCGAGCTGTTCGTGGCGCATTTCCGCCGCGCCCGTGATGCCGGCTGGCGCATCACCGTCCATGCCGGCGAGGCTGCCGGTCCCGCTAGCATCTGGCAGGCCATCCGCGAACTGGGCGCCGAGCGCATCGGCCATGCCGTCGCCGCCGGCCAGGACCCGGCCCTGCTCGATTACATGGCCGAACACGGCATCGGCATCGAGGCCAATCTGACGAGTAACGTACAGACCTCGACCGTGCCCGATTACGCCTCCCATCCCCTGCGCTCGTGGCTCGATTACGGCCTGTTGGCAACCATCAACTCGGATGACCCCGGCATCAGCGCCATTGACCTGCCCTACGAATACCGGGTGGCGGCGCCGGCCGCCGGCCTGACTCCGGCCCACATCCGCCAGGCCCAGGCCAATGCGCTCACCATCGCTTTTCTGTCCGAAGCGGAGAAGCAGGCGATAGCCGGTAACCGGTAAGGGTTGTAACACAACTGCTCGCAGTTATGCTACAAGCCCGGCTCACCAGTTACCCGTTACCGATCACCCGTTACCAACCACCGCAACGTCGCCACGAGCAAGCGGTGTTCTACGGCGTGGATGCGCGCTTCCAGGTCGGCCAGGGTGTCGGTGGGGTAGATGGGCACGGTTTCGCAGGCCAGGACAGGCCCGTCATCCACTCCTTCGTCGGGCACCAGGTGGACCATGACCCCCGTTTCGCGGATGGCCCCTTCTTGAAAGGCGGCAAAGGCGCGTTCGATGGCATGGGTGCCAGGGAAAGCGCCGGGCAGGGCCGGGTGGAGGTTGACCACGCGGTTGGGGAAACGGCTCAGAAAAGCCATGCTCAGCAACCGCATCCAGCCGGCCAGCACGACCCAATCCGGCCGAAAGCCGGCCACCACCTCGGCCAGAAGGGTGTCGTAGCGCCGACGGCTATCGGGCAGCCCTGCACAGACGGCCGGCGGCAGGTAGATGGCCGGGATGCCGGCGCGACGGCCGCGCTCCAGGCCAAAGGCATCGGCCTTGTTGGCGATGACGGCCACAACTTGCGCCGCTAGCTCTCCGGACGCGCAGGCATCGAGGATGGCCTGGAGGTTGCTGCCGTAGCCGGAGACGAGAACGACGAGACGGGCAAGGGGGGCGAGAGTCATACCGAAAAAGGAAATGTAGCACAACTGCTGGCAGTTGTGCTACATTCGTGCGGTCGCAAGTCCAAACGTTCGAACCTCATCCCTCCTCCTTCCATCCATAGGCCGCTGGCAGGAACGGGAGAGCCGTGTAGTATAATCCCTTACATCGCCGTTCCTGACACCCCTCCAAACTGCAGTGGTAACTCCCCAGGCCGATGACAATGATGGCTCAGGTGGTGAGTGGTTGTTCCTTTCGTCTGCGGATACCACGGAGTGTGACAACTCCTGTGCTTGACGACGAATTTCCTATGCGCTTCCTTCCGCTTTTAGCTCTTTTAGTCGTAATAGGTCTCGTTCTCCTGTCCCTGGCCCTTGGCATCAGCCTGGGTTTAGGCTGGGTCCTGTCCCGTATTGTGCCCGTGAGTCTGGCCGAGGGCGCCGGACTCGTCCTGTTGGCGGCTCTGTTCCTCCTCCTCTTGTTCCGTGGCATCCTTACAAGCATCCCCCTGACAACGGAAGAAAGCTCCGCAGAGGTCGCAGAGGAAGAACCGGAGCTTCGCGCCATCCCTCTGACGCGCATTGCGCCCACACCGGAGGATCGCACCTGGGAAAATTGGGTGCGCTATCGCCTGGCGCAGAGCATTTACGAGGCCTTCCAGGTCGAGCCGCGCACGATAGGCCACATGCGCGACGCCGAGCAACAGGAACTGGCCATCCGCCTGGCCGATGCCGGTGTGGCCTTGCTCAAGCGGAGAAACGCGCAGGGTCGTCTCAACATTACAAGGAGTCAGCTCGAACGGTACTTCCGCGAGATCGGCCAGCAACCCTACGATGCCGCGATTCTCAGCCTGGCCAGCGGCGTCATGACGGCCGAGATGCGTCTGCACGAGGAGACGATCCGCCATATCCTGAGGGAACGGCTGTGGATGCATCTCGCGGATGGGTTCCCTTCCTGACGTACAACGCTCCAGGCCGATGTCTCTCCGCAATGGTGGGAAAGGACAACGAGCCCCCGCAACCTCCCAACCCTCTCTTAAAGAGAATCCCCGGCGAGTTTTCGCCGGGGATCTCTCCACACACACTGAAAGGAGGTGCACCGATGAGAGGGGGTGCCGCACTTGGGAGGTGAGACATCTTCAGTAAAGCATGTTCTAAATTTCACGAGTATGATCTGGATCATATTTCGACGCTTTTCGTCCCTTTTCCTCCGGCCTGAAAGCAGGGCCGAAAGACGAGATGAGGGACAAACGATGGAAGACGAAAACCTCCGGCTGCTCTTCTTCACCATCTGACCCCTTATGAGACGACCACCCGACCCCTTCCGGCCCCGTTTTCCATTCCTCTGCCGACACCGCAAAGCGACGACGCATTGCGGGCCACCGGTGGGGTTGCCGACGAACGTGCCGACGTTGCGGGCAGCGATACGTCTCGGGTTGTTGGTGGGGCTACTGGTGGGTGCGCTAATGGCAGGCGTTGGGAGCCGCGGGGACGAGCCGCCGTTTCGCTACTACTTTCCTCTCGTGGGCCGGGTTCCGGCCGCCGTCGGTTTCCCCGACGGCGTGGCCGCAGGCGATGTGAGCCCAACCGCCGCGCAGCTGTGGACGCGCGCGGATGTCGCAACCGACCTGACCCTGGAGGTCGCCACCGACCCCTGGTTCAATGCCGTCGTGGCGCGTCGGATGGTTACAGCCGGGCCGGCCACCGATTTCACGGCCCAAGCCTGGGTCGAGGGCCTGAATCCGGGCGAGCGTTACTACTTCCGCTGGCGACGAGGCGCCGATGCGAGCTCGACCGGAGTCCTGCGCACGGCGCCGCCGCCCGACCAGGCCGCCGATGTCCGTTTTGCCTACAGCGGTGACAGCGACGGCACCCCGGTTGACGGTCGGCCGGTTTATAATGCCTTTGACGTTCTGGCCGCTGTGCGCCGCGACCAACCCGACTTCTTCATCTACCTGGGCGATACGATTTACGCCGATTCGCCGGCCCGCACCGAAGGCCCGGCTCGCACTCTGGCCGACTATCGCCAGACCTACCGCACGAACCGCCGCCTGCCCGCTCTGACCGACCTCTTGGCCGCCGTGCCCATCTATGCCATCTGGGACGACCATGAAGTCCTCAACGACTACGCCGGTCAGACCGTGGATCGCAGCCGCTACACCCTTGCCCGTCAGGCCTTTCTCGAGTACATGCCCCTGCGGACGGATGCCCTGCCGCCGGCCGACGGTTGCGCCGCGGCGCCGCTGTTCCGCGTCTTCCGTTGGGGCAGCCTGGTCGAGATCATCATCCTCGATGGGCGTTCCTGTCGCAGCGCCGACGCCGCAGGGGCCTGTCGGGACGGGTCCGGCAATCCCGACCCGGCGCCCACCTTGCCGGCCCTCAGCCGGTTGAACCTGGGCCTGCCGGCCACACCTCCGCCCGGCTGTCGCGAGGCCATCGCCGACCCCAACCGCACCCTGTTGGGCAGCCATCAGAAGGCCCTCTTCAAGCAGACCCTGCTGGCTTCCACCGCCGCCTTCGTGTTCGTGGTCAACCCGGTACCCATCCAGCAGTACTACTTCTGGCCCTACGACCGTTGGGAGGGCTATGCCGCCGAGCGGGCCGAGATCCTGAACTTCATCCGCACCCATCGCCTCGCCAACGTCATCTTCCTCACCACCGATGCCCATGCCAACCTGATGAATGAGGTGTTCGTTGACCGATTCACCGACCCCACGCCCGTGGCCTACGAAGCCGTGACGGGGCCCATCGCCGCGGCCACCCTCGGCAGTCGCCTGCAACGGAGCGGCGGCCCGGAGCTGGTCGAGCAATTTCACCGCGGGCTGGACCTGGTCGGTTTGGACTGCCGTCGTCTCGATGCCTACGCCTACGGCCTGGTCACGGTGGAGGCGGCAGGCCCGCGGGCCGTGCTCCGCTTGCAGGACGAAACCGGCGCCGTCCTGCGCGACGACCGCAACCCCGCCCGCACCTGCGCGCTCACTCTCGGCACGTTTCAACGTTGAAACCTTAGCCCCCTCCTCCTCCATCCATCGTCCATCGTCCGAATCACCATGTACGAATTCCACATCGCGCGTGAAGCACGCGATTACTACCAATTTGACCAATCCATTTTTACATTTAGCGGAAACGTCGTTTTTGCCGATTTCTATGCCGCGCGGGTCTTTGCGCAGAAGATGAACGCGCGTCGCGACCTGGTGCGCTATCCCGAACAGGCCGTGCAAGCCGGACAAGTCAATGCCATGGGCCTGATTGACGAGATCGCGCACCTCATGGTGGAGCTCTACCGCCGGCAGATCGACCCCCGCTTGACCGAACGGGCCCTGGCTCGCCTGGAAGAGCGTCTCGGCGCCGAGACCGTCCGGGATGCCCTCTGGCGCTTTGCCGACCGTTTCCCGCCGGCTGCAGTCTACCGCCGCGAGATCGGCCTGGAGGCGTACTTCCAGGGCGCTACCGCCGGCCGCAGCCATCGCGAGGTCCAGCTCGAGGAGCTGTTCCTGCTTTGGCTGGCCAACGCCAATCCGGCTTTTGCGCCCTTCCTCGAGCTTTTCGATGATACCGACCTCGAACAGCGGTCGCCCTACGAACAGGTCATCAACGAGCTGAAGACCTTCTTCGACGAACAACCCGGTTTCGGCCCCGGCGGCGAGAAGCTGCTCGACCTGCTGATGGCGCCCATCCGCGCGGCACCCCATTCCCTGGTGGGCCAGCTCGAGTTCATCCGCACCCATTGGGCCAGATTCATCGGACCCTATCTGTACCGCCTGCTCAGCAGCCTCGACCTGATCGCCGAAGAGCAAAAGGCCGTCTTCGCCGGGCCCGGCCCTATCGAGGCCATTTCCTTCGCCGGCCAGGAGCTGGAACCCGAACGCTACAGCCCCGATCGCGACTGGATGCCGCGGCTGGTGTTGCTGGCCCGCAACACCTACGTTTGGCTCGACCAGCTCAGCAAGCACTACGGCCGTCCCATCACCACCCTGCGGGATATCCCCGATGCCGAGCTGGACACCCTGGCTGCGCGCGGCATCACCGGCCTGTGGCTCATCGGCCTGTGGGAGCGTTCCAAAGCCTCGCAGCGGATCAAGCAGATGATGGGCAATCCCGAGGCCGTGGCCTCGGCCTACTCCCTCTACGACTACGTCATCGCCGCCGATCTGGGCGGCCCCGACGCCCTGGAGGACCTCAAGCGCCGGGCTTGGCAACGGGGCATCCGCTTGGCCAGCGACATGGTCCCCAACCACATGGCCATTGACTCACGCTGGGTCATGGAGCATCCGGAATGGTTCCTCTCCCTGCCCTATAGCCCCTTCCCCTCCTACACCTTCAATGGCCCCGACCTGTCCTCGGATCCGCGCGTGGGCATCTTCCTGGAAGACCACTACTACGACCGCACCGATGCCGCCGTCGTGTTCAAACGTCTGGACCGACAGACGGGCCAGGAGCTGTACATCTACCACGGCAACGACGGCACCAGCATGCCCTGGAACGACACGGCCCAGCTCAACTACCTCAAACCGGAGGTGCGCGAGGTCGTCATCCAGACCATCCTCCAGGTGGCCCGGCAGTTCCCCATCATTCGCTTCGACGCGGCCATGACCCTGGCCAAGCGCCACATCCAGCGGCTCTGGTTCCCGGAACCGGGCACCGGCGGCGCCATCCCCTCGCGCGCCGAACACGGCATGACCCGGGCCGAGTTCGATGCGGCCATGCCCAACGAATTCTGGCGCGAAGTGGTGGACCGTGTGGCCGCCGAGGCGCCCGATACCCTTCTCCTGGCCGAGGCGTTCTGGCTGTTGGAGGGGTATTTTGTCCGCACATTGGGCATGCATCGCGTCTATAACAGCGCGTTTATGCACATGTTGCGCGACGAGGATAACGCCAAATATCGGCAATTGATTAAAAACACCCTCGAATTCGATCCCGAAATCCTCAAACGTTATGTCAACTTCATGAGCAATCCCGACGAGGAGACGGCGGCGGTGCAATTCGGCACGGGCGATAAGTACTTTGGCGTTGCCACGGTCATGGCGACCATCCCCGGTCTGCCCATGTTCGGCCACGGTCAGTTCGAGGGCTTCCGCGAGAAATACGGCATGGAGTATCGCCGGGCCTATTGGGACGAAAAGCCCGACCCCTGGCTGCTCGAGCGTCACATGCGGGAGATCGTGCCGCTGCTCAAACGGCGCTATCTGTTTGCCGAGGTGCGCGATTTTCTCCTTTACGATTTTTACACGCCGGAAGGCCGGGTGGATGAGAACGTCCTGGCCTACTCGAACCGCGCCGGCGACGAGCGCAGCCTGGTGGTCTATCATAACCGGTTTGCCGACACCCAAGGCTGGATTCGCACTTCGGTGGCCTATCTCGACAAGGGCAGCGGCCGGCTCGTGCAGAAAACCCTGGGCGAAGGGTTAGGACTCTCGGGCCAGCCGGGCGCGTTTGTCATCTTCCGCGACCTGGTGGGCGAGCTGGAGTACATCCGCAACAGCCATGAGCTGGTGGAAAAGGGACTTTTCGTCCGACTCGGCGCCTATCAGCGCCATGTCTTTCTCGATTTCCGTGAGGTTTGGGAGGATGCAAACCATCCCTACGGCCAGCTGGCGGCCTATCTCGAAGGCCGTGGGGTGCCCAGCATCGCCGAGGCGCTGAAGGAGCTTTTCCTGCGGCCCATCCACCAGCCCTATCGCCGACTCATCCAGGCCGAGACCTTCCGGCGCTTGCTGGCCGCCCGCCATCGCGAAGCGGCCACGCCGGCCGTGGAGGCGGAGACAGAGGCGCTTCTCGATGAGTTGAGCGCGGCCATGGCGCAGCTGCTGGAGCAACTGGCGAGCTTTGCCGCCGCACGCCCGGCCGAAACGGTGGATGTGGGCATTCTGGCGCGGCGGGTGGCCGCCTTGAAACAGGCCGAAGCCGCCGTCACGGACACGACCGCAACCCCCGCGACGGAGACGACGCCATCAAGCCGGGAGGAGGCGCTGGCCGCGACCTTTCGCCGTGAGTTGGCCGCCGCCCTGACTCTGCCCGCCTGGGCCGCTGCCCACGACACCCCTGCCGCCGCCTATCTCCGGAGCGCCCTCGCTGAAGACCCCCTGCCCTGGCTGGTTCTGTTCAGTTGGCTTTGCCATCACGACCTGGGTCGGGTAACAGGCGAGATCGATGCCGCCGTTCGCACCCGCAGTTGGCTGGACGAATGGCTGCTGGCCCGTCTGCTGGGACAGGCCCTGCGCGAGTTTGGCCTATCCGCCGAGGAGACCGACCGGGTGGTGGCGTTGACCAGGGTGCTCGTGACCCATCAGGACTGGGAGCGCTATCTGACCGAGACCGAGGCTCCGACCCGGCGCCTGCTGGAAACGCTGCTGCGGGATAGCGATGTGCAGGCCTTCCTGCGGGTGAACCGCTACGGCGGTGTGCTCTGGTACAACAAAGAGGCCTTTGCCGCCTTGCTCCAAGGGCTGTTCGCCATTGCGGCCGTGCGCAGCGCTGTGGCCGACGCGCCGGAACGCCTAGACGCGCTCTACGAGGTCATCGCCACCCTCCAGGCGGCCGATGCCGCTTCCGGCTACAAGGTGGAAGCGTTGCTGGAGAACGTTTGAACGTTGAAACGTTGCACGCCCGACCGATCCACCCGCGCCAGCAGCTCGCGCACGGTCAACCCCAGCCGCGGATGCACCCGATCGGCGGCCAGGTCGGCTAATGGCACGAGCACGAACGCGCGCTCGCAAAGCCGAGGATGGGGCACGGTGAGCGTGTAGCTGGTGAGCACCAGGTCATCGTAGAAGAGGATGTCCAGGTCAATGGACCGCGGGCCATAGCGCGGGCCGGCCATTTCGCGGCCCATGGCCGTTTCGATGGCTTTGAGATGCCGCAACAGCGTATGCGGCGGCAAATCCGTTTGCAGCTCGACGACCTGATTCAAAAAGCGCGGCTGCGCCGTGATGCCCCACGGTTCCGTCTCGTACACGGGCGAAACCCGCGTCACAAGGCCCAGGTCGCCCAACCGGCCGATGGCGGCGGCCAGGTTGGCGCTGCGATCGCCCAGATTCGATCCCAAGGCGATGAAAACAGTGGCCATTCAATAGCCCCGCGTTGGGTCCACGCGGTTCGGCAGCGGTTCCCCGCGGGCGGCGGTGTTGAGCATGGCGGCCAAGGCCTCCAACCGGCGCCGTTCCAGGTCCTCGCCGCCGGCCATGCCCCCGCGGTGGGGGCTGAGAACGACGTTGTCGAGCTCGTGGAAGGGGTAATCGGAAGGTGGGGTGTGTTTGCGTCCGGCTTCGTCGGCCGGATAGCGATACCAGACATCCAACCCCGCGCCCAGCAGGTGCCCATCGGCCAACGCTCGATAGAGTGCGGCCTCGTCCACGATGGGTCCCCGGCCAACATTGACCAAAATGGCCCCGCGCGGGAGCAGGGCCAACTCGCGGGCGCCGATGAGGCCCCGGGTCTCCGGCGTCAGCGGCAGGGTGATGAGGAGGACATGAGCTTGTGGCAGCAGGTCGGATAGGGCGGCCGCCGGAAAGACGGTGGCAATGCCGTCGTCCATCGGTGTCGTCCCGCTGCGCCGGGTGGCGAGCACGCGCATGTCCAAGGCTCGCAGAACCCGCGCCAGCCGGCGACCGATGGCACCGTAACCCAGGATGAGGGCCGTGCGACCGGCCAGGATGACCTGGGGCGGCGGCTCGTAGCGAGGCGTCCAGTCATGCTGCCGCAACAGCCGGTCCACAGGGATGATTCGACGACTCACGGCCAGGAGCAGGCCCAGGGCCATCTCGGCGGTGGCGGCGTCGTTGTGATGCAGGTTGTGCAGGGCAATGTGCGGGAACTCGGCCAACAGGGCCAGAGTCTCTTCGGGCACACCGGCAAAGGGGACGATGACAGCCCGGAGACCCGGCAAGGCCAGTTGTTCTCGGGTCGGTCGGCCACAGACCAGGATGTCCACAGGCCCCGGCGGCCGCTCCGGGCCCAGGGTCAGCCGAATGCCAGGGTCGAGGAGGTCCCGAAAGACCTCCGGTTGCGGAAGGATGCCAGCATGACAGACGTGGACGGCCAGGGCCATCTCAGTTTTCGTCGGCGCTTATCCCCCATTCACGGCGCCATTCGGGCTTCGGTTCGTGAAAGGCCTTGCCGACCTGGACCTCGACGATCTCGATGTTCTTGGCCTCCTCGCCCAAGGCCAGCGCAGCCAAAGCTTGCGGGTCTTTGGCGAAGATGTTGAGGATGGTGTTGATGAGGGCCATTTGGGAAGCCAACTCGGCCCGGTTGCCTGTTTGCCAGTAGCGACTATCGTCGTGGACTTCGAGCTCGACCCCGTACTCTTCGAGCAGGCGCAGCAGGGTGCAAATGCCGATATGGCG
>JAOADB010000132.1 GCA_026417535.1 Caldilineales bacterium
GACTTCTTCGGTGAGGGTTCGCTACTGACGGGGGAACCCCATAGCATGACGGCCGTGGCCGAAACCGATGCGGACGTGTGGGCGTTGACACGGGCCGAATTCGAAAACCTGGTGCTGCGCTACCCGGTGTTGGCGCTGAACCTGAGCCGGGTGCTGGCGCAACGGACGCGACAATGGGCGACGGGGCAGGTCGGCGTGGCCGCCGCGCCCACGGTGGTGATGCCCGTTGCTGCGCCGACGCCGACCGCCGCAGCCAACCCAGCCCCCGCCGCGGCCACGCGATCGGCGCCGGCCCCACGACCGACTCCGGCGCCGACGGCGCAGGCCGGTTTCTTCGCCAACCTGACCCAATGGTATGCCGGCCTCTCGCGGGCCGCGCGGGTGCGGCTCATCCTGCTCGTCTTGCTGCTGGTCTTCCTGTTCGGCATCTCGTTGCCGATGGCTGTCGTCAGCGCCCTGCGGGCCTCGCGCACACCCGCCGAGGATACCACCCCGCGCGTGGCCTGGGCCGCCGTGGCGAACAACGTCGCGCCCGTGGCCGTAGCCCTGGCCAATCCGCCCTCGTCGAACGACACGGCTGCGGAACTGCCGCCGACGCCGACCTATACCCCGCCGCCGACGGCCACCCCGCTGCCCACAGACACGCCCACCCCCACGCCGACGCCGACGGACACGCCCACACCGACCCCCACACCCACGGACACCCCCGTCCCCACGCCGACTCCCACCTTCACGCCCGTCCCGCCCACCCCGCGCCCGGTGGCGCGACTTTCGGCGCCGGCCCAAGCCGCCCCGGCCGCAGCCGCTGCGGCTGCCCAACCGACGCCTTCCGTCCAATACAGCCTCATTGAGATGCGGCGGCTGACCCCGTGTGAGAATCGCGGCAAGCACAACATCTACGTGCGGGGGGTGGATGCCGCCGGCAACGGCGTCAACGGCGTGTGGGTTGTCCAGGCATCGGGTCATCCCGGCAACATCGTGGACAAGAAACAGACCACCGACCGCGACTACTGGATCATGGAGGTCCAGTCCGGACGCAACGACCTCATCATGTGGAAGGGCGCCGAGTACATGGTCTTCATCTCCAACGACGGCGTCACCCCGGCCAGCGACATCGCCCAGCCGGTGCACAGCAACTTCACCGATGAGGCCCAATGTCCCGATGGCGGCGGCGGCAACACCCTGTTCCATAACTCGTTCTCGCTGGTCTTCCGCAAGAACTACTGAACCGGCGACCGCCCCCCGATTCACGACAAGACCCGCTGCGGCGGGTCTTGTTTTTTGGGGGGCCAACTGGGCTTGTTTCCCTCTCAGACCGGACTCAACCCAGGACGAAGGCCGAACGACGGCAGACGAAAACCCCTCCGTCTTTCCTCTTCCATCCTTGGCCCGTCTGTGCTATCCTGTGGGTGTCGTTTTGTGGGTCATCCTCCGCCACGTCTCGCCCTCTGACCGGTTGGGTCGGTGCAAGGGCGGCGGGCGTTCTTCAGCCCGTTGGGTCTGCCGTGTCCGACCTCATTTCTGAACTGGCCGCATTGCTCGTTCAGGACAACGCCGTCCTCTTTGTCGGCGCGGCCTGGCGCCAGGAGCAGAGGCCCCTCCTGCAAGCCATCGCCGAGGCGCTGGCGGCGGCCATGGACTACCGCGGGACCGACCGAACCCTGCCGGCCATTGCCCGCGATTTCGAGCTGGAGCGCGGTCGGCAGGCCCTCATCCAAACCGTGCGCGAGGTGGTCGAACGGCAAACGACAGCCCTCACGCCGCTGCACCAGGTCATCGCCGATGTCGTCTTGCCGATGAGCAAGGTCATCACGACCCGTTTCGACCGCACCCTCGAACAGGCCCTGGAACGGGCCGGCAAGCCCTACGTCCTCATCATCCGCGATACCGACCTGCCCTTCTTCGACGAATCGAAGGTCACCCTGATCAAAATGCAGGGCGACATCACCCAGCCGGACAGCCTGGTCATCACCGAGGACGACATCGAAGCCTTTCTCGAACGGCTGCCCACCCTGAGCGATGTCGTGCGGGCCTTTTTCGCCACGAAAACCCTCATCTTCCTGGGCTACGACCTGGAAAGCGCCCAGTTCAAGCGCTTCTACAAACTGGTGACCCGACGTCTGAGCGCCTATCGGCGGCCGGCCTACGCCGTAACCGGCGCGCCCTTGGAGCCACGCGAGGCCCGCTACTGGGAACGGGAAAACGTCCGTCTCGTGGCCGAAGACCCGGAGGTCTTCCTGCGGCGGCTGGCCGCGGCCGTAGCTGCCCTGGCCCCAGCCGGTCGGGCGCCGGCAGCCGCAACGCCCACGGCCGTACCCATCCCCGCGGCCCTGCCCGCCCAACCCTACAAGGGTCTGACCCCCTTCGCCGCGGACGATGCCCTCATCTTCATCGGCCGCCAGGACGAGACCCGGCGCCTGACGAATCGGATTCTGGCCCATCGCCTGACCGTGCTCTACGGCGAGGCTGGGGTCGGCAAGACGAGTTTGCTCCGGGCCGGCGTGGCGCCGCTCCTGGCGCAACAGGATGGGCATCTCCTCATCGTCACGCCCACGCCGGATGTCTCGCCGGAGACGGCCGTGCGCAAGGCGCTGAGCGGGCTGGTGCCGGCATCCACGACCGAGACCGTCCCCGACCTGATCCGGGTGTGGCAACAGCAGCGCCGGGGGCCTCTTGTGCTGGCCTTCGACCCCGGCGAAGACCTCATGGCCCTTGCCGCGGCTCAGGCATCCGTCGTGTCGTGGTTGCAGACCCTGGCCGCCGACCTCGATCTCAACCTGCGGATGGTCCTGGTCGTGCGCGATGAGGCCCTGGGCCGGTTGGAGAACCTGCAGGCGGTCTGGCCGGGGGTGCTCGATGTTCGCTTTCGGCTGGAACGGCTTGGCCGCGAGGCGGCGCGGGCCGCCATCGAGGAACCCTCGCACCGTTTCGGCGTGCGTTGGGAGGCCGGCCTGGTCGAACGTCTCCTCGACGACCTCGATCGGGGTGGGGTCATGCCGCCGCTCCTCCAGCTCGTCTGCGCACGGCTATACGAACGGGCCACGGCCGACCGTGACCCAACGACGGGCCTGGTCATCCCTGCCGGCCTGTACGACGCCTTGGGCGGGGTCGAGGGCATCCTCGGCGACCATCTCGAAAGCATCGTCGCCGCCCTGCCGGCCGAGCAGCGGGACCTGGGGCGGCAGGTTTTGGCGACCCTGGTGGCCGTGGGCGATACGGCCGGCCGTGGGCAAGGTCTGACCGTGGCCGAGTTGATGGAGGTCGTCCCCGGCGAAGCGGATACCCTGAGGGCCATCCTCGACACCTTCGCCCTCCATCGTCTGGTCCGCCGCGGGGCGACGGTCGCGAACGAAAACGCCCCCCAAACGACCTACGAGCTGGCTCATGAATCCCTGGCCCCTCGCATTCTGCAATGGTGGGGCGAAAGCTTCTGGCAAACGCAGCGGGCCTACGCCGTGATGCGACAGGCTCTGGCCATGTGGCAGCAGCGGGGCCGCCTGCCGGCGCCGGCCGACCTGCGCCTGGTGCATGCCCATCGCCGGCAGCTGCGTTTGAACCCGACGGCGCTGGCGCTGTTCTACACGGCCGCGGTGACCTATGACCTCGATCCGGCCGCTTGGGCGACCATGCTGGAGCCGGCAGCGCAGCGCGACGCGTTGCTACGGCTAGCCTCCGACCCGGAGCCGGCCACGCGAGCGCGCGCCTGCGGCCATCTCGCCGCTTTTGCCGATGCCGAGGTGGCGGCAACCCTGGCCGATCGGGCCTTGACCGACCCCGACGCGTCCGTGCGCCAAGCCGCGGCCACGGCCATTGCCGAGGGTCTGCGCGCCCACGGCGATCCGCAGGCGCTGACGGCGCTGGTGACGGCTGTGACCGATTCCGTCCATCAGGACGCGGCCCTGGCGGCCCTGACTCTGGCGCGCGACCGGGCGCCGGCGGCGGCCCGGCATTTGCCGCCGTCGCTGGCCCGCACGTTGCAACGCCGGGTGTGGGCCGTGCGCTGGCGTCGCCAGCAACCGCGCATCCTGGCTGCCACGGTGGCCGGCGCGCAGGGCGGCTTTTGGGGCCTGGGCTTGGGCTTCGGCCTTGTGCTGGGCCTGAGCAGCGCCGCCGTGTTCGGCGGTGTGGTGGATACCCGGCGTCTGGTGGGGCTGTTGCTCACCGGGCTGGCCATGGGCGGCGTCATCGGCGCGCTCGTGGGCGGGGGTGCGGCTTTTGCCCGTGCGACCCTGACAGCCCTGGAAGACGGCGCGCGGCCCCGGCGCACCTGGTTTGTGGCCACGGCCGTGGCCGCGCTCATGTTCGGTCTAGGGCTGGTCGTGCTCAATTTCGGCGCAGCCGGGCCTCTGCTCCCTGGCCGGATGCTCGCCGCCGGTCTTCTGGTGGGCAGTGTGCTGGCGGGCAGCGCGCTTTGGTCACAGCATCTGCCGGTCGGGATGCGGGCCGGCCTGACCACCCTGCTCGGCGTCCTCGCTTTTCCGGCCGTGCGCGGCCTGGGCCTGGCCTTTGTCCAGGCCGAATGGCCTTGGTTGATCGCCTTGGGCGGGACGGCCGGCCTGGGTTTGTTCCTGGGATTGGGCCGCGAAGGCCCGGCGGAGGCTTCTTGATGAACCGTCTGACCCGTCTGCTCCTTTTCGGGGTGCTGGTGCTGCTGACGGCCTGCGCCCGCAGCACCCCGCCGCCTATCACCGTCCCGCCGGCAGCCACGACCGCTCGCGCCGAAGCCCGCCGCGCCCAGGTCGAAACCCTCGACCGCAACGGCCGGCGCTCGCCCCTCGCTCCGTTGCAGGAACGCAACCTGGCCGTGGGCGAGGGGGTGGATGTGGACGAAACGGGCAGCGCTGTGCTCAAGTTCGCCGACCTGCTCCTGGTGGAGGTGCTGCGGGACGGCGAGTTGCAGGTGCGCCAGTTCGTCCAGGATGATAGCTCGGCCCTGATCGATTTCGGTCTGGCCACGGGAGTGGTGGTCGGCGATTTCAATCCCCAACAGGAGATCAACCGTCGGCTGACCATCACGACCGAGTTCGCCCGTATCGAGGTCGTCGGCACCCGTTTCGTGCTGGCCCGCGAGCGGGAAACGCCTCTGTGGTGGCTGGTGGGGCTGGAAGCCCAGGCCGACCATCTCCAGGTCACGGCGGACGGGGTCACCAAGACCGTGGCCACCGGCCAGGCCCGTTGGGTGGCGCCCATCGGCGAACCCAGCGCTGGCATCGGGGCGCAGATGGAGAACGTGCAGGGCTGGCTCGACGCAGCCCGCGGCGGCCGCGCCCAACCGGAACTGGGCGAGGTGCTGTGGCCGCAGGCCGACGTCCTCGCCAACACAGACCCCTTGGTCGAGCTGCCGCCACCCGGCCAACCGTTCACTCTCGAAGGCGTGATCCTCACCCTCGACCCAGAGGGTTTATTCGGCGCGCCGGCCTATGCCCTGGAGGACTGCAACGGCGACGGCATCGGCGACATCGCCATGGTGGGGGGCCGGCTCCAGTTCGATTTCCGCCCCATCCTGGCGCGGGTGCGCGCCCTCGATGTGACCGTTTGGAATCGCAGCGGCCCCGGCCAGGGTCAGCTGATCGTGTATGACCCGGCCCGCAACCCGATGAACAAAGAGGTGGTCACGGTCGGCGCCGGCCAGACCGAGGTCATGGCCTTACGGTCGCAGCCGGGTCGGCCTTACCACTACGCGGCGTTGGAGCTGGCCGACGGCTGTTTTCTGGGCTTCAGCCTGACCCCGCCCCAGGCTGACGGCAGTCCCGGCGCGCCCCGACCGGCCGTGAGCATGGTCGAGCCCATGCCCACGGTAACCCCCACGGCCATCCCCGCAGTGACGCCCACACCCACCACGGCGTCGCCCGAATGCCGCGCCTTCGCCGACACACTCAACCTGCGCGCGGGGCCGGGGCTCGACTACCCGCCCTTTGCCGTAATCGGCCGCGGTGCGCTGCTGGAACCCCTGGCCCGCAGCGAGGACGGCGCCTGGCTGCTGGTGGCCGTCCCCGACGCCGGCAAGGGCTGGGTGCGCAACGCCGAGCCGTTCGTGCGTTGCAACTTCGACCCCGCCATCTTGCCCGTGGAAAAGGCACCGCCCACCCCCACACCGTTGCCCACGGCCACGCCCACAGCCAGGCCGGCGGTCACACCCACGCCACCGCCGCCCAGGACTCGCCCGGAGGGACAAGGGTGGCTGCAGGCCTTGCCGCTGGCGACCATCGGCGGCTATCAGGTCGAGATCGTTCTCGACGGTGGCTACAAGGATTGGCTGATCCTGACCGACCTGAGCGGTGTCAAGCCGACGCTGGTGGATTCCATCGTCTTCGACCGGGCCTGCAAGGCGCTGTTCAGCCCGAATGCCAACATCGAAGATGACCTGATGGCCGTGGTCTGGTTTGCCTACGACGACACCTACCTCTACGTGGCGTTTGATGTGCGCGACGAGGGCTTCGTGCCCTACACCGGCCGCGATCTGCGTTTCTTCCTGGGCGACGCGCCGCAGCTTCTGCTCGATGTGGACCTGCCGGGCGACTACTACGACACCGGTCTCAATGCCGACGACCTACAGATTGACTTTCATCCCGGCTGGCCGCAACAAGACTTGCCCCCGCGAGCCGTGCTATGGCAGCTCAGCACGCAGCGGCCGCGCGAGCTGACCGAGGCCGTGGTGGCCGTAGGGCCGCAGCCGGGTCTGTTCTGGCCCAGCGAGCTAGGCTACTTCCTGGAGGCGGCCGTGCCCTGGAAGGCCCTGGGGATCGTGCCGAAACCGGGTCTGACCCTGGGCCTGGTGGCCAGCGTCAGCGACAACGACACGGCCAAGACGAACGTGCAGGAGTGTATGATCTCTACCGATCCCCAGCGTAACTGGCGCGATCCGACGACTTGGGGTACCCTTATCCTGGTCGAACCGGGGCCGTTCTAAGCGGACGATGGACAATAGGCGATGGAGGTCGTCCTCCGCCTTGCGTCTTCCGTCCCCCCTCATCGGCCCCAAGGCACGACAAAGGACGAACGCTTCCGTTTTCCGTCCTAGTATTCGTCCGTCCCCGTTATCGGCCAAACCATCGAAACCAGGGCCAACCTGCGCGATTCCAGTCACCAGTCACCAACTCCCCACCATGTTCCCCGCCACCCTGACCCCCTTCCAACGCACTGGGTTGCTGATCGGCCTGCTCCTGTGGGCGGTGCTGTTGTTCGGCGGCTTTGTGTTCGGCCGACCTGACCCGGCCAACACCCGCCGGATGCCGACGAGCACGCGGTTGCTTTCGTCGGCGGTGCTCGTCCTGGCCGGCTGGAGCTGGTACGCCCTCGCCCGCGAGACCGCGGCGGCCCGTTACACCCTGGCCGTGGCCTTAGGGATGAGCTTCGGCCTGCTCGGCGACATCGCCATGGCCGGGCTGCTGCCCCTGAGCAACCGGGTCATCGGCGGCATCGTCGCCTTTGGCGTGGGGCACCTGTGCTACATCGCCGCCTTTCTCGGCCTGGGCGGTCAGGCGGGCCTGACGGGGAGCGGCCGCTGGCCGATCCTGGCCGTGTGGCTGGCGTTGGGCATGGTCGGTTGGTATGTGGTCGTGCAGCGAGGGCAGCCGTTTTCGGCCCTGCGCACGGCGGCGCTGGTCTATGCCCTGTTGTTGGCGACCACGGCCGGTCTGGCCACCGGCCTGGCCTGGCAGGCGCGGCCGTTTGTGCCCCTGGCGCTTGGCGCAGGTCTGTTCTTCCTGAGCGACCTCATCCTGGCCGGCCAGCTCTTCGGCGGTCTGAGCTTTCCCCTCATCGGCGATGTCATCTGGCTCACCTACGGCCCCGGCCAGATGCTCATCGTTTTCTCCGGCGCCGCGGCCATGCGACTGACCGGCGCGTAGGTTGGAGGAGCCTGGAGAAAATCGAAAGAAATTGAAAGAAATCGAAAGAATTTGAAAAACCGAAGAAGCTTGAAGGAGCTTTCCCTCCCTCTCCCTCTCCCTCGCTCCCCCACCGCCCATCGTCTATCGTCCATCGTCCCACACAAACCATGAAAACCTACACGTTTCACGTCTATCTATCCGATGACCAAACCGTGTGGCGTCAGATCGAAATGGCTGCCAACCAGACGCTCCATGAACTCCATTTGGCGATTCTCGATGCCTTCGGTTTCGATCAGCTGCATCCTTACTCATTCTTCCTGAGCGGCGAAGCCTGGGACAAAGAGAGTGAATATACCCTGCCCGAATATCGCGAATATGGCATCTCACAAGAAGAATTGGTCAAAACAACAGCAAAAGAAGAGGAAGAAGAAATAACGGAAGAATTAGAACCGATCGGCATCGAATGGGATTATGAAGACGAATCTGCAGATTATGAAGATGATGAAATGATTGCAAATCTATTGAGTCCTGATGATATAGAAAATTTCTGGCAAAGTCTTCAAGAAGCAGATGAAACACAATTAAACATGGCAGCTCAAATGCTATTTTTTGAAACGGAACCAGAACAAGATATGATTCAATTTTTAAAAGCACTAAAAGAACTTGACAAGGAAGATTTTACTAAAATCATAAAACTTCTAGCATCGGATGAATTTTTTGAAGCACTACTCAATAATCCCGAAACAATTACTCTTAATGACATGAAATTTCGTAAAGGCCAAGAATTTCTCTATCTATACGACTACGATGAACCTTGGGAATTTCGCGTAAGAGTTGAGAAGATCAACAGAAGGGCAAAAGAAGACGATTATCCGCGGGTGGTCGCACGCGGCGGTGAGGCTCCGGCCCAATACGCCGACCGGAACGTTTGAACGTTGGCACGCGCCGACGTTGGAACGCCCCTATGCCCGTTCTCGAGACGACGATCCTGCAACGCTATCGCCGGCGCACCTTCCGTCTGGACCCCGACCGGCGCTTGCGGACGGTGGTCGAGGCCCAGGCTTTCGTGCGCGAGCGCGGTTTCATCTTTTTCTGGCCGATCAACGGCGTACCCTTCCCCAGTCTGTGGACGGCTGTGGCCGGCGACCGACCCGTGGCCGATGCCCACGATGACCCCGGTCATATCACCTGGACCTGGAAAGACCAGGCGTTGGACAAAGGCTGGTGGTATTACGCCAAAATCCTGCGCGGGAAGGCCACCCTTATCGCCCATGAGGTCGTCCCGGCCTTCTATGCCCTCAGCGAGAACTACGGCGACCCGGAGCACGACTATCTCGACCAGTATCGCGACGGCCAGTTGAGCTACGAGGCCAAAGTCATCTACGAGACCCTGCTGGAACGGGGGCCGCTGGACACGGTCAACCTGCGCCGGGCCGTGCACATGACCGGCCCCGGTGCCGCCTTCGACACGGCCTTAACCGTTCTGCAACGCGATTTCAAGATCCTCCCGGTAGGCGTCGCCCAAACGGGTGCCTGGCGCTACAGTTTCATCTACGACTGCACCCATCGCCGTTATCCCGATTTGCCAGAACGGGCGCGTGCCATCAGCCGGCGTCGGGCCCGGCAGCAGCTCGTGGCCCACTATCTGGCGGCCATGGGCGCGGGCACGGTCGCGGACATCCGCCGGTTGTTCGGTTGGCCGGCGGAGGAGGTGACGACGGTCCTGGCCGATCTCGAGGCGGCCGGGCAGGTCGTTGGCGGTTTCCAACTGGCCGATAGCGCCGACCCGGTCTGGGTGGGGACGGATCTGGCGGCCGAACTCCCCCACTTTGCCCTCAGGGGAACGATGGCGTAGAATGGCCGTGACCGACGCCGGTCACAACGTCGGTCCCGGATCGGGTGGCCATGACCTATCCCT
>JAOADB010000013.1 GCA_026417535.1 Caldilineales bacterium
TCAGATGTGTATAAGAGACAGCAGGACGACGGACGAACGGAAGACGAAAACCTCCGTCCTTCGTCTCCGCCCTCGGCTCCAATCCGGCACGAAAGACCAACGCCGCACAACGAAACCCCTGCTCCGCTTTGCCCATGGAACCCATTGACCTGCTCGTTACCCACATCGGACAGCTGGCTACCCCGCCGGCTGCCGCCACGGCCCTGCGCGGGGCGGCCATGGCCCGGATCGAGCTGCGGAACGATGCCGCCTTGGCCGTTCACAAAGGCCGGGTGCTGGCCGTCGGCTCTCATAGCGACCTAGAGGACGCTTACCGCCCCACCCAGGTGCTCGATGCCGGCGGCGCCTGCGTCACCCCTGGCCTGGTGGATCCGCATACCCATGCCGTCTGGGCCGGGGAACGCCGCGGGGAGTTCGAACGCCGCATCGCCGGCGCCACCTACATGGAAATCCTGGCCGCCGGGGGCGGCATCCTCGCCACCGTCGCCGCCACCCGCCGCGCCGACCGTGACCACATCGTGGCCGAAACCCTGCCCCGATTACAGACGATGCTCGCCCACGGCACGACGACGGCCGAGGTCAAGACCGGCTACGGCCTCACTCTGGAGGACGAGCGCAAGCTGCTCGATGCCATCGCCGTGCTCGATGCCCAACACCCCATGGACCTGGTGCCCACGTTTCTCGGCGCTCACGCCGTGCCGCCGGAGTTCCGCGATCGGCCCGATGCCTACGTGGACCTGATCGTCGAGGAGATGCTGCCCGAGCTGGCCTATCTGGTCTACACCGTGACCGGTGAAGACGGGTCGGCCTACCGCCAGCGGGCCGTGCACTTTTGCGATGTCTTCTGCGAGCGCGGGGTCTTCGATCTCGAGCAGACCCGGCGGATTCTGACTGCGGCCAAAAGCCACGGTCTCGACCTCAAGCTCCACGTGGACGAGTTCGAGCCAATGGGCGGGGTCAGTCTGGCCATCGAACTGGGCGCGACCTCGGTGGATCACCTGGTCCGCACGGGCGAGGAGGAACTCGCGCGGCTGGCCGCCTCGAACACGGTCGGGGTGGTCTTGCCAGGCACGCCCTTCGGCCTAGGCCACAACCATTTTGCCCCGGCGCGGCGGCTGATTGACTTGGGTGGCGCTGTGGCCCTGGCTACCGACCTCAACCCCGGCACCACCTGGTGCGAGTCCATGCCCCTGATGATGGCCCTGGCCACCCGCTACATGCGGCTGACGCCGGCCGAGGCCCTGACCGCGGCTACCCTCAACGCCGCCCACGCCATCGGTCTGGGCCGATTCGTCGGCGCCCTGGCCCCTGGCTATCAGGCCGATTTCGTCGTCTGGGATACCGACGACTACCGCGATCTGACCTATCGCTACGGCGTCAATCTGGTCAAAAAGGTGTATAAGCGCGGGCGGGAGGTGGTAACTGGTAACTAGTAACTGGTAATTTTCGTTCGCTATTTGTCGTTATTCTGAATAAGCGGTGAAATGCTGTAATCCATGCAATTCGTGTAATCTGTGGTTCGTATTTCATCCTGATCATCGGCCCAAACGCAGACGATGGACGATGGAACCTTTTCTGCCCTTCGTCTTCGTCATTCGCCCCACTCCGGGAGGAAAGATTAACGAGGAAAGACGAAAACCAGTAACCAGTAACCAGTAACCAGTAATGAGTTACCAGTTACCAGTTACCCACATAGCGCAAGAGTTCGCCTTCCCTCCACTCCCGCACCACGCCGTCGCGTTTCAGGATGTCGAGATGGCCGATCACCTCGCTGATGGCGAGGAAGACATCCACCTCGGTCATGTTGGGAAAGAGCGCCTGGGCGATCTCCCACACCGTGCGAGGAGTTGTGGCCACAAATCCGGCGATATCGGCCAGGCGGCGGTCGCGGCGGCGACGACGCTCGGCCAGCAAGCCCGCGACATCGGTGATGACCGCGCCGTGACCGGGCAGGACCTGCCGAATGGCCAGGCTTTCCAGCCGGTCAAGGGAACGCCAGTACTCGATCAGGGGCAGACGGCGACAGGCCGCATCGGCCCGCGGGGGTTCCAACAAGGCGTTCGAGCTGATATGCCCCAACAGGTGGTCGGAACCGAGAAGCAGGCCGTCTGTGACCCGATAAAGGCCGATCAGGTCGCCGCTATGGCCGGGGAAAAAGTACACCTCCCACTCGCTGCCGCCGGCGTAGAGAGTCTGGCCCTCGTTGATGCAACGGTCTACGACCACCTGTTCGGCCATTTGCGGGATGATGCCGTAGAAGGCCCGCACCCAACCGTGCTTTTCCGCGGGCAAACCGGCTTGGACGAGGACCGTGGCCGACCAGCGGATGGCCCCCTGCACATAGCCCTGCAGGTCGGTCAGCTTGGCGCAGGCCGCAGGATGGGCCAGCACGGTTGCCCCACCGGCAGCCTGACAGGTCCGCGCCAGCCCAAAATGGTCGAGATGGCTGTGCGTGATGACGATTTGCTCCAGGTCAGCAAGCGCCACCCCTGCTTCGGCCAGTTCGACCGTCAGACGCTCGCGGCTGGGCGGCCAGTTCACGCCCGTATCCACCAGGGTCAACGGGTCGCCCAACAGCAGATAGGCATGGACATCCCCCACCGGAAACGGCGTGGGCAATGTGATCTGGATGATTCCGGGAGCGATAGCGCGAGGCATGGGGGGTGACTGGGTATTGGTAACTGGGTTTTCGTCGTTCGTCCTCCCTCCCGGATCGGGGCCGATGGCGAGGACGAAGGACGAACGACGGAGGACGGAGGGGTTTCGTCGTTCGTCCTTCGTCTTCCGTCCTGAGTTGAGGCCGATTGCGAAAACACGAGACAAACCACCGATTGCGCGAAAAAATGACCAGTTACCAGTTACTAGTTACCAATCTCAACCAATCCAACACATCGTTTAGCACCGGTTCGCGCAATTCGGGCAATTCGTTGTGCAGCTCATGCCAGCCGGGATAGGTGCGCAGGGTGACGTTGGGGCCGGCCTGGGCCGCGGCGGCGAGGACGGCCTGGCGGTTGATGGTCGTATCGTCGGCGGGCAGGATGAGCAAAATCGGCAGCCGCAACCGGGCCAGGAGCGTCTGCGCCTCGGTGGCTTTTTGCAAATTGGTCGCGGCAAATCGCGCCGTGAACGTTTCGATCCGCAGGGGGTCCTCATCGTAAGCCCGCTTCGCCTCGGGGTCATGGCTCAGCCGGAAGTCCTCTGAGGCCCTGCTGCGCAGGTACAAACCCGGCGCGATGCGGGCAAGCAGGCGGGCCAACCGGATGGCCGTGGCGCTGAGGTCGGGACCAGGGCCGTAGCCCGGCGCCGAGAGCACCGCCGCCGTGACGCCATCCGGATGGCGGGCGAGGTAGTGGGTGGCGTACATGGCGCCCAAGCTGTGGGCATAGAGCACCAAGGGCAAGCCAGGATGGCGGGCCTTTGCCGCCGCGATCACCCGGTCGAGGTCATCGAGCACCTCGTCGAAGGCGCGGAAATCCCCGCGCCGCCCCTCGGACCGCCCACAGCCACGATGGTCGTGGCCGAACACGACATAACCGTGGTCGGTCAGCGCCTTGACGAGATGCGGATAGCGGCCGGCGTGTTCGCCCAGACCGTGGACGATGAGCACCACCCCACGCGGGTCGGCCTCCGGCGTCCAGATGCGCACGAACAGCTTCAGCCCATCCGCCGTTGTCACCGTCGTTTCCTGATAACCCATACCGCGCTTTGTTTCCCATTACGAAGAGGGGCCAAAAGGTGGAACGGAAGACGAACAGCGAAAGAACGAACCGTTTTCGTCCTCCATCCTTCGTCTTTCGTCCCGAAATCAAGCCGAAACATCACGGATTACTCACCTTTTGGCCGCCAGGGTTGCAGATCGGCCCAGTTGGGGCCGTATTCGGGTTCGGCCTTCAGGGGCGCGCGCAGGGGGTAGGCCGATTCCATGGTCGTCACCACCAACGGCACGACGGCATCGAGTTCCTCGGCTGGCACCTCCAGGACGATTTCGTCATGGACCTGGAGGATCATCCGCGACCGATAGCCGCCCTCGCGCAGACCTCGATGCACGCGAATGAGGGCAATTTTGAGGATATCGGCCGCCGTGCCCTGGATGGGGTGGTTGACGGCGGCCCGCTCGGCCGCAGCCCGCGCCTGTTGCGAGGCCGAAGCTGTGGTCTGCAAGACCGGGAAGTAGCGCCGGCGGCCCAGCAACGTCTCCACATAGCCCTGTTTCGTGGCTTGGGCGATGGTCCGGTCGAGATAGCGCCGCACGCCGGGATAGGTCTCGAAATAGGTCTGCATGAAACGCCGGGCCTCTTCCAGGGTCAGACCGGTGCGGCTGGCGAGGCCGTAGGGACTGACCCCGTAGGACGTGGCGAAGTTCATCATCTTGGCCACGCTGCGCTGTTCCGGCGTGACCTGCTCGATGGGAATGCCGTACACCTGGGCAGCCGTGGCCGCGTGGATGTCGAGACCGGCGGCGAAATTGGCCAGCATGGCCTCGTCCTCGGCGATGTGGGCCAGGATGCGCAGTTCGACCTGAGAGTAGTCCACCGAAAGCAGGTAATGGCCCGGCGGTGCCACAAAGGCCTTGCGGATCTGGCGGCCCAATTCGGTGCGCACCGGGATGTTCTGCAGGTTGGGATTGTTCGACGAAATGCGTCCCGTCTCGGCGCCGGTCTGGTCGTAGCGGGTGTGCAGGCGGCCGGTGGCGGGATGGACCAGCTGGGGCAGGGCCAAAATGTAGGTGTTGAGCAATTTGCCCAGCTGGCGATAGTCGAGCAAGCGGTCCACCACCGGATGATGCCCGCGCAGCGATTCCAACACGTCGGCCGCGGTCGAGTAATGGCCGCTGGCGTTCTTGCGCATGCCGGTCGTGGGCAGGCCCAACTTGCCGAAGAGGACATCGGACAGCTGCTGAGGCGAATTGAGGTTGAAGCTGTACCCGACATCGGCGTAGATGGCCTCGGCCAGCGCCTCCAGCCGGGCCTCCAGCGCCGTCGCCATCGTCGCCAGGACATCCACATCGAGGAGGACCCCGGCCATCTCCATATCGGCCAGCACGGGGATGAGGGGCACTTCCAGCTCCCAGAAGAGCCGGTCGAGCCCTTTGGCCTCCAGCTCGGGCAGGATCTGCCCGGCCAGGCGCCAGGTCATGTCCACATCGGCCGCGGCGTAGGGTCCGACCAGCTCGATGGGCACCTGGTCCATGGTGATCTGCTTGCGGCCGCTGCCGATGAGGGCCTCGATGGGGGTCATCTCCACCCCCAGGCGCCGGAAAGCCAGGTCTTTCAGCCCCAGACTGTGGCCGGCCGGGTCGAGCAGGAACTGCCCGATCATCGTGTCAATGAGCGGCCCGGAAACGGGCAGGCCGTGGCGCCGGCAAACGATGAGGTCGTACTTGGCGTTGTGAGCCAGCTTGGGCCGCCCATCGGCCAGATGGGGGCCGATGCGCTCGCGCACCAGCTCGAGGGGCAATTGCCGGCCCTGACGATGCCCCACGGGGATGTACACGTTGCATGTCGGCCCCTCGCCCCAACCCAGGGCCAAACCGACCAAGTCAGCGCGGTGCTCGTCGGTCGAGGTCGTCTCCACATCGAAGGCCAGGCGCGGCGCGGCGGCCAGTTGGGCGGCCACATCGGCCAGGGCTTCGGCCGTGGTGATGATGGCATAGCCAGAGGGCGCCGTGCCCGCAAGGGTGACCTGCGGCGGCGGGGGGACGCCCTCCTCGGCAAAAAGGGCCAGCTGCTCGACAGGGCCGGCGGTCGGCTCCATCGGTTCCGGCGCCGGCGTGGGTTCCGGCGTCGGCGCAGGCACCGGTTCCGGGGCGGCGACGGCGGCAGGCAGCCGTGGGAGCAATGACCGGAATTCGAGCTCCTGAAACAGGCGCACGACCTGTTGACGATGGTAGGCCCGCAGCGTGCAGCCGGCCAGGTCGAGCCGGAGGTCGGGCACATCCACGATGGTGGCCAGGGCGCGGGAAAGATAGGCCTGGTCGCGATGGGCAGCCAGGGCCTCGCGCACCCGCGGCGGGGTCACTTCGTCGAGATGGGCGTAGATGGTGTCGAGATCGCCCCACCGCTGCAGCAGCTGCACGGCGCTCTTGTCGCCGATGCCGGGCACGCCGGGGATGTTGTCCGATTTGTCTCCGACGAGGGCCTTGTAATCCACCAGTTGGGCCGGCTCCAAGCCGTAGCGTTCCTTGACCGCCGCCGGCGTATAGAGAATCGTATCGGAAAAGCGACGCCCCGAGGTAAGGACGGTGATGCGGTCGTTGACGACCTGGAGAAGGTCGCGATCGCCGGTGACGATCAGGGTGGGAACGTCATGGGCCGCAGCCTGGCGGGCCAGGGTGGCCAGCACGTCGTCGGCTTCGTAGCCCTCGGCGGTGAACACCGGGATGTTGAAAGCGGCCACGAGCTCCTGGATGCGGTTGATCTGCTGTTGGAGCTCGTCGGGGATGCGCTCGCGCGTGGCCTTGTAGTCGGGGAAACGATCCTGCCGGAAGCTGCGCCCAACGTCGAAGGCCACGGCCATGTGGGTGGGCTGCTGGTCACGCAGGACGTTCAGCAGCATCGAGGCAAAGCCATAGACCGCGTTGGTCAATTCCCCGCGGCTGGTGGCCAGGTCGGGCGGCAGGGCCAGAAAGGCGCGATAGGCCAGCGAGTGGCCGTCAATGAGGATCAGTTTCATCCGACTGCCCTGGCGGAGCGGGTGTCCCCAGGATCGGACAAGCCGTTACCCTGTCCGGGTGGGGTCGGCGGCTTTCGAGGCACGCCGAACGGTGATTTTGCCGGCATCCCTCAGAGCCTGAACTTGGGGATGCTGCAGGATGTCCGCGCGAAAACGCTGACGACGCCCTCGGTCGAGGCGGAACTCACCCGAAGGCAGGTGGAGGATGAGATTTTCGTCGCCGTTGTTCTCCAACCACACCACGTCATGGACATCCCAGGTATGCTCGCGAACCGGTCGGGAACGATGCCATAGGGGAATGCGCATGGTTCAGGACCACTCAGGCGCGGCGGAAGGTGACGACGCGACCCCGCAACCGGGTGCTGGGCACGCGGTTGAGGACGCGGTCAATGTACTCCTCCTGGATTTCGACATACGTGAAGCGGTCGCGGATGTCAATGTTGCCGACGGCGCGACCGGGGATATTGGCTTCGTTGGCGATGGCGCCGACGATGTCCTTGGGCCGCACGCCGATGTCGTACCCGGCATCCATGATCAGCCGCACGTAACCGGCTTCGACCTCGCGTTCTTCCTCACGCGGGCGTTCGCGCGTCACCTCGCGTGGCCGCGGGGCCGGAGGCGCAGGCGCCGCCGCAGGGGGCGGACGCCGCTCGGCACGGCGGGTGAAAATGGTCTCGGCCTGGGTCATCTGCACCAGACTCACGGCGGCCGCTGCCAGCTCGGACCAGTCGTAACCCTCCTCGGCCAGCTCGTTGAGCAGGAGCATGTAAATTTCCAGGTTGCTGCGGGCGATGACATCGCGCAGGGTCTGTTTGAAGGTCTCGGAACGCTGGACGACCAGGTCGGCACGCGTGGGTGGCAACACGGCCTTGACCCGCACACCCAAGAAACTTTCGATTTGGGCCAGCAGCGGGCGTTCGCGCGGAGTTACCAGGGTGAACACGGAGCCGTTTTCGGCGACGACGCGGGCGCGGGCCGCGTAGGTTTCGGCATCGGTGGGCACATCGTAGCTGATGACAAAGCCGGTCTCCAGATTCAACCCGGCAGCGGCCGCATCGGTAAGAACGATGAAATGGAGATTGCCATCGTGCCAGTTACGGACCAAGCGCTCGCGCGTCTCCGAGTCGGTGCGACTGTGGAGATGGCCGGCGTGATACCCCTGGCTGCGCAGCAATTGGGCCACACGTTCGGCATCGGGCCGCAAGTTGACATAGACGAGACCGCGGTCAACCAGTTCACCGTCCAGCAACCGCAACAGGGCCAACGGCTTTTCGGCCGGGGCCACGTTTTGGTAGCGATGCTTGACCAACGGCATGGCCACAAATGTGAATTCGGCCTTGAGCACCAAAGGCTCGAAGAGGTGCTGATCGGCGAACTCCTCGATCTCCTCATCGAGCTGGGTGGTCAGGACGATGGTCTGGCGACTGCCGGGCACCTCTTCCAGCACGGCCTCCAGCGCCTCCATTTGGGTTTCGGTCACCAGATGGTCGAAGTCGTCAATGACAACGACCTGGACCTGCTCGAGCCCGAAGGAAGTCCGGTCCACGTGCTGCTTGATCCGCTCGGGCGTGCCGACGACGATGCTCACCGTTCGATCCAGGCGTTCAGCCTCACGGGCGATGGGTTGTTCCTCGAACACGGGCACGATGTGGATGTTCTGGTTGTAGTTGAGGGCCTGTAACAGCCCGGACACGCGCATGGCGTCGTTGCCCGTGGGCACGAACACGAGCACCTGAATGCCTTCGGTTTCGGCGTTCAGGGTTTGGAGGATGGGCAGCGCATAGGCAGCCGTCTTGCCGCTACCGGGTGCTGCCTCGATAACGGCATCGCGACCCGCTAGCAAATGGGGAATGACATCCCGTTGGACTTTGCTGGGCCTTTCGTACCCTAGCGCCTCTAATCCCGCTACGCTATCGGGATTCAGTCCAAGTTCGGCAAAAGTCTGGGTCATGTGAAACGTCCTACCTCAAAAAATAAAAGAATTATGGCATTGGCACCGGTCACTTGCCTGATCTCAGCTCCCGGGGGTGTTGTTATCCCACACCATCGCGAAGTTTAGCATACTTCGGACAAAGTAAAAAAATCGTTGACAGCCCGATGCAGGCCCTGCCGAACCTTTTCGCACCATTCCCTGGACGTGTTTTTGTTCATGTCGTAACTGCTCAGCCCACGGCCTTACGTCCCGGATGGGTCTTCCCTTCCCGCCATCGGCCGCTTGCTCGGACGATGGACGAAAGACGAAGAAAAGTCGTCCGTCGTCTTTCGTCTGCCGGGGATGGAACCCTATCGGAACCTGAGCCATCATCGTCATCGGCCTGAGAAGTTACTTCATGCCTCCGGTTCGATGCCGAGCTCGCGCAGACGGGCGGCCAGGCGCTCGGCCCGTCGTCGTTCCTCTTCGGCCCGACGTTCGGCTTCTTCGGCTCGACGCCGCTCCTCCTTGGCCCGACGTCGTTCCTCTTCAGCCCGACGTTCGGCTTCTTGCGCCCGTTCGTCGGCGGTGGGGATGAGCTTTCCCTCGGCATCGCACCAGCGCAGCCAGCGGCTACGGGTTCCTTCAAAGACACCTTCCCACACCTGCAAGCCCAAGCCCACCTTCGGCAACATCGTGTCCGCCCGCGGCCGATAACCCTCCACCGTCCACTCGAACACCACCAACTCCTCCTCCTGTACCAGCCGCATCGGGTCATACACCACGTAGTAGGGAATGCGGATCGCCTCATACCGGCGCATCTTCTCATCCCGTTCGCCACCCTTGCGGTTGGAGACGATCTCGATGACCACGTCGGGCGCCTTACCGAACTCCCAGAGGAAGTAGCTCCGGTGCTCCTTGGGCCACAGGTCGTCCCACACCGTCACATCCAGGCTCAGGAACACATCGGGCACCAGCGGCGGCTGGTTGATGGCATAGTAGAGGGCCACGTTGGCAAAGACGGCGAAGGGCCGTCCGGGCTGCCAGGCGCCGTACAGCGGCGCCGTCAGCAGCCGTTGTTCCTTTTCCGAGAAGATGTTGTCCACCGGCGTGTCATCCTCGGTGACGAGATGGGAGATGTCCGGCCGCGGAGGTAATGCCCACGTCTGTTCCGGTGGCTCGACCACCGCCTCCCTGGGTTCCACAACCTGCTCCAAAACCGCCGTGCTCATGGGGTACTCCTGACCGAAGGGGGTGCTGCCCGGCCCGACCGTTTTCGTAACGTGCGTCCCCTGGTGAAGACGCACAATGTGATTATACCCCGCCTGTTTCCCCATCACAAAACGACGACTCCGCCGCGGCCTTTTACGTCCCGAACGGCTCTTCCTGTCCTGCCGTCGGCCTAGAAACGGGACGAAAGACGGAGTTTTTTCGTCTTTCGTCCTTCGTCCTCCGTCTCTTCACCGTGTGGCAAAGTTAGGGAACAGACCCATCCCTGAGTCGTCGCCCCCAAACGAAGGCGTCGCACGCAACCCAACGGGGTCGTGACCGACGATTTGGCCGAGGAAGTGAGCCGCGATGATAATGGAACCATGCCGTTGACAATCGCTTCCGAGGATATTGACCTCATTCTCTTCGATCTGGATAATACCCTTTACCACCGCCACGACGGGTTGTGGGCCGAGATTGACAAACGCATCCTGGCCTATGTCTGCCATGCCCTGGGTCTGACGCCCGAAGAAGCCCGCATCGTCCAGAAACGCTATTGGCGTCAGTACGGCACTACCCTCATGGGCCTGATGTGTGAACACGGCCTGGCACCGCAACCGTATCTGGAATACGTTCACGATTTCGATGTCGGGCGCTATTTGCAGCCCAACCCCGAACTGGCTGCCGTCTTGGCCGTCCTGCCCCAACGCAAGGCCGTGTTCACGAATGCCACGGCCAAACACGCCCGCAACGTCCTTTCGACGTTGGGGATTCTCGCCTATTTTGAAAGGCTGATCGGCGTGGAAGAGGTCGGCTATATCCCCAAACCGCAGATGGCGGCTTACGAACGCTGTCTGGCCTTGCTGGACGTGCCAGCCCATCGCTGTCTCTTCATCGAGGATAGCGCCGTCAATTTACCGCCTGCCCGTGCCCTGGGCATGAAGACCGTGCTCATCGGGGCGGAAACGGCTGGTGAAGCCGATTTCTACCTGGAACGCATCGAGCATATCGGGCGGCTCTTCAACCTCGACCCCGCCCCAATTTCCTGAGCGCTCTTTTCGACCCGCGCCGTTCCGAACCATGCGCGTCTCGACCCTGCTGAGCAACACCGGCTTCAACCTTGCCGGCATGACCGTCACCTCGCTACTGGCGTTGGTGCTCACGCCCTGGTTGATCCGAGGGTTGGGCGCCGAGACGTTCGGCGTGTGGGCTTTGTTCGGCGTCGTCATGGCCCTGGCCCAGATGCTCGATTTCGGCCTGGGGCGGGCGCTGGTGCGCACCATCGCCCATCACAAGGCCCTGGGCCAATGGTCGGCCGTGGCCGAAGCCCTCAACAGCGTGCTGTGGCCCCTGCTGGCCCTGGCCTTGCTCCTCAGCCTGGCAGCCCTGGTCATGGCGTTCCGGTGGGTGAACCTCCTGGGCGTGCCGGCCGCACGGGTGGCCGCCGTGGTGCCGGCCTTTCGGCTCTTGGGACTGAGCTTTGCGCCGATCGTGCTGAGCCTCGTCCTGGCCGCCGTCGTCGAAGGCTGTCAGCGCATGGCCTATACCAACATCGCCCTGATCGCCAACCGCCTCGTCTTTGCCGTCATCACCCTGGCGGCCCTGAGCTTGGATTGGGGGCTGACCGGGGTGGCGGCAGCGGCGCTGCTCGGCGTGGTTGTGCAGGCCGGTTTGTTGCTGGCGGCCGTGCGGCGCGTGGCGCCGGCTTTGCGCTTTTCGCCCCGTCTGTGTCAGAGCCGGCTGCTGCAGCGCGAGTGGCGCTTTGGTCGTTTCCTCTTTCTGACCAGCCTCATCGCTTTGGGTTTTACGGCCGGGAACAAATTCATCCTGGCCCGCTGGGTGGGGTTGACGGCGTTGGGCTACTACGAGCTGGTCGTGACCATCGCCACCCAAATCTTCACCTTGGCTTTGGCCATGGCTCAGGCCCTCTATCCGGCCTATGTGGGCGCGCTGGCCGAGGGTGGGCCGGCCGCCATGCGGCGACTCTACGGCCATGCGTTGCGTCTGGCGCTGCTTGTGCTGGCGCCCATCACCGTCGTCGTCGTGGCTCTGGCGACGCCTTTCACCCTGGCTTGGTTGGGGCGGCCCGTTTCCGAAGTCATTCTCGGGTTGCAGTGGCTGACGACGGGATGGGCCTTTGTTGGTTTGGCCGCGATGGCTTCCATCGGGCTGCAGGCTTTGGGCCGACCCGGATGGGCGGCCGTGTTCTCCTTCTATAACCTGACCGTCAACCTGGTGCTGGCCATGCTGTGGGTGCCCGTTTGGGGCTACGACGGGCTGATCGCCGCCAATGTGCTGGCCATCACCAGCAGCGCCGCCTTGACCCAGCTCGTCTTCGGTCGCGCCGTTGGCGTCTCCCCGGCCTCCTGGCTGGCGACGCTATCCCCGCGCCTGCTCGCGTGGCCGGCGATGCTGGGCGGGTTGCTGGCCTGGTTGGGCGGTCGTTGGCAGCAGCCCCACATCCCCGGTTTGCTCCTGTTGGGTGGCGGTTTCCTTCTGGTCTATGCCGTCGGTCTATGGGTGTTGGGCCTGTTGCGACCGGAGGAAACGGCCTGGTTGCAACGCCAGGTGCGGCGGCGTTCCGGCTATCAGGGGGTGATGCCATGAGCGGCGGCGATGTCAGCGTGGTCATCGTCACCTGGAACGTGGGCGAAGCGCTGGCCCGCTGTCTGGCGGCGTTGCCGACGGCCTGGGATGACGGCGGGCTTCCGGCGCTGACCTGGGAGCTGATCGTCGTGGACAACGCCTCGACCGACGACACGGCGGCTATCGTGCGGGAACAGGCGCCCCAGCTCCTGCAAACGGGGAGGGGTCATCCGCCCCAAGAGGTGCAGCTGCTGGTCAACACGCGCAATCGCCTCTATACGGCGGCGGCCAACCAGGGCTTGGAAGCGGCCCCAGGCCGGCACCTCCTTTTGCTCAACCCCGATACCGTACCGGCGCCCGGCAGCCTGGCGCGGCTCGTGGCCCTGGCCGAGGCCCGGCCTCGGATCGGCTTGCTCGGCCCCCGCATCCTGACACCCGACGGCCGTGACGACCTGCGCACGGGGCGCCATTACCCCACCCCGTGGTCGGAATTCAGCGATTGGCTAGGCCTGAGCCGGCGCTTCCCCCACTCGCGGCTTTGGGCGGCCAACCTGCGCGCCGCCGTCCCCCGCGATCGCACCGGGCCGGTGCCCCTTCTTTCCGGCGCCTGTCTGTTGCTGTCGGCGTCGTTGCCGCCGGACCTGCGGCGTTTCGACCCCGGCTATCCCATGTACGGTGAAGATGTGGACCTGTGTCGCCGTATCCAGGCGGCCGGCTACGAAACCTGGCTGGTGGCCGAGGCCGTGGTCGTTCACAGCGGCGGTCTCAGCAGTCGCCAGGCACGGGCGCGCACGGCCTGGCTGGCCGCGGACGGTGTCCAGCGGTACTTTCGGCACTGGCATGGACCCTGGACGGCACGGCGCCATCGCTTGGGCATGGCCGTCGTCGCCGCGGTCAAATGGTCGGCCTTTAGCCTGTTGGGTTGGCTCGGTCTGGAAAAGGAACCGGCCCTGCAACGCCGCCTTCACGCCGGATTATGGCGTTGGGCTTGGCGCGGCCAGCTTGAAGCGGAAACGGCCGATGCGGCCACCGTCGAAGTCAACCGCATGGTGTTCTCCCTTGCCCCTGTCCGATGAGCACGTCCTCGTTGCGCGTCCTTCATTGCCGTCAGGGCGACCGGGTTTGGGGGCCGGAACGCCAGATTCTGCAACTGGCCGAACATCTGCCCGCACTGGGCATCGAGATGGAAATCGTGCTGTTGCGGCGTTGGGGTCTGGACGCCGAACCCCATCCCCTGGCCCGACAAGCGCGTGCGTTCGGGTGTATCGTGCACGAAATCCCGGCCCGACCGCAGGACACCCTACACGTGATGCGCTTTTTGCGCCGCCGGCTGGCCCATTGCGACCTGCTGCACACGCACGAGTTCAAGAGCGACCTGCTGGGCTGGCCGGTGGCGCGTCATGTCGGACGACCGTGGATTGCCACGGACCATCATCTGGCCGTGGATGAGAGCCGTCTCCTGCGCCTGTTTGCCGCTTTCGATCGCCATGCCTTGCGACGGGCCGATGCCGTCATCGTTCCTTCGTACAGTCAGGCGCAGCGCCTGCGGGGGGTGGTACCACCGGAGCGCCTGCACGTCATCTATCACGGCATTGATGCGGCTGCTTTCGCGCAGGGCGCTGACAACGCCCGTCCACAGGTGCGCCGCCGCTACGGCGTGGCCGACGGTGAACCTGTTGTCGCCGTCTTCGGTCGGTTGGAACCAGTCAAAGGTCACACCGACCTGCTGGAAGCGGCGCGGCACATGCTGCAGGTGCGACCCGACCTTCACTTCTGGATTGTGGGGGAGGGCAGCCTGGCCCAAACCCTGCAACAGCAGGCACAGGCGTTGGGCATCGCCGAAGCCGTGCGCTTTTTGGGCTACCAACGCGACGTGGCGCCGCTGATGGCGGCCAGTGACCTGATCGTGTTGCCATCCCATCACGAGTCGTTCGGCATCGTGCTCATCGAAGCCATGGCGTTGGGCAAGCCCATCATCGCCAGCGCGGCCGGCGGCATCCCCGAGGTCGTTAGTGACGGGGTGCAGGGGTTCCTGGTGGCGCCGGGTCGGCCTTTCGAGCTGAGCGCGCGTGCCCTTGCCTTGCTGGCCAACCCGGCCCAGGCGGCTGCTCTGGGCGAGGCCGGCCGGCGCCGCGTCCAGGAACACTTCACCGTCAGGCTCATGGTCGAACGCATGGCCGCGCTGTATCGCCAGGTGATCGCGCCATCGCGTTCGGCGATGATGAGCGCACACCGGGAATCATCCCACCTCTATCCCTTTTCCCGTTCCTGAACGTCTATGACGCCGGCCCCCATGCCTCCGGACATCCACTCTCCCCACCTGCGGGCGAGTGTCATCATTCCCGCCTACAACGCCGCCCGGGACCTGCCGCGCTGCCTGGCCGCCCTGGAGCAGCAGACCATCCCACGCGATGAGTACGAAGTCATCGTGGTGGATGACGGCAGCACCGATGACACGGCGGTCGTGGCGGCTGCCGCCGGCGCCCGTGTACTGCGATTGCCGCATGGGGGACCGGCCGCCGCGCGCAACGCCGGCGTGGCCGTGGCGCGGGCACCCATCGTCGTCTTCACCGATGCCGATTGCGAGCCCGTGAGCGATTTTCTCGAACGCCTGCTGGAGGGATTTGCCGCCCCGATTGTCAGCGGTGTGCGCGGGGTCTATCGCAGCCAACAGCGCGAGCTGGTGGCCCGTTTCGTCCAGCTCGAGTACGAAGAACGGTATCAACGGATTGCCCATGTCGAGGCCGCAAAAGGCACGGTCAACGCCATGGATACCTCCTATTGCGCCTATCGGCGCCAGGTTTTTCTCGATGCCGGTGGTTTTGACACGCGTTTTCGGGGCGCGGCCGGCGAGGATCACGAGTTCTCCTATCGTCTGGCCGAAGCCGGCCATATCTTTCGGATGAACCGGCAAGCGGCGGTTTATCATCGCCATGTGGCCACCCTGTGCGGCTACGCCCGGCGCAAGTTCCGCATCGGCTACTGGAAAGCCTTTCTCACCCGCCAGCATCCCGGTTATGCCGTGGCCGATGCCCACACCACCCAAAGCCTCAAGCTCCAGATCGCTCTTGTTGGTTTGATGGGACCGGCCTTGCTCGTTTGGCCGTTCTGGGCGCCAGCCGGCTGGTTGGCGGCCGGTCTGGCTGGGCTTTTCCTGCTCAGCGCCTTCCCTTTTCTGGTTTTCATCGCCCGTCGCGACCCGGCCGTGTTGGTGGTAGCGCTGCCCCTGCTGCTCGTGCGGGCGCTGGCGGCAGGAGTAGGCTTTGCCTGGGGCTTGTGGCAAACCCGCCGCCTGCCTGTCATTTCCGAGATACCGGCAGCATGACTTGCCTATCCTGTAGCGGCTGTGGTAGATTATCGCGTGTGTCGCCGGTGGTCAGGCCGTCGTGTGCGTGGTCCGGCGTCGAAAAGAATCGGCCCTTATTGTGGGCTTTTTCTCCAAAAATTGAGGATTTGTAGTATCTCTGTCCCTTTTTACTAATAACGAATGAGTGCAAAGGATTCTGTCATCAAAACGGATATAAAATGGTGTTTATTTTCAATATTGTCGTAAAACCAGCGGTGTCATGGGTAACAAAACGACTCGATGTTCTTGAGCGATTCGGTTAAGTTTTTTATCGCCGGATCTCCTTTTGGGCGCGGGTTGATATCCCTGGTAGCGACGACGGCTCGGGCCCTTTTGAAAAGCGATTTTCTCCTCCACTGCTCGTCCTACCGGTCATTCGCAACGGTTTTGCCCCGGGTAATCGTCGATCGCAGCGACCGGGCAGTCATTTCCCTTTTCTCCGGTCAGGGATCTTCCTTATATCGTCCCACAGCGGAGAGCGATCCCCTTCTGCCCGCTGTTAAGAGAGCAAGGAGATCCCGCGGATTATCGGCAGAAATCTCGTTGTAGCGATTCGCTCCGGGTTCTGCCGCATAGCGTCCTGGTCTGTGAGTGCTTAAAACCACTCACACGGCGGAGCGCGGGGAAGAGATGGTAACTGCTTACTGGTGACTGGTTATTGGTTACTGGTTTTGTCGTTTGTTCCGGGTTTTGAACGATTACGAGAAGGAGAACAAAACCCATCGTCCATCGTCTATCGTCTATCCATGCAAAAAACGCTTGTTCATCCAACTTCACCTAAACCTCTCAAAGACACGGCGGTTCCGACAGGAAAAGTCGTTATCACACCGCCGCAGGGATTGCCGCGCATTGATTGGCGCGAGCTGCTGGCCTACCGCGACCTGTTCTACTTCATGGTGCGGCGGGATGTGCAGGTCCTCTACCGCCAAACGGTGCTGGGGCTGGCCTGGGCCTTTTTACGGCCCTTCATCAGCATGATCCTGTTCACCTTCATCTTTGGCCGGGTCGCCCGGGTGAGCAGCGACGGTATCCCCTATCCCCTCTTCAGTTACGCCGCCCTGGTGCCGTGGACCTACTTTGCCACGGTCATGCAGACGGCCACGATGAGCCTGGTCACCAACAGCAGCATGCTGACCAAGGTCTATTTCCCCCGCCTGGTCTTTCCGCTGACGCCGGTGTTCTCCAAACTCATTGACTTTCTCATCGCGTTGCTTTTCTTGCCCGTCTTCATGGTCATCTATCGGGTACCGCCGACGCCCTATGTGTTCTTTCTCCCCGTCCTGATCGCCATCATGGCGGCAACGGCAGCGGGGATCGGTATGTGGTTGGCGGCGCTGGCCGTGCAATACCGGGATGTCAACCACGCTTCGCAGTTCCTGGCCCAAATTTTGATGTTCGCGGCGCCGGTGGTGTGGCCCGTTTCGTTGCTGACGTCCCGTTTCGGCGAGGACGTGCGTCTTCTCTATGGTCTCTATCCCATGGTCGGCGTCATCGAGGGCTTCCGGGCCGCCCTGCTGGGCACGGTGCCCATGCCCTGGGATTTGATCGGCGTGGGAGCGCTTTCGGCAACGGTCCTCCTTTTTAGCGGCGCCTACTACTTCCGCCACATGGAACGGCGCTTCGCCGATGTGGCCTGAGTGTCCATCCCACCCATGAGTCGAATCGCCATCGAGGTCGAGAACCTCGGCAAACGCTATCGCATCGGACTCCTCCAGGAGGAGGAACAGGATACCTTGGGCGGCGCCCTCCTTTCATGGCTCAAAGCGCCGCTCACGAACTTTCGGCGGCTGCAACGCCTGAGCAAGTTCGACAATGGCGACGAAGCCGATGTCATTTGGGCGTTGCGCGATGTCAGTTTTCAGGTGGAAGAGGGCGAGGCCGTGGGCATCATCGGCCGCAACGGCGCTGGCAAGAGCACCCTCCTCAAGATTTTGACCCGCATCACCCCACCCACGACCGGCCGCGCCGTGCTCGACGGTCGGGTAGCCAGCCTGCTCGAAGTCGACACCGGTTTCCATCCCGACCTCACCGGCCGCGAAAACGTCTATCTGAACGGCACCGTCCTCGGCATGACGGCCAAGGAGATTGACCGCAAGTTCGACGAAATCGTCGAGTTCTCCGGCGTGGCCCGGTTTATTGACACGCCGGTCAAGCGCTATTCGAGCGGGATGCGGGTGCGGCTGGCCTTTGCTGTCGCCGCCCATCTCGACCCGGAGATCCTGCTCATTGACGAAGTCCTGGCCGTGGGCGACGCCCAGTTCCAGCGCAAATGTCTGGGCAAAATGAGCGAGATCGCCGGCGAAGGGCGCACCGTCCTCTTCGTCAGCCACAATCTGCCTTCGGTCGAGGCCTTGTGCGCGCGGGCCTTCGTGTTGGATGAAGGCCGGCTCGTTTTCAGCGGTCCGTCGCGCGAGGCCGTGAGTTTTTACCTCGATCGTCAGGTTTTTGGTCTGGCCAGCGGCGTGGACCTACGCCACCATCCCCATCGTCTGCCCGGCGATCGGGAGCCAATTTTCGAGTCGTTGCGGCTGCTGAACGGCGACGGAGTCGAGACCAGCTCTTTTGCCATCGGCGAACCCATCACCTTTGAGCTCAAGATGAACCTGGGCGAGGAGGTGCTCGATACCCCCTTCATCACCATTGCCATCGAAAAGCGGGGCATCCCCATCTGCGCCCTGACCACCCGTTTCATGGTGGCGCGACCGTTCCTGCTGACCGGGCTGGCTACGGCCCGCTGCACCTGGCGTCCGGGCTGGTTGACGCCGGGCGAATACACCATCAGCCGCGTCACCCTCAAAGCCGGCGCTTCGGCCGAACGGCTCGACCACATTGACGAGGTCCTGGCCTTCGAGATCGTCGAGCGCGATGTGTACGGCACGGGTAAAATCGCCCGTCGCGACACCATCCTGGTCCCCGATGGCACATGGCACTTCTTCTGAAACCGTGGCTGCTTTTGCCTCTGGCGGCGGTTTTGATAGGAACGGCGACCCTGTACCCCGGTGCGATGCCATCGGAAGCCGCTCCCGCCGTGCCGACGGTGGATGGGCCTTTTCTGTTCCTCGACCGAGAACTCATTGACGAGGACCGGTCGGTCAACTTGCGTTGGGTCGTCCATCCGCCCCGCATCACAGAGCGCGTCCTCACCCCGGACAAACCCTGGGAGGCCATGGGCTACCACTACTGGAGCCAGGTCCTGGAAACGGACACGGGCTATCGGCTCTACTACCGCCGGATGCCGGTGGATGCATCCGACACGGCCGGTCAGTACTGCGTGGCCGTCTCGACGGACGGGATTCACTGGGAGAAACCGAAGCTGGGGTTGAGCTTCTACAACGGCCTGGATACGAATTGCACCGGGCCGGGTTACCAGTTCGTCTTCGTGGACCCGAATGCGGCACCTGCCCGGCGCTACAAGCAGTTCGGCCATCTCGCCGATGAGTCCTTCGGTCTCGTCGGCGTCGGCAGCGACGGTCTCCGCTTTCGACCCGAGGCGCGGCAACTCTTGCCTTTCTTTGCCGATTCGCAAAACGTGGTGCTGTGGGACGACGACCGGGAGCGCTATCTCGTCTTCCTCCGCGGGCGCAACGCCGACGGCCGCACGGTTGTCCTGGCCACGGCGACTTCGGTCGAGCAGCCCCTGCCGTACAGGCCGAATCCGGGAAGGCCAAACACCGGGCCGCGGGCCTATCCCTCCATTGACGACGAGCTTCCCACCGTTTTGGCGGCTACGGCGGCGGATTGGGCCGGCTGGCAGGACCCCCGGCCGGGCATGGTGGACATCTACCACAACGCCGCCTTCAAGTACCCCTGGGCGCGGCGGGTCTATCTGGCTTTCCCCAACCTTTACTACCACTACTCGCCCCGTACCACCCCGCGGGCGCTCAACACGAACGACGGCGAATTCGAGGTCCAGCTGGCAGTCAGCCGCAACGGCGAAACCTGGACCCGCTATCCGACGCCGTATGTGGCCCGCGGTGTGCTCGACGGGACGCGGATGTTCATGATGAGCATGGGCCAGGGCCTCATTCGCCGTGGAGATCGCCTTTATCAGTATGTGATCGCCCTACCCCGCAGCCACGGCTTTGGCGCCAACTTCGACGGCGAGTGGCGCTGGATCTTGCAGGATGAGGAGACCCGGGCCCGTTGGATGGCCGGCGAGCGCGGGGGGATTTACCGCACCGAGATCGAACTCCATCGCTTCGTCTCCCTCCAGGCCGACACCGCCGAAAGCGTGGTCACGACGCAGCCGTTCCGCTACTACGGCAGCGGATTGCAGCTCAACCTGCGCACCTGGGAGGACGGATTCGTCTGCGTGGGCCTGCTCGACGAGCGTGGCCGACCCCTGCCCGGCCGCGGCCCGGCCGAATGCGACCCCTTGCGTGGGGACGGGCAGGCGCTGACGGCGACCTGGGGTGGGGAAACCGACCTGGGCGCCTGGAGCGGCATGCCCGTGCGGCTGCAGTTCCGGCTGCAGCAGGCCGACCTCTTTGCTTTTGCCTTCGACGGCGACGCTTACACGGCCCGACCATTGGTCGAGCAATGGCGTGAGGATTTCGAGCAGGGCTACGGCCGGCTGACCGAGGTGCGCGGCCAGAACCTGTGGCAGGTCCGGAGGGGACGACTCATCGGCGCCTTCGATCGCAATGGCCTGGTCAACGAACGAGCGCGGCGGCTCGACCGCGCCGTCACCGAGCGCGATGCCTTTGCCTTGCAGTTCGATTTCCACCTAGAAGACGGCCTGCGAGCTACGGATGCCGCCGCCCTGATCGGCCTGATGGGTGACGGCGGAGTAGCCCGCAATCCCCTGCTGGCCTTTTGGATAGACAACGGCGGACGGCAATGGGGGATTCTGGCCGGAGGCCATGGGGCCACGACACGGGTCGGCAAGGAATCACGCACGGCGCCGGACCTGGCCCTCTGGCCGCATCGGGGCGATTGGCTGCGGGCGCGGTTGCTCTGGGACCCCGGCAAACGCACGGCCACGGTGACGTTGTGGAACTTGAGCAAAGGCTGGCGGATCGGCAGCGCCGTGGCCGTCTTGGGCGATATCCGCTTCACCCTCGATCGCGCTGGGGTGCGCATGGACATGAGCGCCCACGATCCCGACCTCGTCCTGGCGCTGGACAACCTCGTTTTTGCCCTGGGTATGGAGATCACACCGACGCCGACGGTCACGCCGACGCCGACCGCAACCGCCACGGCAACACCAACGCCTTCGGCAACCGCCACGGCCACACCGACGCTCACGCCAACGGTGACGCCTTCCCCATCGCCGACGCGTGCGTCCGGGCTGTATCTCCCGCTCCTGCGCCGCTGAAGTCATGGCAACCGTTTGACCTGCCATTTCCCTTTTTCGGCTGGATCGCCATTTCCGTCATTGGCCTCAGAACAGGACGAAAGACGAACGACAGAAGACGGCGTTTTTCGTCTTTCGTCCTTGGTCTTCCGTCCCTTCGCCATGAGGCGAGGTAGAGAGCGGGGCCATCACGAACATCGGCCTGAGTTGTTACGAGCCATGAAACGGACGGCCATAACCGGCGCAGTGGTCGGTCTGGTGGTGGGGGTGTTCCTTCTGAGCGGCGTCCTGGCGCTCGTCGTTCGTTGTCTTCCCCTGCGCATTGCCCGGCCGCCATCACCCTGGCCGTGGTATTGCGCCGACCCCGCCTACGGGGTGCTGCTCTATCTGGCGTTTCCGGTCAATGTGCTGACCAACGACCTGGCGCGTGGGGTTGTACTGGCGCCACTCTCGCTGGCCATGTACATGCTTTTGGGCCTCCTGATCGCCGTCTGGCGGGCACGCCGTCGTCATCCGAGCTAACCCATTCTATGCACTATCTCGTTGCTACTCATTCACGGCTTTTATCGCTCAAATTCGACGAAAATTGGCAGATTACCGAAATGGCGATCATCGGCGATGGTCACCATTACGGCATAGCCCTGGTACCCGGTAATCCCCCGCGCATCGTGACCAAGCACAACACATCGGATCTGGCCGTTTACCGACTCGAAAATAACCGATTTATTCAAGAACAAGATTTTATTCACAGAGACAACGATCAAATTCATCAAATAGCTTATGGTCGAAATGGTATCTATATTGCCAATACATACTACAATTCTGTAACTTATCAATCGTTTGACGGCAAAACAAGGCACGAGTATTCGTTTTATGGTCATCGAACTGACATCAATCATGTCAATTCGGTGTTTCCATGCGATGATCTCGTTTTAGTCCTTTTGCACAATCGAACCAATAAAAGCGAAATTTTTATTCTTCATCATGATTTAGATAGAGGTTTTCGTCCCAAAGAAGTCATTCGTCTGGCACATATTGGATGTCACAATATTTTTGTTGACAAAAAACACCTTTACTATTGTGCTTCTGGAGATGGTCGCTTTATTGTCGTTGATCGCCAAAAGCGACGCATTATCAAAGATTTACATTTTATTGGACATACCAAGGGATTGTCTGTAACGGATGATGTTATCGTGTTTGGCGTTTCCGACCATGCCGAGCGCGAGGCGCGGTTGACCTCGCGCGGACGCCTGGTCGTCCTCGACCGGCGTCGTTTCGCCATCATCACGATGGTGGATCTGAACGGCCAAGGCAACGTCGGCAACGTCAACGAGATCCGCTGCCTCTCGGCGCCGGAACTGGCTCACGCTGGTGCGCGTGAGGTGATAGCGGGTCTGCGTTCCTTTGCCGTCGGCCGCGGCGGCGGGTTGTGGCCTCGCCTGGCGCGGCTGTGGTTGGAACTGGAGAATCGGCGGCGGCAACGCCGCGTCATGCGCGCTGGCGTGGCCGAAGGAGGCTGACATGGCACGCCCGTTGTACGTGGTGATTCATCTCTACAAAACCGCCGGAAAGGCGCTATTACGTACTTTTGAGCAAAATTTAGGAAAACACAAACTTTTATCCATGTACGCTCCCCAAATAGGATTGGACAAAGCTAAAAATAGCGCCAATCCCGGCTGGGATGAGACTTCTGTCCTGGATTACCTAGAAAAACATCTGACTGATCAAATTGTTTGTCTTTTCGGACATATGTCCTTTTATGGTATTCATGAATTGCTTCAAACGAAACAACGCGATGTACGATATATCACTTTTTTGCGCGAACCTGTGGCGCGAATTGTTTCGCTTTATAATTTTCTAAAGTATAATTCCAAAAATGTTTGGCATGATGAGATCGTAACCAATAATTGGTCATTAGAAGAGTGGTTTCAGTATAGTCGCGGCCTTTGGTTGCATAATGGCCAATTACGTCATCTTTTGCTGTGGAAATGCAAAGAAGTGCTTGAATTGCGCGAGTTGACCGAAGAACATTTGCATATGGGTAAGGAAATCATCAGCGATATGTGGTTTGTCGGCACAAAAGAGACTTATGATGTAGATTCGCGTTATCTGTGTTACTTGCTCGATTTCAAGCGTTGTCAACCGGAAGAGGCCGTCAACGTCTCGTCCGGTGAGAAACGGATTGATACCCGAGTACGGGCCTTGATCGAAGCCGACAACGCCCTCGATGCCGAGCTCTATCGCCATGCCTGTCAGGTGCGAGCGGCCTATTACGAGCGTCACGCCGACGACCTGCAACGGGCCTTGCAGGGTTCCCGCCGTCACGGCCTGTTTGGTCTCGGCCTGCATCGCGTTCGGGCGTGAGGGGTTTGGGGGAGCTTGGGGAAGATTGCGTGATTACCGATTACCAGTAACCAGTATCTAGTTACTGGTTACTGGTTACTGGTTACTGGCTACCACTCATGTTGCGTAAAGCGATCAAAAAGTTACGAAAATTTGTCAAAAATTGGCCCCAAAAGTTAGAAAAACGACTCATTGATTATCTTTGCAAACTTGGTTTTTTGAACATACGTCGTTGTGTTATTCATGGTCCGGCTGATAGATTGCATTTAGGCAAAAATGTTGGTTGCAATAACAATGTTTTCTTCAATACGCGTTCGGGACATATTTACATCGGCGACGATACCGTTTTGAGTTTCTATTGCATGTTTTTGACAGGACGCCATGAGTTCGAAAACGGGGAGCTCAAACAACCCCGGTCGCGACAGGTACCGTCGTCGGGTTATGACATCCGTGTGGGTAAAGGTTGCTGGATCGCCTCCGGCGCCATCGTCCTTGGCGGCGTTACCATCGGCGACCACTGCCTCGTGGCGGCCGGCGCCGTAGTGACCCGGGATGTCCCGGATTACGCCATCGTGGCCGGCGTGCCGGCGCAGATCATCGGTGACGTGCGCAATCTCGGCCGCGATCAGACGGCGCCGACATCAGCCGTCCCACCCATTTCGGTCTCTTCTCCTCAGGAATGAGAGGTAGAGACCCGTTTTTGCTTGTAAGGAGGAACTCAGCATGTCACCGTCTCTCACCATTGACGGCAAAGTCATATCCGATTCGTCGGATTGTTACGTCATAGCCGAAATTGGCCACAACCATCAGGGGGAACTGGAGAAGTGTAAAGAGCTTTTTCGGGTGGCCAAACAATGCGGCGCTGATGCGGTCAAATTGCAGAAACGCGACAATCGCACGCTTTATACGAAAGCGTATTACAACAAACCTTACGAGCATCGCAACAGTTTCGGTCGAACCTACGGCGAACATCGTGAGTATCTCGAATTCGGTTGGGAGGAATATCGCGCATTGCAGCTCTATGCCCGCGAATTGGGGATTACCTTCTTTTCTACCGCCTTCGACATCCCCAGCGCCGATTTTCTGGCCGAACTCGATATGCCGGCCTTCAAGATCGCCTCCGGCGACCTGAAGAACATCCCCCTGCTCAAGCACGTGGCCTCCTTCCAGAAGCCGATGCTCGTCAGCCTGGGGGGCGGCACCATGGAGGACATCCAACGGGCCTACGACACCATCATGCCGATCAACCCGCAGCTGTGTCTGCTCCACTGCACCGCCAGTTATCCCACCCCGGCCGAGGAGATGAACCTGCGGGTGATTACCACCCTGCGCGAACGGTTCCCCGATGTGGTCATCGGCCTTTCCGACCATTATGACGGCATCGCCATGGCCGTGGTGGCCTACGTCCTCGGCGCTCGCGTCATCGAAAAGCACTTCACCCTCCATCACACCTGGAAAGGCTCCGACCATGCCATGTCGTTGGAGCCTATCGGCATGGGCAAGATGGTGCGCGACCTGCGCCGCACCCGCATCGCCCTGGGCGACGGCATCAAACGGGTGTACGAAAGCGAGCGCGACCCGATGTTCAAGATGGGCAAGGCCCTCTACGCCGCCCGCGACCTGCCCGTCGGACATGTCCTCACCCCGGAGGATGTGGTCATCAAATCACCGGCGGCCGGTCTGCCGCCGTTTGAGCTCGAACGGGTCATCGGTCGGCGTCTCCTCACGCCCTTGCGGGAGGAAGAGGGCATCACCTGGGATGTGTTGGACGGGAGCCTGGCTTGAGCGTTCTCGCCTCGTTCGACCCTTCTTTGCCGGCCCGCATTCGCCGGACGCGACTTCTCGGCTTTGATTTCGACGGGGTCTTTACCGATAACGCCGTCTATGTCTTCGAGGACGGCCGCGAAGCCGTGCGCTGCTATCGCGGGGACGGCTTGGGCCTGCGCCGGCTGGAACAGGTAGGGGTTTTGCCCGTGATCGTCTCCAGCGAGACGAACCCGGTGGTTCTGGCGCGCAGTCGGAAATTGCAGGTCCGTTGCGTCCACGGCTGCACCGATAAGCTAGCGGCCGTCCAGGAACTCGCCGCCGAGCAGGGGTTGACCCTCGACCAGGTCGGTTTTGTCGGCAACGACATCAACGATGCCGCCGTCCTGGCGCGGGTGGGCCTGGCCATCGTCGTGCAGGACGCCCATCCCGACGTGTTGTCCCTGGCCCACTACCGCACGCAACGCCCCGGCGGCTACGGCGCCGTGCGCGAAGTTTGCGATTTGTTTGTTTTGATAACTGGTAACTAGTTACCGGTATTTTCGTTTCCCTGCATTTGGGTAATTTCTCAAAAATCAGCGCTCACCAGTAACCAGTAACCAGTAACTAGTTACTGGTTACTGGTTACTGGTTACTCGTTATCAACCATGCCAACTCCCGCGGAATTGTTCAATATCGCAGGTAAAATCGCCGTTGTGACCGGCGGATTGGGGCAATTGGGCCGGCAGTTCGTCCTCACCCTGGCCGATAGCGGCGCCCGCGTGGCCGTGTTCGACAGCCGGGTGGACGAGGACGTGGTGGCCGCCCGCTTCGGTGAACGTCGCCATGACCCGGCCTTGCTGTTCTGCCGGGTGAATGTGACCGACCGGGCCTCGCTGGAAGCCGGGCTGCGGCAGGTGCAGGAGACCTGGGGCACCCCCCACATCCTTATCAACAACGCCGCCCTCGATTCACCGCCCAACGCGCCTGCGACCGAGAACGGCCCCTTCGAGACCTATCCCGAAAGCTCCCTCGACGCCGTGCTGGCCGTCAATCTCAAGGGCGTGGTGCTGTGCTGTCAGGTCATCGGCGGCGCCATGGCTGCGGCTGGCCGCGGGTCCATCATCAACATCAGCTCGATTTACGGCCTGGTCTCGCCCGATCAGCGCATCTACGCCTACCGGGCTGCCGCAGGCGCGCCCTTTTTCAAACCGGTGGCCTATGCCATCTCCAAGTCGGGCCTCCTCAACCTGACCCGTTATCTCGCCACCTATTGGGCGTCCAGGGGCGTGCGGGTGAATACCCTGACCTTCGGTGGCGTCTTCAACCATCAGGATGAGGCGTTCCTGCAAGGCTACTGCGCACGGGTTCCCCTGGGACGAATGGCGCGCGAGGACGAATACAACGGCGCCATCCTCTTCCTGGCTTCGGAAGCGTCGTCCTACATGACCGGGGCCAATCTCGTCATAGACGGCGGCTGGACGGCCTGGTAGCCATGGATTACCGTGTCGTGTCTCATCCCGGCCCGGGCCGGCTCGAAACGGGTGCCGGGCAAGAACATCCGGCCCCTGGCGGGGCATCCGCTCATGGCCTATACCATCGCTGCGGCCCGGCAAAGCGGCATTTTCACCGATGTCATCGTCTCCACCGATTCGGCCGAATATGCCGCCATCGCCACCCGTTACGGGGCCGAAACGCCCTTTTTGCGACCGGCGGAGATGGCCGGCGAGCTGTCCCCTGACATCGAATGGGTGGATTACACCTTGCGACGGCTGGCGGCCGAAGGGCGCACCTACGACGCCTTCAGCATCCTGCGGCCCACCAGTCCCTTTCGTCAACCCGAGACCATCCGCCGGGCCTGGGCCGAGTTCCTGGCAGGCCAGCCGGCCGATTCGCTGCGAGCCGTGGAGAAGTGCAAACAGCATCCGGGCAAGATGTGGGTCATCCGCAACGGCCGCTTGTTGCCCCTGTTGCCCTTCGGTCCCGCCGAACAGCCCTGGCATAGCACACCCTACCAGGCCCTGCCCGAAATCTACGTCCAGAACGCCAGTCTGGAAATCGCCTGGTCGCGCGTCGTCTTCGCCACACGCACCATCGCCGGTGTGACCATTCTGCCCTTCTTGACCACCGGTTACGAAGGTCTGGACATCAACGACGAAAAGGACTGGTGGTACGCCGAGCATCTGCTTGCCCTCGGCCAGGCGCAGCTCCCCATCGTTTCGTGACCGCACGGCGGTCGTTCCTTTGTCCAGGAGCGCTTTCGGTATGCCTCGTGTTGCCCGTACCCGGTCCGTTGCCTTTGTGGTCGTTTTGGTGGTGCTCGTGTTGGCGGTCGCCTTCATGGCATGGTCGTCCGGTCCGCCCAACGTCACGGCGGCGCCGGCCGCCTGTCCGGCCCGGATCGTCGCCGTGGGCGATTCGGTCACCGGCGGTACAGGCAGCGCCGTGGGGCCGGGCTACCGCTTCTTCATGCTCAACCGCGCCACGGTCGAAGGCGTCGAGATTGACTACCGCGGCCGTCGCGGCACATCGCCCTACGAACACGAGGGCTACAGCGGCTACAAAATCGCTGACATCCGCAATCTCGTCCTGTCCGACCCGAACTTTCCCGGCAGCCAGGCCGATATTTTCATCCTGATCGCCGGCACGGCCAACATCCACTCCCAATACCCGGCCGTGAGCGCCAACGCGCTGGCCAACGAGCTCAACAGCCTCATTGACGAGCTCCTTGTCAAGTGGCCGGCGGCGCTGCTGGTGGTCGGTTCGATACCACCCATAGACACGACCCTGCGCGGGGAAGACCAGGCCACGTCCGACGGCAAGGATGCCGTGGCCCGGACCTACAGTCAGCTTGTCCAGAGCATTGCCACCGGCAAGGGCAGCCGGGTGCGCTATGCCGAGATTTACTTCAACCTCAACCGGGCGACCGACCTGGCGGCCGGCGACGGTGTGCATCCCAACGATAGCGGCTATCTCAAGATGGCCAACGCCATCTGGCCGCAGGTCAAACCGTGGGCCCAGGCCCTGTGTGCGGCCACGGCCACGCCGACACCCACCCGCACGCCGACGGCCACGCCAACGAACACCCCGACGCCGACCAACACCCCAACGCCGACGAACACCCCGACGCCGACCAACACCCCAACGC
>JAOADB010000133.1 GCA_026417535.1 Caldilineales bacterium
AGATGTGTATAAGAGACAGCCCTCGACCCCATCAACCTGTTCAATATCACCTGGCGGGACGGCGACAACCGGATTTACTACGAGGTCCTGCCCCATGAGCTGACCGGGATCGAGGCCGAGATCGTCGTCCTCTACGCCAAGGATTTCCCCACGGGTTCGCACAAGGTCGGCGCGGCCTATTCGGTGCTCGTGGAAAAAGAGCTGACGGGCGAGGTGGACCCGGCCCGGCACACGCTGGTGTGGCCCAGCACGGGCAATTACGGCATCGGCGGCGCCTGGGTGGGCTGCCGGATGGGTTTCGATGCCATCGTCATCCTGCCCGCAGGCATGAGCCAGGAACGATTCGAACGCATTCGCGGCTACGGCGCCCGCGTCATTGCCACCCCCGGCTCGGAATCGAACGTCAAGGAAATCTACGACAAGACCTGGGAACTGCGGCGCAGCGACCCGAACGTGCGGGTGCTCAACCAGTTCGAGGTCATGGGCAATTACCGCTTTCACTACTACGTCACCGGCAACACCCTGGTCGAGCTGGCGGCGGAACTCGCCGCGCAGGGCATCGGCCGCGGCCGGATCGACGCCTTCTGTTCGGCGATGGGGTCGGCCGGGACCATTGCGGCCGGCGATCGGCTGAAACAGGTCTGGCCCGACCACAAAATCGTCGGCCTGGAGCCGATTCAGTGTCCCACCCTGTTCAACAACGGCTACGGCAGCCACGAAATCCAGGGCATCGGCGATAAGCATGTCACCTGGATCCACAACGTGCTCAACATGGACGCCCTCATGTGCATTGACGACATGAGCTGTCTGCGAGGGCTCCAGGTGCTCGTGGAAGAACCGGGCCAGCGGGTGTTGCGCGAACGCTACGGCATCCCCGCCGAGAAGGTCGAACGGCTGAGCCGGATTTTCGGCATCAGTGGCGTGTGCAACGTCCTGGGCGCCATCAAAACGGCCCACTTCTATGGCCTGGGCAAGGGCCATGTCATCGCCACGATTTGTACCGATGCCATTGACCGGTATTACTCGACCATGGCCTGGCTGACGGAAAAAGAAGGCCCCATGGACGAGACGCAAGCCCTTATCCGCATCGAGTCCATCTTCCACGGCCAACGCCTGGACTGGATTCGCGAGGGTACGCAACACGCCCGGCAGTGCTGGCACAACCTGAAGTACTACACCTGGGTCGAGCAGCAGGGCAAAACCGTGGAGGAACTCAACGCCCAACGCGACCCGGCCTGGTGGCTGGCCGAACAGGCCAAAGTCGCCGAGATTGACCGTCTGATCCGCGCGACCAGGGGAGGAGGACTTGTTTGAGGAGTTTTTGGGAGCTTTGAGGAGCTTGCGGGAGCTTTTTTGCGTCCTCCGTCCCACCATCGGAACAAAAGCCAAACTCCATTACCAAAATTACCAGTTACCCATCACCACCATCATGCTCCAAATTTTCCTTTCCGCCATTTTCGTCGTTATCGGCATCGGCACGCTGGGCGCAGCCCTGTTCGGCCGCTTGCGTCGCCGTCGTCTCGTTCTTTTGGCCCTGACCCTGGTGTTGTGGGCCGCTGCCGCTGTCCTCTTTTGGACCCGTCCCAGCCTGGAACCGGCCACCTCGCCGCCACCGGAACCGACGGCCATGCCGGCCGCAACGCCGACCCCGATCCCCCCGGTGGGCCGACAGGGACAGCTCGTGTTCGCCTCGCAGCGGGGCGGCAACTTCGACATCTGGCTGATGAACCTGGCCGATCCCACGCAGGTGCGGCAACTGACCGATGACCCGGCCAACGATGTCGAGCCGCGCTGGTCGCCGGATGGCAGCCGTATCCTCTTCAGCAGCACACGCGGACAGGTCTCGAACATCAACGATTTATGGGTGATGGATGCCGACGGCGGCAATGCCCGGCGATTGCTCGATTGGCCCGAGAGCTACGAGTGGGGCGCGGCCTGGTCGCCCGACGGCCGTTGGATCGCCTTCACCTCGACGCGCGATTTCGACTACGAAATCTACCTGATGCCCGCCGACGGCAGCGCCGAACCGATCAACCTGACCCAAAACGACAAGCTCGATTCCTATCCCGATTGGGCGCCCGATGGTCGCCGTATCGTCTTCGTCAGCGATCGCAGCGGCAACTGGGATTTGTGGACGATGGACGCCATGGCCTGTCTGGCCGCCCGGCAGGAGGGCCAGGCCGAGGATGCGCGGTGTCAGGCCACCCGGCTGACCGACAACCCCGACGACGACATCTACCCCCGCTGGTCGCCGGACGGCAGCCGTATTGTCTTCGAAAGCCGGCGCGAGGCCAATCGCGACATCTACCTCATGGACGCCGACGGCGGCAACGTGACGCGGCTGACCGATGCCTTCGACCGCGACAGCACACCCATCTGGGTGGATGGAGGCCGCGGCGTTGTCTTCGCCCGCGAGGCCCATTTCGACATTGACCTCTTCCTCATCCCGGCCACGGGCGGCGACGTCATGCAGCTGACCTTCAGCAAGGGCGAAGACCGGTTTGGCGATTGGAAGCCGTGAGAGGGACGATGAACGATGAGCGGAGGGAGGGTAGCCCGGCGCGTGAGCGTCGCAGGGGTTTCCGTCCCATAGCCGGACGGTTCACCCTCCCAGCCGCTACCGCCGCACGCGAGGAAGCCAAACGCGTATCACCCATTCGCCCTCGGCCGACGACGGTCCCGTGCCCTCGTCCGTGGGAAGTGGTGTGGCGGTTATGGCGGGTGCTTCGGTAGCCGTCGGCGTGGGTGTGGACGTTTCGGTTGGGGTGGGGGTGTCGGTCGGGAGAGGCGTGGCCGTCGCCGTGGGGAGCACAACGAGGGGCGTCCCTAGGCCGTCGGTCCCGTCGCCCGTGATGCCCTCAAGCCCGGCGCTCATCCCGGCGGTCTCGATCAGCACCGGCAGCGGCCCGAAACGCGGGGCCGGCAGCCCGCTGGGGCCTTTGACCACGTTCTCCAGCCAGATGTTGTCCCCGCCGGGCACCACGTCACCGTAGCTGAGGCTGACATCGCCACTGGTGGCCCGACTCAGGGTGATCACCAGGGTGGTCGTATCGGACGCTTTGCGCACCACCTCGGTGATGGGGACCTCGCCCTGGTCATCGAACACCCGGAATTGGTTGTCGTAGTTGTTGACCGCGGGGTTGATGGGCTGGGTGAAGCTGACCTCGATCTGGGTGCGATCGCCGTCCGGATGCCGGGGCATACGGTCGGGACGAAGCCGTGGGCCGGTGCCGTCAACGGCTTCGCCGAGGATATGCTGGCGCACGGCCAAGGCCACGCGGCGCCCCAGTTCCTTCTGCGCCGTCTGGTTGAGATGCGCGGAGCCGATCAAGGGCAGGTCGAAAGTCACGACCATGTAATGGGCCGGCAGGGCTTCAGGCGCACCGCTGCCCGTCTCGAGTCGGCGCTGTTGTTCGGCGATGATCTGATAGCCCGGATTGACCTGCGCGAACTGGTTTTTGGCCAGCTGAGCGTAGATGAAGGGTAAATTGGCGCCGATGACGCGGCGGAATTCGTTGACCAGATAGGTATGATTGACGCTGTAGTTGAGACGCTGGCTGTCGGTCAGATTCTCGCTCTCGCCCTGATACCACCATACGGCCGTCAGCGGCTGACCGTTCGTGGCGATGACCCGCCGATAGTTGCACGATCCGAAAAGGGTGGTGCGGTCGAGGGGATCGGGAGCCGGATACCAGGTTGCCAGCGAGCTGGCGCCCTTGGCACAGGGGATGAGCATGATCGGACCGTGGCCGGCCAGCGCCAGTTCCTTGCCGGCGCGCAGCCCGAAGCTGTGCGCCGCGACGGTATCCAGCGAAACCGCATCCACCTGAGCCGTGGGGTCGTCGGTGGGTTCGTAAGCCGTCTGAAACACGTAGTTGTTGCCGAACAGGAAGACCTGAGGGTGAGGCGCTTCGCTGCCGGCATCCAGCTGCCCACGTCCGGAGGCATTCGATTGACCGGCGATGATGAAGTAGTGATTGGCCGGGATGGGGGTGGCTGTAGGGGTGGGTGTACGCGTCGGGGTGGGTGTACGCGTCGGCGTGGCCGTGGGCGTGGCACCATCGGTGCGGTAGACGATCCGCAGGTAGGGGCCGGTCGCCTGGCCGGCCTCGGCAAAGGCAACGGTGTAGCTCGTGTTGCCGCTGGCCTGCCAGCTCCCTGTGAACGTCCCGGTCACATCCCAACGCAGGCGCGGCCCCAACCGGGTGATCCCGCCGGGCGTGACCGCGCCCGGCGCCAGGACGATGGCGTTGTAGGCGCCAAGGGCAAAACTGCCGTAGGCCAGGCTCCCCACCTCGCTCGTGCCCAAACGACCGTAGTCGGTGGCCGTGAGGGTCTGGTTGCTCTGCGGATTGGCCGTGACGACCACCAGGTCGGTCTGTCCCAGCCCGGCGCTCTTGGCCGTGCCGTAGAGGAAGAGCTGGGCCTGGAGGATGGTGGCGGCCGCCGGGATGGCCGTGGTGTCGCAGGTGATGATGCCCCGGCGCAGGCGGTTGAAGCGGCCGCTGGTGGCGCTGGGCACTAGCCAGGCGATGCGGCCGTCGGGCAAGGTGGTGCCGGAGTCGGTGCCGGCGCCCGTGCGCAGGGCGGCGAAGGTCTCGTCCGTGGTGATGCGTTCGACGTAGCCATCGGTCGAGGTGATCCCGGGTGCCGGATCGGGCCGACAGGTGACAACGACCTCACCTCCCGTCGGCGCGGATGAGGTAGGCGTTGCCGTAGCGGTGGCCGTAGGCGTATTCGTCGGCGTGGACGTCGGCGTTAGCGTCGGCGCGCCTGTCGTCGGCGTGGACGTCGGCGTTAGCGTCGGCGCGCCTGTCGTCGGCGTGGGGGTGCGGGTAGGCCGACGGGTGGACGTGGGTGTGGGCGTGCGCGTGGGCGTGCGAGTGACGCGCCGAGTCGGCGTGCGGGTCGGTGTGCGCGTGGGTGTGCGGGTCGCAGTGGCGCCGCTCTGACCGACAGGTGCCGGCCGCACGGAGGCCAGGGCGAAAGGCTCCAGGCCCAGGATAAGGAGACAGATCAGGAGCAAGGCTACGCGCTTCATAGGACGGGACGATGGTCAGGGCCGGCAAAGAGATGGGTGAGGACGGTGGTGCCCACGCCGCCCACACTCTGGAGCATGGCGATGTGCGGGTCGGCCAGCTGATTGAGACCGGCACGTCCGGTCAATTGTAAGACGATCTCGCAGGTCTGATACAGGGCGGTGGCGCCGATGGGATGCCCACGGGCTTTGAGGCCGCCTAGGGTGGCGATGGGCACGCGACCGCAAAGGCCGATTTCGCCTTCGACGGCCAGTTTCCAGCCCTGCCCGCGCTCGGCAAAACCGACAGCCTCCAACAGTAGGCAGGCCATGATGCTGAAGGCGTCGTGAAGCTCGAAAAAGTCCACATCGCGCAGCTCCAGCCCAGCCCGTTGCAGGGCCAACCGGGCCGAGTGGTGGGCCGCCGTCAGAAACAGGGGATCAGCACGGTCGTCCAGCCGAAAACGGTCGGTGGCGACGCTGGAGGCCAGCAGATGCACCGGATGGGCAGTGTATTCCCGCGCCCGGTCCGCCGGTGCCAGAACCACGGCCGCCGCGCCGTCGCAAATGGGGGAGCAATCGAGCAGCCGGATGGGCGGCACGATGAACCGCGAGGCCAACACATCCGCCGGCGTGATGGGACGGTCCCGGAACAGCGCGTAGGGGTTGTGTTGGGCATTGGCGTGGGCATTGACCGAGAAGTAGGCCAAGGCATCGGCCGGGGGTCGGTAGGTCTCGAAGTAGCGGGCCATCAGCCAGGCATTCTGGCCGACGAGGGTCTTGCCGTCGGCCACTTCCCGTTCGGCATCAAGGGCCTTGGCCAGGGCCGGGGTGGCAATGCCGTCGCTCATTTTCTCGACGCCCACGGCCACGGCCAGATCGGCTTCGCCGCTGCTGACGGCCAGATAGGCCAGCCGCAAGGCCGCCGCGCCCGCAGCCGTAGCCGCACTGACATCAACGGCCTCGACACCGGCCAGACCGCTCTCGTCGGCAATGAGCGCAGCGAGATGTTTCTGGTTTTGCAGCTCATCGGCCAGCATGTTGCCCGCGTACAGCGCGTCCACCTGCTCAACGCCAGCATCGCGCAACGCCAGGCGCACGGCCTGCGCCGCCAGGGTGCGCAGACCGGCCGTATGGCGCCGACACACCGGAATCTGGCCGATACCGATGATGCAAACAGGACGCATGACGTTCATTTGGAGTAACGACTCAGGCTGATGACGATGCTAGCTCCGGTTCCTGCTTTGTCCCCTGCCCGGGCAGACGGAGGACGAACGACGAAAGACGACCTGGCTTCATCTTCCGTCTTTCGTCCGTCGTCCTGGCGAGCAGCCGATGGCGGAAAGGAAAGACGCATTCGGGAAAGAAGGCCGTGGGCTGAGAAGTTACCATTTGGACTCCGCAAAAGCCTTCTCGCCGGCACGGATAGGTACATCCAACCAGTTCTCGCGCGGAGGCAACGGACAGCTATACTCGTCGCTGTAGGCGCAGTAGGGATTGTAAGCATAATTGAAATCGAGGACAAGACGACCGTCGGGTAGCACTTCCAAACCGGGCCGTTCGCTGTCGAGATAACGACCGGCCCCATAGGTCTCGCTGCCGTTGGTGGCATCGCGAAAGGGTAGGAACAGGGCATAGCCGTCCGGATCGCTGTACACGGTGAGCGCAACCTCGCGGCCTGCAATCGCAAAGCGAACCCGTCCCCATCGGCGGAAGGGACGGGTTTCGCCCGTGCTCGTCTCCATGAGCACGAGTGGTTCATCGGCGGGAAAACGCTCGACCGGCAGGACAAAGGCCAGATCGGGATTGGGGTCATAGTAGGCCAGACCCCGGAAATGGCGCAGCTGCTCGTGGCTCAGAGGCGAAGCGGGATGCCAGCGCATGAATTCGTCCAGCTCGGCGCGAAAGGCCAAAAGATCGTCCATAGAAAGTCCTGGGGAACTGAGGGAAGTCGAGGAGAAAGGAACGGCAGGATTATACGGCCTGGAGGGGATTCCGGGACAACTCAACGGGACGAAGGATGAACAACGGAGGCCGATGGCCGCGGTCGCTGCGGTTTCTGCGTCCTTTCGTCCCGGACAGACCGAAGACGCTCGACAATCTCCTTCGTCTTCCGTCGTTCGTCGTCTCGGTGCGCGACCGATGACAGGAAGGGAAGACCCATCCGTGGGCTGAGTCGTTGTCGGTTTTTTTACCCCAAAACATCTTGCCGTAGAATGGGGTTGTTCACCTGCGTTTCCCGGCCGCTGCCTGGTTCGATTCTTTTGGCGAGAGAAGCCCACTTTTGCCGGATGGGTCTCTCGTTCCCGCCATCGGCCGGATATCGAGATGGAGGACGAACGATGGAAGAGAAGTCCCCTTCGTCCTTCATCGTTCGTCTTTCGTCCCCAAAAGGAGGGCTTTCTGATGACACAAATCCCGGACGAGCCGCAGCCGTCGGCCGATGCTGCGGCCATCGAAACGCACATTGCCGCCTCGGCGGCACAGATGGGACTTTCGGCCACGGACATGCAAGAGGCCTGGGAACTGGTGGCTGATCTCCTGGCGGCCGATGAAGGGACTGAAGAAGGGGAGCAGGGGTTGGGTATCGGTCAGGGCCTCGCTGTCGGTGCCTTGCTCGATCGCTTTGGGGGCGAAGGCAACCTGAACGACCTGCTCAAGAAGAAGATGACCGAGGCCCTTGCCAGGCAATTGAATCTCGACCCGGAACGCGCGGCCACTTTCGTCGAGACGCTTTTCGACATGCTCGGCAAGTCGAAACGACGGCGTGGTCGCAAGACGACGAGTCGCTCCACGACCAAGACCACCCGCTCCGCCGGGTCTACCCGTTCCAGTACCAAGTCCAAGACCACCGGCGCCGCACCGAAATCCAAATCCACTGGCGCCACGACGAAACCGAAATCCACTGGCGCCGCCAAAGCCACCCGCTCCAAGACTGGCTCGACATCCACTGGCGCCGCACCGAAATCCAAATCCACCGGCGCCACCAAGGCGACCGGCTCCTCAACCAGGCCGAAATCCACTGGCGCCACGACCGAGTCCAAGCCGCAAAAGCCTTCGACCACGCGTCGCAAGTCAAAAGACACAGAATAGCACAATCCGACGTCATCGAGAACTTGAAGGAGTTTTGAGGAGCTTCTTCCGTCCATCGTCCATCGTCTATCGTCCATGTCCGTGCGGCGTGTTCTAAGCCTCCTCTCGTCGCTGGCGCTCCTGCTTCTCCTTTGGGGGATCGCCCCCGCGCACGCGGCCAACGGCCTGCGGGTGTACTACGCAGGACCGGAAGGCAGCGTGCACACGGCCCTGACCCTGGCCGATTTCGAGTTGGTCGCGGACCCGGCCCTGGCCGATGTCCTCGTCCTCAACGGCCGCATCCCCGACGCGGAGGGCCTCGGCGCCCGCGTGCGCGAGGGCGCCGGGCTGGTGCTCATCCTGGGGCCGGACCTCACGGCCGAGGCCGTGCAGACCCTGCTCGGCCTGCCGCTGACGCTGGAGGCGCGGGAAACACCCCTCAGCCTGGTGGCCGCCGCGGGCAGCGATGATCCGCTCCTGCGGGAGATCGTGTGGACCGGCGCGCCGCAAATCCGCCAACGCTTTGCCGTGACGACCCCGGTCTCGGCGCTCGTGCCGCTCGTTCAGGGCTATGAGGACGGTTCATGGGTCGTCTGGGCCACGCCGGAGGGGCGGACCTATGTCGTCAATGCCTTTTTGGACGAAGCCAACCCTCAATTTCAGACCTGGGGCTACTTCAACTACTTCATCTACCACCTGGTGATGCGCGCGGCAGGGCAAACGCCCCTGTCCTTTGCCGATTACCCGGTCTCGCCGGTCCCCCATGCCCGTGAACGCCGCGTGCTCTACCTGCTTTTGGCCGGGGTACTGGTTCTAGCGTGGACGCTTTTTGCCCTTGTCCGGCGCTATAGCCGCGCCCATCCCGAGGTCCTCGATGTGCTCGTCGCCGACCGGCAGGATTTCGCCACCCGCGTGGCCGCAACGGCCTGGGAGGAGATCGGCTTCCACCGGCCTCTGGCAGGCTTTTTCGTGGCCCTCATGATGGGGCTGGTGCTCTTCATCCCTCTCATCATCTACCAAAACCTGGTGCTGCCGGTTTTCATCCTGCCCTCGGCCCAGGCCCTGGGCATTTGGGGACGGGTGGTGCAGTTCTTCAACGTCCTCTGGTTGCTCTTCGACCTGGGGACGAGCGCGGCCTTCATCAAGTTTTTCGCCCAATACCGCGTGCACGACCCCCGGCGGGCGATTCAGTACGGGCAGGTCTTCGTGTGGTGGCAGGCCCTTTCCGGCGCCTTCCAGGTGGCCGTGGTGACGGCCGTAGCCGGCACTTTTCTTCCCCACACGCCCTACGCGCTCTACACCTGGAGCGTGATCATCCACACCTGCATCCAAATTCCCGGCTTCTATCAGGTGATGCGCCACAGCCTGATGGGTTGGCAGCGGTTCGATTACGCCCAAATCCTCGATGTGGCCCTGCCGGTGCTCTTCCCGATGGTCACTCAGCCGGTGCTGGTGACGCTGATGGTGCGCTGGGGCTGTCTCTTATACACATCT
>JAOADB010000134.1 GCA_026417535.1 Caldilineales bacterium
CCATCACCCTGCCCACCTACCCCTGGGAGGCGTTTACGACGCCGGCTTACGACGAGGCCGCCCGCTGGACCTATCGCCGTTTCGACCGTCGGGCCTACGAGGCAGCCGCTCCGGCCCCGCAGCGCCAGCGTTATCGGCTCTTGACCCTGGAGAACCGCTGGGTGCTGCTCAGCTTCATGCCCGACCTGGGCGGCCGTCTCTACGAACTGGTCTTCAAACCTACCGGCCACAACGAGCTCTACCGCAACCCCGTGGTCAAACCCTCGCCCTGGGGGCCGGGCCCGGAGGGAAACGGCTGGCCGGCCGTTGGCGGCATCGAGTGGGCCTTGCCCGTCCCCGAACACGGCTATGCCTGGGCCGAAGCCTGGGGGTATATCACCGAACCCGACCCGCCTGCCGGCGCCATCACCCTCTTTACCGCCGATGCCGAACGGCTGCAGCTCAACGTGCGCGTCGGTCTGCAGCCTGATAGCGCCGCTTTCACCCTCGATTTCTTCCTGGAGAACCGCGCCGACGGCCCGGTGACGGTGAGCTACTGGACGAACGCCATGTTAGCGCCGGGACCGGCCAACCGCGTAGGGCCAGACCTGCGCTTCTACTTTCCCGGCGACCGGATGAGGGTTCACTCTGCCGACCAACCCGATCTGCCCGCAGCCGGTGGAGTCTTCCCCTGGCCATTCGTCAACGGCCGCGAGGTGCGGCGTTTGGGCACCTGGGAGGGCTGGCTCGGCTTTTTTGCCTATCCCCAGGCCCAGGCCGGGTGGGCCGCCGTTTACGACACGGCCGCGGATGAGGGCGTGGTGCGGGTGTTTCCGCCGTCGCTGGCGCCGGGTCTCAAGGGCTTCGGCCTGGGCTGGAGCCGCCCCATCCCGCCGGCTGCCTATACCGACGACGATTCGAGCTATGTCGAGATGCAGGGCGGCCTGACCCCCACCTACGACCAGAGCCTGACCCTGCAGCCCGGCGAATCGCGGCGCTGGCGAGAGGTGTGGTATCCGGTGGCGGGCATCGGCGGCGTCACCGCTGCGGACGCAGATGGCGCCGTCCACCTGACCTCCACGGCTGCCGGACTGCGCCTGCGCCTCTTCAGCGTGACTTCGCGGACCGGCGAGTTGGCCGTGGCCGACATCGGGGGCGAGCTGTGGCGGGGGCTGGTCACCCTCGATCCCGCCCATCCTGCCGATCTGAGCCTGCCGGCCGGACAACCGCCCCTGCGTTTGACGCTGACCGCCGCCGACGGATCGGCCTGGACGTTGGAGGGGCTCTATCCCGATCCGGGAAGCTGACGACTGCGCAGCGTTTTGACGTCGCGGGTGGGCTTGGCTATACTTGAGATTGAGCGGGGCGTAGCGCAGCCCGGCAGCGCGCCTGGTTTGGGACCAGGAAGTCGCCGGTTCAAGTCCGGCCGCCCCGACTGGTACCCAACCCGGCAGCCGCTCTTCGCATCATCCTGATCGTCCACCCCTCGTGCGGGCGTGGTGTAGTGGTAACACGCGAGCCTTCCAAGCTCTCGTCACGGGTTCGAATCCCGTCGCCCGCTCTCGGTCGCCTCATCGCGTTAGCCCTTTACGCCGATGACGATTCCTACCCAGGCCGAAGCCGATGCGCTCGTCGCCGCTCCTAAAATCGTAACGGCGCACGTGACTTGGCGGGCAACCGATCGGTACAATTATCGTTTGGAAGCGCGAGCCATGGCCGTTGAAAGCGGCGAGCTTTTTCGTTTGGTCGGATACGTCGGTCGGCGCAATTTTAGTTTTGTTCTACTCTATCAAAACTACCCCATTCGTAAGTATACCAAGCATCAACAACATTTTGATACAAAAACAGGAAAATTGATCAAAGTTCCCCACAAACATCACTGGGACGCCATAAAGCGGGATTCGGAAGTATTTATTCCTGACGATATAAATCCGAAAGATGACATAAACGAACAGTTTTTAGCTTTTTGTCGAGAATGTAATATCGAACTACTTGGTGGTTATCAGGCTATGACTTTTCTTTGATCATGGTTGCCGATTGCGAAACCATTTTGTCCGAACTCCAAAAGCAGGGCGCCTTAGGTTATCAGCTGTTGATGGAACCGACAGGCTGTGTTGTTGTGACCCCTTACACACAACCCGATTTGGCAGCCGTCGAATTGGTCATTGAAGATACCTCCACCGGCTACAAGCTGAGCGATCAAGGCGACACCATTGGCGTACTTTTTAGCCAGGGTCTGACCATTACCCCTGCCATCAAAGCGGACCTGAAAGCCATTGCAGCCTCTTATGGTGTCGAATTTGACGGCGCCGCTTTCGTTGCTTTTGCCGATCAAAACCATATCGGTCATATAGCCGATAGACTCGCTCGAGCCATACAGGCAGCCAGTTTTTTGATTTATAAACGTGCTCATCGCATTCCTGCGCATTTTGAGGATGACGTAGAAAACTATCTGATTAAGAAGCGCGTAACTTATCACTTAAATTATCCAATTAGAGGTTACACCACATCTCATGAGATAACATTTTTTATTGACAAAAATCGCAATATTTTGCTCGAACCTTTATCAGCTTCTTCACCAACTGCTGCAAAAAGCAAAGCGGAACGCCTTAGTTTCAAATGGCAAGATCTGCGTCGTGCCAATGTTCCCGGTCGTTTTGTGACCTTGATTGACGATACGGGACAGAAATGGGAAACGATTTGGAATGCACCCAAAAATGACGCTTTACGAATCTTGAGCGGTTATTCCGATGAAGTTGTGCGTTGGGTGGCCGATCGCGAACATCTCGATCATTTGATCGTTTTAGCTTGAACGAATACTTTTCCTGATAAAAACGCAATTTTGTGAAAACTTCTCAAAAGATATTTGAAAAACACTACTTGTCATCTTCTTTTTATAATCGCAAAAAAACACTAAAACACTAAGAATATTAAAAAAATAGCTTTTTAAAAATAAATGACGTAATTTTTCGCATTTTGGATTGATATAGTAATTTCGATATATATATATTTACCGAAAAATTTTGAAATACCATCTTAGTGTCTTGGTGTCTTCGTGGTTATAAAAACTTGTAGAACACGGTCTTTGTAAGTATAATCGGTTATAAAAGCCTTCGGGGCCTTAGCTCAACAGGTTAGAGCAGCGGTCTCATAAACCGCCGGTCCTCGGTTCGAACCCGAGAGGCCCCACTGTGTCCGTCGGGTCCTCAGCCCTCTTCGCCGAAAAGCTGTAGCCACGCCTCGATCTCGGCCTCGCTGAGCCGCGGGTCCTCTTTGGTGGTCCGTCTGCCGGTCGTTCGGCGACGCGGCGGGCGGTTGAGCAGGCCGACGAACTCGGTTGCCGTGAGTACCTGCGCGCCCATGGCCCGACAACGGTTGCGCAGATCGGAATCGTTCGTGACCACAATGCACGTTTTGGGGTTTTGGCGCACCCGGCCCAGGATGACGGCATCGGCATCCCCGCGGTATTGGGCAGCGAAAACGGCTTGCACCCCACCTCCGGAAAGCTCGCGCGCCTGGCCGCCCGGCAGCCCACCGTCGAAAACGACGATCACCGACTGAGAGAGCCGATCGCGCCGCGCCCGCAGGTAATCCACCAGGCGCTGCTCGTCGTCTTCCTGGGCGAGGTGGATGCCGGGAATGAGGCCGGCGCCGATGAGGTTATGGCCGTCAATCAGGTACATGGTTCGGGAGGCGAATGCTTCGGAATGGCCGATGGTGGCGTCATCAGGTCATGCCCGGCCCTATCGCACCGTCACATAAGGACGCAATTTCTCCAGGGTGACGGGGCCGATGCCCTTGACCCGCAGCAAGTCCTCCACCGAGCTGTAAGGCCGACCGGCGATGATGGCCTCGGCCGTCTTGGGGCCGATGCCGGGCAGGGCTTCGAGTTCGGCGGCCGTGGCCGTGTTCAGGTCGAGGGGCCTCGTTGGGGCCGATGGGGTCGTACCGACGCCTGGGGTGGGTTCGCTCGCCCGCGCGGCCGGTGGTGGCGTTTCGCCTCGAGTCGGGACGTGAACCTGCTCGCCGTCGGCCAGAGGACGGGCTAGGTTGATGGCCACCAGGTCGGCGGCCGCGGTCTCGCCGCCCGCGGCCAGGATGGCGTCCTGCACCAGGCTATCCGGCGGCAGGCGATACACCCCCGGAGAACGCACGGCGCCGCTGACGTACACACGCAGCGGCGCCGGTGTAGGGGTCATGGCGGGAGTAGGGGTAGCAGGTGGGGCCTCGATGCGGATGGGTTGCGGCGGCGGGCGGCGCTGTTCCAGCAGCAGATAGGCGCCGAACACCATCACCCAAAAGGCCGAGGTGCCCAGGACGACCGGCAGGTAGGCAACGAGCCGGGTTTTCATCGTCCCTCGCCCCGGACGGGTTCAGCCCTCGGTGGGGAAGGGGCCGGGCGGCACAGGCGGCGCCGGTGGCGCTGGCGGCGGTGCGGCCGTGGTCGCCGGCATCGGCGGCAACACGGCGGCCGGCGGGGTGGGGGTCAGTATCCGCTTGAAGGCATCGAGGAACTCGAGCGGCAGCGGGAAGATGATGGTCGAGTTGTGCTCGACGGCGATCTCGGTCAGGGTCTGCAGATAGCGCAGCTGCATGGCGCCTGGCGCCTCGGTGATGATCCGGGCCGCCTCGGCCAGCTGTTGCGCGGCCGTGTACTCACCTTCGGCGTGGATGATCTTGGCCCGGCGTTCGCGTTCGGCCTCGGCCTGGCGGGCCATGGCCCGCTGCATGCCGGCAGGCAGCTCGACATCCTTGACCTCGACCAGGTTCACCTTGATGCCCCAAGGCTCGGTGGCCTCGTCAATGATGCGTTGCAGCTCCTGGTTGATGCGCTCGCGGCGGGCCAGCAGGTCGTCGAGTTCGTGCTGGCCCAGAACCGAGCGCAGGGTCGTCTGGCCGATTTGGTAGGTCGCACGGCGATAGTCCTCGACGTTGATGATCGCCTTTTGCGGGTCGAGCACGAAGAAATACACCACGGCATTCACCTTGACCGTGACGTTGTCACGGGTGATGCACTCCTGGGTGGGCACATCCAGCGTCACCACGCGCTGGTCCACCTTGACCATGCGCTCGATGAAGGGGATCAGGATGATCAGGCCCGGCCCCCGCACGCCGGCAAACCGACCCAGGCGAAAAACCACTCCCCGTTCGTACTCCTGGACGATTTTGATGGCCGAGAGGACAATGGAGAGGAGAACGAGAAAGAACGTAAACAGACCGACAAGCGAGGAAAACATGACGAAACTCCTTGAATTGGGTAACTGGGATTTGGCGTTGTTACCGGGTTTTGGCCGATGATCCGACGAAAGACGAAGGACGGAGGGATTTCGTCGTTTTTCCGTCATTCTATCCCGTTTCGGCGAAACGGAAAGGATTGAAATTCGTGTCGCGATCAAAATAATCTTCGTTTTCGGCGCGCTTTAGGTAATTCACGATGGTATAGGTGATAGGCGTGAAGCCGACCTCGACGGCCACTTTGAAGAGGTAATTGGCCACGATCAGGCTAAGAACGACCGTCCAGGGAAACACCCCCAGAGCCGTGGCGATGAGCACGAACAGCCCCGTGTCCACCCCCTGGCCGACGAGGGTGGAGCCGATGGTGCGCACCCACAGAAACCGGCCGGCCGTGCGCACCTTGAGCTTGGCGAGGACGAAGGAGTTGCTGAATTCGCCGGCAAAATAGGCTACCAGACTGGCGACGATGATGGCGCCGGTGCTGACGCCGCCGAGGATGGCATCGTAGGCGGCCTGGCCAAAGGCTGCCATGTCCGGCGGTGCTGGCAGATGCGGCTCCGTGGCCGCCATCCGCTCGTACACGAATTGCCCCCAGGCCGGGTCGGCCGGCAGGCGCGCCAGTGCCCACAGCGTCAACGACATCAGCAAGGCGCAACCGAAGCCCACCCAAATCACCCGGCGACTGCGAGCGTAACCGTACACCTCGGTAAGCGTGTCGCCGAAAATGTAGGCCAGGGGAAAGAGGATGGTGCCGCCGTCGAAGGCCAACCGCAATCCCAGCACCGAGACCCGCAGATCGATCAGTTTGGCCGAGCTGGCGATGTTGCTCAACAGCAACACGCTCACGAACAGGGCCATGACCAGATCGTAGTAGCGGTACGAGCGTTTCATGTCGGTTTCGCTTCCTCCCTGGAGGACACTGCCCGTTCCACAGGCCGCCGCGCGTCCACGATAGGTGCCTCGGCAACGGTGAGCAGCCGACGCCGACCTGTGGCATAATGGGGTGACCTGATTATAGCCCAACGGGCGTCCTTCGCGTAAATAAGGAAGCGAACGATCGTCGCGCCGTCCCCGGCGTCCCTCCCTCCCTCGTCCTCCCGCCTTCCGTTCTTTTGTCCCGATGTCGTGCGCCATGAAGCCCACGGTCTTGCGCCTTGCCGTCTGGGGACTCACCCTCATCCTCCTCACCGCCTGTGGCCGACGGGAGATCGTCCAGAACCCCTATGCCGTTTTTGCCTCGGCCTGGCGCAGCAACGTTTCCGTGGGCGATTTCGTCTTCGGCGATGCTCCTCGCTACGACATCCTCATGAGCGTGGACCCCGACAACCGTCGGTTGGAAGGCACGGCCCTGGTGCGGCTGCGCAACCTCAGCGGACGACCGCTCAACGACCTCTACCTGCGGCTGTATCCCAATCTTCCCCAGCTCGGCGGCACTATGCAACTGACGGGGGTGGTCGTCTTGCCCGAACGCTACCCCGCCGGCTTTGCCTACACCCTGAACAACACGGCCGCCCGCATCACCTTGCCCCAGCCCCTGCCCGCCGACCAGCCGATCGCCCTCGAGGTCGCCTATCGCCTGGAGGCGCCGCAAAAAACGGGCTATGTCCTCTTCGGTGAGAGCGAGGGCATCCTCAACCTGCCCTATGCCTACCCCATGGTGCCCGCCCAAACCCGCGACCCGGCCTCGCCCTGGCGTTTGGAGATACCACCGCCCCACGGCGACATCGCCGTCACCGATCCCTCCCTCTTCGTCATCACCGCCACCGTGCCCGCGGCCGTGACCCTGGTTGCCACCGGCGTCGAGATCACCCATTCGGTCGGCATCTCCGACACGATTCAGCGTGTCCTCGTGGCCGGGCCGGCGCCCGAATTCGCCATGACCCTCAGCCGTCACTTCCAGCACGAACGCCTGACTCTGGACGACATCGTCATCAACAGCTACTTTCTGCCCCAGGACCGTCTGGCCGGCCGCGCCGCCCTGGCCGACGCCGCCGCGGCCGTACGCGTCTTCGGTCAGCTCTTCGCCCCTTATCCCTTTACCGAACTCGACGTTGTCCAGGCGCCCACCCGTTACCTGGGCATGGAATACCCCGGCCTGAACTACATCGGGTTGGACACCTACCGCAGTCAGAGCGAAAGCCAGGAAATCCTCGTGGCCCACGAGGTCGCTCACCAGTGGTGGTACGCCCTGGTCGGCTCCGACCCCTTCCGTTATCCCTGGCTGGACGAGGGTCTGGCCGAGCACAGCAGCCTCCTGTTCATGGACACCCTCTACGGCCCGGATGTGGCCGATCGTATCCGGACGCTGCGCTGGCGTGTGCCCACGGAGTGGGCCGTCAAAAACGACTACGACGCGCCCGTGGGCCAGGATGTCACCGCCTTCAACGGCACGAACTACGAAATCCTGGTCTATGCCAAGTCGGCCCTGTTCTTCGACGCCCTCTATCAGACCCTCGGTTTCGAGACCTATCTGAAGGTGCTCAAGACCTTCGTCGAGCGTTACCGCCTGCAACGGCCCACACCGGCCGATTTCCTGGCCGTTGTCGCCGAGGTCGGAGGGATCGACCCCCAACCCCTCTACGAGCAGTGGATCCTGAGCGGTCCGCAACGGCAGGTCACCCCGACACCCCCACCCGGAGAGTGAGCCTATGAGCCGTGTTGCCGTCGTTGCCGATAGCGGTTGCGACCTGCCGCCCGCCCTGGTGGAGCGGTATGGCATCGGCCTGGTGTCGCTCATCGCTCGTTTCGGCGACGAAGAACTCCTCGATACCCCCGCCACGCGCGAGCAGTTTTGGGCGCGCTATGAACAAGGCCCGCCGCCGCAAAGCGCTGCGCCGGGCGCCGGTGCCTGGGCCGACGCGTTTACAGCCGCCCTGGAACGGGCGGATGAGGTCATCGCCCTCACCATCACCGGTCGCCACAGCGCCACCTACAACGGCGCCGTCTTGGCCGCGGCCGAATTCGGCGGCCGTGTTCGCGTTTTCGACTCGTGGTCGGTGTCGTTGGGCGAGGGCCTGCTCGCCCTTCATGCCGCCCGGCGGGCCGAAGCCGGCGCCGGGGCCGAGACCATCCTGGCCGAACTGACCGACCTGCGGGCCCGGTTGTGGGTCGGCTTTGTCCTCGAAAGCCTGGAAGCCGTGCAGCGGGGCGGTCGGCTGGCCCCGGTCATCGCCGCCATCAAACGCATGGGCAGCCTGCTCGCCATCAAGCCCATCCTGGCCATCCGCGAGGGCACCATCGGCCTGGAAGGCGCCGCCCGTAGCATGCGCCGCGGGGTGCAGTCGCTGATCGAGCGGGTGCCGCCCGGACGGGTCTTCATGGCCGCAGTCGGCCATACCCGCCGGCCCGAGCTGGCCCAAGCCGTGGCCGATGCCCTGGCTGCGGCCGCGGCCTTCCCGCGCGAACACATCCTCGTCGGTGAGATCGGCCCGGCCCTGGCCGTCCACGCCGGCCCCGGCGCCATCGGCATCGGCTTCATCCCCGTGCGATAACGACTCAACCGATGTCTGGGATGGCGTCCGTTTCCGTCCCGACCTTGGTCCGAGGGATAGGACGACAGACGAGGGACGGAAGGGTTTTCGTCTTTCGTCTCAACCTTAGGCTGTCGGCCGGAACGCACGATCCCCGGTTCCCCTGCTGAACTCATCATGAACATCCGTCATCACCTGACGCCACAGCGCCGTCTGGCGCGTCTGGGGCGCGGGGTTGCCATCCTCGTCATTACCGTCCTCATGCTCACCACGGCTGCGGCGGCCGCGCCGGAACGATCATCGCCCGTGGTGGAAAGCGCCATCCTGGCCCTTGCGACGGCCTCCCGGCTCGAACCGGCGCAGATCGCGGCGGCCGAGGCCCTGGGCGTCTGGGCCGGCGCCGATGAACTGCGCCTGATCGTCGAGGCCGCGTCGCCGCCGACCCTGCCCGCCGGGGCCGTGCTCGAAACGCAATACGAGCGCCATTACCAGGTTCGTATCCCGCGCGAGCGGCTCTTCGAACTGGCCGCCGCGCCGGGCGTGACCCGTATCCGCGGCCCCTATCCCCATTGGCCGGCCCTCATCAGCGAGGGGTTGTTGCCGGCGGGCGTCAGCACCTGGCAGGCCCAGGGCTGGAACGGCGCCGGCGTGCGCATCGCCGTCATTGACCAGGGCTTCCGCGGCTGGGCGAATTTGGTGAGCCAGGGTGAGTTGGGCAACATCAGCACCTTCAATTTCCGGGCCGACGGCCAGTTCGAGACCACCGATCACGGCAGCGCCGTGGCCGAAATCGTGTACGACATTGCGCCCGCGGCCCAACTCTATCTGCTGGCTTTCAGCACCGACATCGAGCTGGCCAACGCCGTCACCTATGCTCGTAGCCAGGGCGTGCGCGTCATCGTCCACTCCATCAGCTGGTTCAACAGCGGTCCCGGCGACGGCAGCGGCTTCATCGGCGACATCGTGCGCGGGGCCACGGCCGG
>JAOADB010000135.1 GCA_026417535.1 Caldilineales bacterium
AGATGTGTATAAGAGACAGCGCCGATGCTCACCGGCACCCCTAGCTCGTCCTTGTGCCGGGCGATCCACAGGTCTTGGGCCGGCGCGCCGTAGGCCACGAGCAGGATATCGGGCCGGGTCGCCCGGATGCGGTCGGCAATGGCTGGATAGTCGGCGTCGGAGGGCGAGCCGGGATACGTCCCGGCCACGATCAGGCCCGGATACCGCGCTTGCAGCCGCTCGGCCGCCGCCGCGGCTACGCCTGGTTCGGCCCCCAACAGGAAGAGCCGCCAGCCGGCGGTTGCCGCCCGCGCGGCGAGATGGTAGATCCCGTCGGAACCGGTCACGCGTTCGGGTAGAGGCGTGCCTTGCCGCCGCGCCGCCCACAACAACCCGACCCCGTCGGGCAACACCAAGTCGGCCTTGCGCAGCACCTCGGCAAAATCGGGCCGGCGCCGGGCAGTCATGATGAACTCCGGGTTGGCCGTGCAGACCTGGCGCGGCAGGCCCTCGGCGATGAAGGCCGCCACCAGGTCCAGAAACGACGCGTAGGTGACGGGATGGATCGGGAAACCGAGAATGAAGACCGGCTCCGGTGGACGAACGGCTACTGTCATACGGCCGATTGTAGCATCCGGAACGTTCAAACGTCCGAGGACATCAGCAGGTCCAGCGCCGTCCGCAACACGGCCACGCCTCGCTCCCACTCGGCCAGCGCGATGTACTCGTCGGGAGTGTGGTCAAGGGTGCTGTCGCCAGGTCCGTAGGCGATGATGGGGCAACGCCACACCGGCCCGACGATGTTCATGTCGGATGTTCCCGTCTTCAGCACGAATCCGGGTCGTCCACCCTGGCTGCGGATGGCGGCCAGGAACGCCCGCACCAACGGGTTATTCTTGTCGCTTTGATAGGCCACCTCATCGCCCCAAAAGCGCAGTTCGAGACCCTCGATCCCCTCGCCCGCCGCCTGCAGCAGGGCCTTCAGCGCCTCCGGTCCGAAGTCGGGCGGCAGACGAAAGCCCAACAGCAGATGCGCGGACTGTTCCAGGCCATCGGTGGCGGAGTCGAAACTGCGCAAGGCCGCCAGCACCCGGTCCCAGGGCCGCTCGCGGCCGGTGTTGACCGCTTCCAAACGGCTGCGCACCCGTTGCCAGTAGTCCACGGCCGCCTCGCAGGCCGTCGGCGCCGGGCTGGCCGTATGCGCCACCGTCCGCCGCACCCATACATCGGTCAGCAGCCGACCCTTGTAGCCCAGCGTCACCCGGTCCCAACCGCTCGGCTCGCCGATGACCACCAGGTCGGGTCGGTACTGACCAAGGGCATGGCGGGCGCCCTTCGAGGTCACCGTTTCTTCTTCGGTGGCGCCGATGACGATGAGCCGCCAGCCCGGTCGCGGCGGCACCTGGCTGGCCGCCACGGCAAAGGCCGCCAGCGGGCCTTTGGCATCCACGGCCCCCCGGCCGTAGAGCCGGCCGTCCTCGATCCGCACTGGCACCAGGCCGGGCACGGTGTCAATATGGCCCAGGAGGATGAGGTCCCGACGGCGGCCGTCGGCATCGGCACCGCCGTCGCGGACACCCACGGCGCTGCCCGATGCGTCCACGAAGGCCTCGTCGAAGTCGTGGGCCGCCATCCAATGGGCCAGGAAATGGGCTGCGCCAGCCTCTTGTCCGGACACGGAGGGGATGCCGACCAGGGAGTAGAGGAGCTCAAAGCCGTTGAGGCTGTTGATGTTTCGCGCAGTCATAGCACCTATCATCCGGAGTGTGTTGATGTTTCGCGTAGTCATAGCACCTATCATCCGGAGTGTTTGGATAACGGTTCGGCCAAAACGGAAACCGAACGGCGCGAAATGTCGTTGTCTGCCGTCGTTTGCCCTTCCCCCTCGCGAGAAGCGGCGGTCCGCGCCCGCAGCATGGGAATCAGGCCGCCAGCGGCGATGATGGCCCGTAGGGAAGGGGAGAGGGGCGGGAATGGAAAGGCGCCGGCCTGACAAAGGACGAGATGACGGTCGAGGTCCACCGTCACCGTCTCGCCTGGCATGATGACGGCCACGGCTTCCGGGCAGACGATGGGCAGTAAGCCGGCGTTGACGGCGTTGCGGAAGTAAATCCGGGCGAAACTGGCGGCGATGATGACCCGCACACCCGCCGCCACCAGGCATCCCACGGCCTGTTCCCGGCTGGAACCGCAACCCCAGTTGCGGCCGGCGACGATGATATCGCCGGGCTGCACGTGGGCCGCAAAGGTCGGGTCCAGGTCCTCCAGCGCGTGTTGCGCCCATTCGGCCGGAGTTTTGAGGGTGTAGGTGTACTTGCCGGGGAAGATGACGTCCGTGTTGACGTTGTCGCCGTACTTCCAGACCCGGCCGGTCAGCTGCTGGCCCGTCGGCGGCCTCGCTGTCGTCTCGGCACAGGGTGGGGCGGGCGAGAGGGGCGCCGCGCCCGTCGGCAGGACGGTGACGGCGCGACGGCCGCCGTGCCCGTTGGGCGACCGGCGGCCGTCCAGCAGCTCGCGCGGGTCGGCGATACGGCCGAGGACGGCGCTGGCAGCGACTACGGCCGGGTTGGCCAGATAGACCTCGCTTTCGGCGGTGCCCATGCGTCCGCGGAAGTTGCGGTTGCCGCTGCTGATGACGACCTCGCCCGGCGCCGGAATACCCATGTGGTTGCCCATGCACGGACCGCAACCGGGCGTTCCGATCATGGCCCCGGCCTGGAGAAAGGTCTCGATGTAGCCGGCGGCCAGGGCCTGGCGATAGACCTCACTGGAGGCGGGGATGACCAGCAAGCGTGTGCCAGGGGCGAGGCGGTGGATGCGGTCGGTGCCATGGCCTAAGACGGCTGCGGCGGCAGCCAAGTCTTCCAGGCGGCCGTTGGTGCAGGTGCCCAGAAAGGCTTGGTGGACGCGGGCGCCCGCGACTTCCGAGAGGGGTTTGACATGATCGGGGCTATGGGGACAGGCCACGGCGGGTTCCAGCGCGTCGAGTTCGACGAGGAGGTGGGCAGCGTAGGCGGCGTCGGGGTCGGGGTAGAGGGCGGAATCCGCGATTTTCGTATAGTGATGGGCTATCGAACCCCCGCACCGAGCAACGACCCGTTCCGCCAACCACGAAAAAACCGCCTCATCCGGCGGCATGTAGGCGCTTTTCACCCCGGCCTCGGCCATCAGGTTGGGCAAAACCATTCGACTCTCCAGGCTGAGGCGACCAACGCCGGGGCCGGTGAATTCGATGGCGCGGTAGAGTCCGCCGTCGGCGCCGATGGCCTGAAGCAGCCACAGGCCCAGGTCTTTGGCCGTCACACCGGGAGGGAGTTCCCCGCGCAGCTCGATCCGCATCGTCTCCGGCACCCGCAGCCAGAGCTCGCCCGTCGCCCACAGGGCCGCCACCTCGCTGCGGCCAATGCCCGCGCCGAAAGCGCCCAGCCAGCCGAAATGGGTGGTGTGGCTATCCGCACCCAAGATGACCTGCCCCGGCCAGACCAGCCCTTCCTCGCTCAGAACTTGATGACAAATGCCGCGCCCGGCTTCAAAAAAGTGGATGATGCCTTGTTCGGCGACAAAGCGACGGATCTCGGCATGGTTGGCCGCGTGTTGGGTTGTGGGCGCCGGCACGGCATGGTCGAGGGTGATGACCAGCCGTTCGGGATGGCGCACGCGCGCCAGGCCCAATTGGGCGAACATGCGGGCGATGGCGGCCGTGTTGTCGTGGCTGAGCACCCAATCCGGCCGCACGTCCAGGATGTCGCCGGCGGCGGCCCGGTCCCGACCGGCCGCGCGAGCGAGGGCTTTTTCGGCAAAGGTCATGCCCATATCCGCCTCCTCAACCGTGATGGCCGTTGGCCCACATCCGCAGCATCTCGTCCACGTCGTCCAGGGCCAGTGGTTTTTCGTCGGCCAGGGCCTTGATGTGGCGGGTCAGGGCCTTGACCCGGTCATCGTCGAGTTGCAGACCGAGCTGCTCGGCCCGCGCTTTCACCGCGTTCCAACCCGTCAGACGATGGGCAATCGAGATGTAGCGGGTCAGACCGAAATCGGTCGGGTCAAGGGCTTCGTAGGTCTCCGGCGCGTTGAGGATGGCCTTGGCGTGGATGCCGGCTTTGTGGGTGAAGGCGCTGAAGCCCGTGATGCAGTTATTGAAGGGAATGTCCACGCCCACCATGTCCGCCACCATCAGCTCGATGTCTCGCAAGCGCTCCAGTCGATACTTGGCCCGGGTGGCCGCCCGGTCGTAGGTGGCCATGCGGGCGATGAATCCGCCCAGGGACGTGATGCCGTTGCGTTCGCCAATGCCCAAGACCGAGGTGTCAATGTGGGTGGCGCCGGCCTCCAGGGCCATGAAGGCGTTGGCCACGGCGCAGCCCGAGTCGTTATGGCCGTGGAATTCGATGTCGCAATGGGTCAAACGACGCAGGGTGCCCACCAACCGGGCCACCTGCGAAGGCGTAGCGATGCCCACCGTATCGGCAATGCCCAATCGGTTGACCACCCCCAATCGATCCACGGCCAGATAGACCCGCAACAGGTCCTTCTCTTCGCTGCGGAAGGAGTCCTCGGTGCTGAAGCGCAGCTCGATATCCGGCGCTTGGCTGCGGATCCAGGTCAGCACCTCCGAGGCCAGGTCGATGATCTCGTCAATGCTCTTGCCATGGCTGAAACGCCGCAGCTGGGACGACGTACCGATGACGACGTCAATCCCGTCCACGCCCGTCTCAAGGGCCACGGCGGCATCGTCCTTATGGCAGCGGATGTGGGTGAGGATGCGGGCGCGCAGGCCCAGGCCAACGATGGTCTTGAGATCGGCCAAACTGGCCGGCGAGGCCAGGGGCGAGGTCAGTTCCAGGTACTCGACGCCGAATTCGTCCAGGGCCTGGGCGATGCGGATTTTCTGCTCGCGGGTGAACTGGGCGCCGACGAATTGTTCGCCTTCGCGCAGGGTGGATTCGATGATGAAATAGCGGTCAAGGGGCATCGTTTACTCCTCCGTGGCATGGGAAACGAGTTCGTCAAGGGTATCGCGAATCGCAGCGACAACGAGGTCGAGGTCGTCTCGGGTGATGACCAGGGGCGGCAACAGCCGCAGGACGGTGGCGCCGGCGGGAAGGGCGAGCACGCCGCGAGCCTGCAGGCCCTGGAGCACGGGCGTGACCCGCGTTTTCAGCTCGATCCCCACCAGCAGCCCCAGCCCGCGCACGTCGCGGATGAAGGGTGAATCGAGACCGCGCAGCCGTTCCAGCAGGTAGGCGCCGTGAACGGCAGCGCGTTCGACCAACCCCTCATTGCAGATGACCTCCAGCGTGGCCAACGCTGCAGCGCAGGCCAGAGGGTTGCCGCCGAAGGTGCTGCCGTGGCTCAGTTTGGGCAATTCGCCCACCCGTTCGCCGATCAGGCAGGCGCCCATGGGCAGGCCGCCCGCCATGGACTTGGCCACGGCCATCAGGTCGGGTTCAATGCCGAAGTGTTCGCAGGCGAACAGGCGGCCGGTGCGGCCGAAACCGGTTTGGACTTCGTCCACGATGAGCAAGGCCCCTCGTTCCCGGCAGAGGGCCTGTGCGCTGTGCAGAAAAGCCGGGTCGGCCGGTCGCACGCCGCCTTCACCCTGGACGATTTCGAGCAGAACTGCGGCCGTATCGGGGCCGATGGCCTGCGCCAGGGCCGCGGCATCGTTGAAGGGCACATGACGGAAGCCCGGCACGAGGGGTTCAAAAGGCCGGCGGTATTGGGGCTCCCACGTGGCCGAAAGGGCGCCGAAGGTGCGGCCATGAAAGCCGCGCATCGCCGCCACGACGTTGGTCCGCCCGGTGCTCACGCGGGCGAACTTGATGGCCGCCTCGACGGCTTCGGCGCCCGAATTGCAAAGGAAGGCGCGGGTCAGGCCGGGCGGCGCCGCCGCGGTCAGGGCGGATAGCAACGCCGCGCGGCGGTCGTTGTAGAAAATCTCCGGGCAGGTGATGAGCCGCGCCGCCTGTTCCGTCACGGCGGCAACGACCGCCGGATGGGCATGGCCGAGGTTGGCCGCGCCCTGGCCGCCCACACAGTCAATGTAGGCGCGGCCCTCGATGTCCCACACGCGGGCGCCTTGACCCCCCACGATGACGAGGGGCCGCTTGGGATAGACCCCGGCCGTGTGCCGCGCTTCGGCTGCGATGATGGCATCCGCCGTCTCAAGCATAGGCCGCCTCGTCCGGAATCGGGTGCACGGCCGGCGGAGTCGCGCCCAGCCAGGTGCCGGCGCCGGCCAACGCGTGTTGGACCGGGTTGGGAGCGCGCGCGTCGGCGATGATGACGCTGCTGACGCCACCGGCCAGCGCCTCGCGCGCGGCCAGGATTTTGCGTTTCATTCGCCCCGCGGCCAGCTCCTCGGCCCAATCGAGCCGTTCGACCGGCACATGCCGTACCAGGCTGCGCTCATCGGGAAACGCGGCCAACAGGCCCGGCACGTTGCTGAGGATGACCAGGGTCTCGGCGCCAAGGGCCGCCGCGAGCAACGCCGCTGCCCGGTCGCCGTCCACATTGAGCCGTTCGGCCTCCTGGCCCAAGGCCAGCGGGGCAATGACCGGGGTGTAGCCGTGGGCCAGCAACAGGCGCAACAGGTCAGCATTGGCTGCCACGAGCCGACCGGTGTAGTCGTCGCGCACGATGCGCTGCCGACCGTTCTCGACCGTGCGCACGGCCGTTTTGCGCTCGGCCAGCAGGAGACGGCCGTCCACGCCCGACAGGCCCACGGCCTGACAGCCCAGGCCCTGCAGAGCCGCCACCAGCCGTTTGTTGACCTGTCCGGCCGCGGCGGCGACGTAGATTTCCAGCGTTTCGGGGTCGGTATAGCGGCTGACATGGCCTGTAGGGGAGACGAGCTGGCGCACGGGCAGGCCCACGCGACGGGCCAGATCATCCGCCGCGGCCGAGGTGCCGTGGACGAGGACGACCGGTCGGCCCTGGGCGGCCAGCGTCGCCACATCGGCAGTCACGGCTGCCATGTCCACACCGTGACTGCCGCCGATTTTGATGACGAGGGGAGGCATGGGGGGAACTGGGTACTGGATACTGGGTACTGGATACTGGATACTGGGTACTGGGTTTGGCGTTGATTGCGGGGTTTGGCCGATGGTAGGACGAATGACGGAGGACGAAGGGGTTTCGTCATTCGTCGGTCGTCCTTCGTCCCGGCCTGGGGCCGTTCGTCTCGGCCTGGGGCCGTTTGCAGGACGGATTAGGGATGAAGCCCTGGGAAGGTGAGACCGGCGGTTTCGTCCCAGCCCATCATCAGGTTCAGGCATTGGACGGCGCTGCCGGCTGCGCCTTTGCCCAGGTTGTCAATGGCGGCCAGGGCCACCAGACGGCCCGTGCCGGGGTCGAGATCCCAGCCCACATCGGCCAGGTTGGTGCCGGCCAGCAGTTTCGGCTCGGGATGCCGGTAGATGCCGCTGCGCTCGTGCACGATGCGGACAAAGGGTTCCTGGCCGTAGGCGGCCCGATAGGCCCGCCACAGGTCCTTATCGTTCAAGCCCGGTTGCACCCAGGCATGGGCCGTGGCCAGCACCCCGCGCACGAGCTCGATGCTCGTCACCGAGAGGTACACATCGTCCCGCCCCAACGCCTGGGCCACTTCGGCCTCGTGGCGATGCCCTGTCGGCGCAAACGAACGCACCGCGCCGCTGCGCTCCGGGTGATGAGAGGCCGGACCGGGCGTGGCTCCGCCCTCGGACGAACCCGCT
>JAOADB010000136.1 GCA_026417535.1 Caldilineales bacterium
CGCCTACCCCGGCACCCACGACCCCACCGGTCGCCCCCACGCCGCCAGCGCCCACCCCGCCGGTAACGCCCAGGCCAGCGCCCACCCCGCCGGTAACGCCCAGGCCAGCGCCCACCCCGGCCGCCGTCGAAGTGCCGACCACGCCGCGGCCCCGCGTTACCATCACCGGACCTCTCACCGAGGTGCCGATGACCGCGGCCGAGCTGGCGCCGGAAACGGTGCGGCCACAGTCGCCTTTTGCGCCTCGTCCCGAACCGGTTATCGAAGAACCTACCCCGCCCCGCGAACGGCCCCCCGAAGTCGAACAGCGCGTCCTCACCCGCATCGAGAAAAAGCGGATCGACGAGCTCCACGCCCAGATTGACGAGCTCTATCGGGACATCCCGATCAACCTGAGCAACCGCCCCGACATCAGCAGCCAGGCGCTGAGCCTGCTGCGCCAGGCCCGCACCATCCTTCTGGAGCAACCGCAGGACTTCGTCGAAGCCGAGTACAAGGTCCGCCAGGCCTATCTCCTCTACAACCGCATCGAGAACGCCGAAAAGTGGGGCGAACACTACGGCTGGCGGGTGTTTTTGTACGAACTCATCGTCCTCGTCCTGTTTGTCTTTTCCTTTTTGGGCTTACTGGCCTACAGCACCGAGTTTTCGGCCTTCTTGGCGCGCTTGGTGGGCAGTTCCGAGCCAAACCAGGGCGTGTTCACGGCCGTCGGCTTTTGGGCCACCTTCGTGTGGGGCGGCATTGGCGGCGTTGTCGGCGCGCTCTACATCCTGTGGATGCACGTGTCCGAACGCCAGGACTTCGAGCGCCAGCACGTCATGTGGTACATTGTCCAGCCGATCATGGGGCTGATCTTGGGTGGGGTCACGTTTCTGATCATCTACACGGGTCTGCTTTCGCTCCAGGCCACGCAACCCGCGGCCACGGCCCTGGCCCGCGAGGTTCAGCTCTTCCCCTGCCTGATCGCCTTCATCGCCGGGTTCCGACCGCAATTCGTCTTCAGCTTGCTGACCAAAATCATCAAGATCATCAACCCGCCCGAAGAGGAGCGAAGCACGTAAAAGGACGAAAGACGGAGTTTTTCTACGCTTTCCGGTTCACAAAAAACACGGGGGCGGGGAGCGAAAGGGTCTCCCCACCCCCACGAAGTTCACGTCCAAAGGAAGCGTTTGAGGCGAGGGTTGGGGGTGATGCCGGGGATGCGACCGCGCTTGGCCACCGGGCGGCCGTTGATCATCTTGATATCGGCCGTGAAGTCAATGGGCGGCGCCGCCGAGATGCTGCTGCCGACGCCATAGGCATCCACCGGCGCGCCCGCCGCCTTGAAGTAGGCGATCCGCTCCGGAGTGATGCCGCCGCTGACGACGATGCGCACGTGCCCGAAACCGGCCTGGTCCAACCGCGCCCGCACCTCCTTGACCAGCTCGGCCGTCACCCGCCCGCGCTCCGAGGGGGTATCGAGGCGGACGCCCCACAGGCGTTTGCCCAGGGCTTGGGCCACGCGCAGACTCTCTTCGGCCTCGTCCTTGAAGGTGTCCACCAGGGCGATGCGGGGCACGCTGGGGTCAATGTGACGGTCGAAGGCGAGGATGGCATCCACCGTATCCCCCATGCACAGGATGAGGGCATGGGGCAGCGTGCCCGACGGCGTCACCCCGGCCAGCCGAGCGCCGGCCGGCGTCGCACACGATACGCATCCACCGACGATGGCCGCGTATTCCATTCGCGCCGAGATTTCGGGATGGACATGACGGGCGCCAAAGCTGATGACCGGCACCGGTGCGGCGGCCTCGACACAGGCACGGGCGGCCGTCGCCCAGCCCGATTCGTGGGCCAAGATGCCCAGATAGGCCGTCTCGTAGGCGGCGAAACTGGCATACGGCCCGGTGATGCGCAGAACGACCTCCAGCGGCGAGAAGGTGTCGCCTTCCTCCAGGCTCCAGACCTCGGCTTCAGGCGGTAGGACTCGCGCCAGCAGGGCATGGACTTCATGCATCCCTGCCAGGATGCCGTGTTGCCGGCAGAAGACTTCCATGCTGACGATGGGATTGAGACCTTCGGCGTCGAGAATGGCCTTGGTGCGCAAAAAGTAGATGTCGGCGTTATCCCCCGCCAACGTCATGGGATGAGGGGCAAAACGGTCGTCAAGGGGCGGTTGCATGGGCCGGCTCCTTCTGCCACGACTCGTAGCTGGACACCACCTGAGCGCCCAGGATTTTCTCCATGTGGCGCAGGGCGAACTCGTGCGCCTGCGGGTCGAAGGTAGCCACGGCATCGCCGACGACCACGACCTCGTAATCGCGGTTGCGCAGGTCGGCCGCGGTGTGCATCACGCAGATATCCGTACAAACCCCTGTGACCAACACATGCTCGGGTTGCAACGCTTGCAAACGCTCGGCCAGATCCGTCTCGAAAAAGGCGCTGTAGCGGCGTTTGCGTTGGATGGTCGCCTCGGCGGCCAGGTCGGCCAGTTCCGGAATGATCTCGTTCTCCCAGGTGCCGCGCACACAGTGGGGCGGCCACATCCGAAACTCCAGGTCATCCGGGTCATGGGTGTCGGCGGTGAAGATGATGGTGCTCCCGCGCGCCTTCTCCGCCTCCACCAGGTTGCGGATTTTGGGGATGATGGCCCGGGCCGTTTCACCCACATAGAGCGTTCCTTTCGGGTCCACGAACCCGTTCTGCATATCAACAACCAGCACCACGTTGGACATGGTCAGACCTCCTTGAGTGGAAAGACGGGTAGGACGACAGTTCGTGTACATTTTACACTAAGTCTTCGTGAGCGTCAAGCCCACAGAGGGGCCTGGTGGGATCGCGGATAATGGGCCCGGCAGGCGGCCGTGCTAGAATAGAGGAGTATCCCCCTGGGTTGCGCTTTGGCCTATGCCCACCGTTGACGAGATCGCCTTTCAACACCCCAGCGAACGCGAATTTGCCCGCTTGCTCGACTTCTACGGCATCCGCTGGGAGTACGAGCCGCGCACGTTTCCCCTCGAATACAACCCCGACGGCAGCATCCGCTCCGCCTTCTCGCCCGATTTCTACCCCCCCGACCTCGACCTGTACGTTGAACTGACGGCCCAGTCCTCCCGCCTGAACCATCTCAAGAACCGCAAAATCCGCCGACTGAAGGAGCTGTATCCCGATATCAACATCAAATTGCTCAACCGCCGTGACTTGCAACAGTTGGCGCTGAAATACGCCCTGCCCAGGCCTGTTGGCTCTGCTCCATCGGAGAAGGATAGCTGATGGCCCGTCCCCTGCCCGGCCCTATTCCCGAAACCTATGCCCGCGACATCAGTCGGGTGCTGATCGAAAGCGAAGCCATTCAGCAACGTATTCGCGAAATGGGCGCGCAAATCGCCTACGACTACGGCGATTTGCGGCCGCTTTTTGTCGGTGTGCTCAAAGGCGTTCTCTTTTTCATGGCCGACCTCTTGCGCGCCGTTCATATCCCTCTCGAAGTGGACTTCATGGCCATCTCCAGCTACAGCCCGGAAACGCGCGAACACGGCGTGGTGCGCATCACCAAAGACCTGGAAACCCCCTTACAAGGCCGGCATGTCATTTTCGTCGAGGACATGATTGACACCGGCCTGACCCTGAACTACCTCTTGCGCCTGTTGCAAACCCGCAACCCCGCCAGCCTGCACGTGGCCGTGTTGTTTGACAAGCCCAGCCGTCGGCTGGTGGACATCAAACCGCGCTACCTGGGTTTTCGTCTTCCCGACCTGTTCGTCGTCGGTTACGGATTGGATTACCGCGAGCAGTACCGGAATTTGCCGTTTGTGGGTGTGTTGAAACCCGAAGCCCTGTAAAAACGCCCGTTTTTTCGGAACGGACTCTTCTTCCGGCCACTGGTCTAGCCCCTAAATGACGGAAGGCGAAAAACCCTTCGTCCGTCGCCCTTCGTCTTTCACCCCGGCGATCGTCCCAATCGGCAGATGAAGACCGAACATGGGCATTAAAAAAGTTACGACCCCTAGGAACTTTCGACTTCTCCCCTTCTAGAGCGCCCTTTGGAGACTTTCAGTCCCACTTCCCGGATACCGCAGATTGGAATCTTTGGTATGTTGCCAGGCTTTTGCGCTCTCTTCTCGCCTCTTATCGTTTGCCCCGCTTAGCCTTCTGTTGTTTTGCTTTTTGCAAATCAACAGTGGCTTGCTTGACAGATAAGGTAGCGAGTCTTGGTCGTCTACTAATTCCTTGGGGTGCGTAACCATCCCTACTATACGCGAAGCAGGAGGCGGTGTCAAGCCCAATTTGACATAACAAAATTAAAAGTACCGCGCGTAAACTGCCCATGGTCGCCATGAGCGGACAACGTTTCAGGAAAAAATCCCCGCGTTGTGTGTGTTCTTGGGTCGTTGTTTTCGTAGGCGTCGGGGATATGTGGATAACCTGGGCGCACAAACGACTGCACCACAAGATGTAGAGGCAACGGCCGGCGCCCTTCAATGGGTAGGGGATGAGCGGCAATGGGCCTGGGGAAAAACACGAGCAACGTTTTCCCCTGGAGGCGCATGGCTTCGTAAACGCCGGCGACGAGGCCTTCTACGGCTTGTAGGTGCCGGAAGAGGCGCCCCAAGATGTGGACATGGGGGAGCGTAGGAGCGTCACCGGCGCTGAGCGCAGCTTTCTCGAGTTTTCCGCTGTGGGAGGCACATTTTGCCCGTTCTTGCCACCGGTTGTCCACGCCGTAATCCCGGAGTTATCCCCACGTTTTCCGCTTTGGAAGCTGCGATGCCGCGCCCGGACCGATTTCTGATAGAATAGAGGGTGCGAGATGTCCCGTGGCATTTTCTTTCTCGGGCTCTCCGCTAGGTCGCTATGAAAAAAGTTCTGTTCCTTTGGCTGTGGTTGTGTCTGTTGAGCGCTTTCGTGGTCGGTCAGATGGCCCCTGTAGCGGCCGATGGCCCGCGCCAGGTGCTGGTGCTGCGCTTTTCCGGTCCCGTCACGCCGGCCATGTTGTCGTATCTGGAGCGCGGGCTGCAGCGGGCCGAGACGATGGGCGCCGAAGCCGTGGTCTTCGCCCTCGATACACCGGGCGGTTCGGTTGACATCACCCGTCGCATCGTTCAGGCCATCGAGCAGTCGCCGGTGCCTGTCATCGTCTACGTCTCGCCGGCGCGAGCTTGGGCCGCTTCGGCCGGCACCCTCATCACCCTGGCCGGGCATTTGGCTGCCATGGCGCCGGAAACGCTGATCGGCGCGGCCAGTCCCGTTTCGGCCAGCGGCGAGGAATTGCCGGAGACGGCGCAGGCCAAGGCCGAACAGGCCGTGGCGGCCATGGCCCGTTCCCTGGCCACCCGCCGCGGGGAGGCCGTGGTGCGTTGGGCTGCCGAGACGGTGACGGCGGCCACGGCTTCCACGGCCGAAGAGGCCCTGGCCATCGGCGCCATTGACGTCATCGCTCCCGACATCCGGAGCCTGCTCGAACAGTTAGACGGCGCCAAAGTGATGATGCCCGACGGGGAGCGTGTACTCCATCTTGCCGACGCCGAGCCGGTGGACTTTGAACCCAATTTCTTCGAGCAGTTCCTGGCCGTCCTGAGCAACCCGGTGGTAGCGGCCATCCTGCTGACCCTGGGGCTGAACGCGCTGCTTTACGAGTTGAGCGCACCGGGCGGTTATGTGGCCGGCGCCATCGGGATCATCGCCCTGTTGTTGGCCTTTTACTCGTTGGGGACGTTGGAGGCGAACTGGGCTGGGTTGGCCTTCATCGTCGTGGCCTTTGCCCTTTTTGCCGTGGAGTTGAAAGCCCATTCCGGCGGTATCTTGACCGTGGCCGGTCTCGTTTCGTTCGTCATCGGTACGGCTATGCTCTTCAACACGCCCTATTACCCGATCCCCTGGGCCGCGATCATCGGGCTGGCCGCGGCCATGGGCCTGTTCGTGGCCGTGGCCTTGCGGTTGGTCATCCAGACCCAACGTCAACCCAGCGTTAGCGGCGATGAAGCCCTGCGCCGCAGCCAGGCCGTGGCCCGCACCCGGCTCGACCCCGATGGGATGGTACTGGCCCTGGGCACGCTGTGGCAGGCCACGGCTGAGGGTGGACCCATCGAGGCTGGGAGCCGGGTGGTCATCACCCGGAGGGAAGGCCATCACTTGTGGGTGCGGCCAGCAGAGGCCGAAAAATAGGGAAAAATTTCTCTCTCCGAATTGCCAAAAATCGGCTTCTGAGGTCATATACTGAAGTGAGAGGCTGTGCAGAGCAAGAGCGGCGATGAGGGCACCCGCAATGCCTCTCAACGGTGTTTGAGCGTCGGTCGAGGCGAGCGACCGGCGCTCTTTTTTGTGTGAGGGGTGATGGGCCCTTCGCCTCTCGAAACGTTGCCCTGCGCCGGGTGTGGTGCGGCATTTGGCAAAATTCACCGCAGGCTTTTCACAACGACGGGCCGTTGGGGCCAATCGGAATGGTGAGCGTATCACGTGGGGCAAGATGGCATCTGGCTCTACATTTTTTGTTTACTTAGGGTGGAACCCTGGCGGAATCTGGACCATCATCGTCCTGAGTCGTTACGTGATGGATTAATAAATCGTCATTTTGCCCGGTCAATCCCTTCATCTCCTTTTCACGCCGTCGGCTTATACTGTGGGGAGTTGGTAACTGGTCATCGGAACGACCCCCAAACTCCCCCATCTCCCCTCACCCCATGTTCTCCGCTTGCCGACGTGTCGTACCCATCCTGGTGATGATCCTGGTCATCGTCGCCGCAGCGTCTGCCTTGCCTACTGCGGCCGCTCCGGGTGGTGTGGGCCTGATGGTCCAAGCCCATCGTTTTACCCGGCCCCCCACCCTCGACGGTCGGCTCGATGAGTGGTTTTTGTTCCCTTTCATCGAACTCAATGCCGACACGGCCGAGTTCAAAGAGGGCGGTCCGCCCTATCCGCCGGCGGCCGATGCCTCGATGTATCTACAATTGGGGTGGGATAGCACCTACCTCTATGTGGCGGCGCGGGTGTTCGACGACTTCCTCATGAACGATTCCCCCGAAGTCTGGAAGGACGATGAGATCGAGCTGAGTTTCGACGGCGACCACAACCTGACCGGCCGCGATCCTGGCGACCATCAGTACACCTTCAATCCCGATGGCCGCATCACCGATTTCGGTGTGCCCACGACGCTGAACGCTTTCGTTGGCCCTTTGCGCGATGGCTGGGTGGTCGAGGCCGCCATTCCCCTCTCTGTGTTCCACAACGACCCCATCGTCCCCGGCAAGGTCATCGGCTTCACCTTTGCCCTGCGCGATGATGACGACGGCGATTCCTGGGATCTCAAGTACATCTGGCAGGGTCTGTCCACGAGTTCCCACTGGGAGCGATTCGGCCGCTTGCGTTTTGCCGACGAGCCGACGCCGAACACCCTCATCCTCAGCCAGGGCCTCAATGGCTATACCGGCGTCCTCGATACCTGGCTCAACTCCTTTGCGCCGACCACGAACTACAGCAACACGCCCGAATTGGAGGTGCGCGCGGTGGGGCAATCGGGCACCCTGCTGCGTTTCGACTTGAGTCCGCTGCCGGCCCATGCCGTCATCTGGCGGGCGCGGCTGCGCCTGACCACCTTCATGCGCTCGAACGCCAATCCGGCCCACATCGGCGTGTTTCGGATGCGCCGGGCTTGGGATGTCAACACGGCTACCTGGCTGGAAGCCGCCGCCGGCAACCCCTGGGGCGGTCCGGGCGCCGGCAGCCCAGCCGACCGCGACATGACCCCGGTGGATGTCGTGCGCATGGACCAGGTCAACCAGACCTACGAATGGGATGTGACCTCTCTGGTGCAGGCCTGGCATACGGGAGGCGTGGCCAATTTCGGCATGTTCCTGACCGGCCTGGAAGGCGCACGCGTGGCCTATGCCCTCCACTCGTCGCAATCCACGGCTGTGGACAAACGTCCCCGTCTCGTTATTGAGTACGTTTTGCAACCGCCCACCCCGACGCCGGGCCCAACGCCCACAGTCACGCCGACGCCCACGCCGACGGCCACGGTCACACCGACTCCAACGGTGACGACAACCCCCACCCCCGGCGCTACCCCGACCTTCACGCCCACACCCACCCTCTTCCCTACGCCAACGCCTACCCCGGCCGTCCTGGCCGTGGACATGGCCGTGCCGCTCATGTGCGGTCAAACGCTGGCCGACGACACCCGCAACTGGTCGGCGCGGGTCAACCGCTATGCCTGCCGGCGTGACTGGCCCGAAACCGGACCCGAAGCCATCTTCCGACTCGAACTGGCCGAAACGGCCGACCTGAGCGCCCAGCTCAGCCACGGGGCCGGTTTCGACCTGGATCTGTTTTTGTTGACCGACGCCTCGCCCCAAAGCTGTCTGGCCGGTGAGGACAGCTCGCTCCGGCTGCCGCGGCTGGCCGCAGGTGAATACTATCTCGTCGTGGACGGCTACCAGGGCAGCGCAGGCCCCTTCTGGCTCCAGCTCGGTTGTCATTTCCGCCTGCCTTACGAGTACTACTTGCCTTACTGGCTCCGTTCTCATCCGTAGAAACCTCTCGGAACCATCGCCGCACGTTCGCCATTGCCGTCCATGCGTCCATTTCCGGCTTTTCTCATCCTTCTCGGTCTGACCATTGCCGTGGGCGCGGCCGCCGTCGGTCCCCTGACGGCAGCGCCCACGGCCTTGGGCGACTGGACTCGTCAGCCCAGCCGTACCGGCGCCGACCTGGCCGCCGTCGAATTCCTCAACGAGACCACCGGTTTTGCCGGCGGCGACGGCGGCGTGTTGTTGTTCACGACGGTCGGCGGTCTCGATTGGGTCGTCCTTCCGACCGGCGTGACCGCCCGCATCGAGGCCATTCACTTCTTCGACAGCGCCCGGGGCTGGATCGCCGGGAGCAACGGCCTCCTGCGCGCAACCACGAATGGCGGTCTGAGCTGGCAGCCCGTCATCACCCTGATGCCGGTAGACCTGCATGCCTTGAGCTTTGTGGCGTCCAACCGGGGTTGGGCGGCCGGCGATAACGGCACCCTCTATCACTACGACGGCAATCAATGGCAGCCGCAAACCCTGCCCGTCAACAGCCATCTCTACGATGTCCTCTTCCTGGATGCCCAACGGGGATGGGCGGCCGGGGCCAACGGCGCCATCCTGCACACGAGCAACGGCGGCGCCCTGTGGGTTATCCAGACCATCGGCGCCGCGCCGGCCCTTTACGGTCTGGCCTTCCCCCAGGGGCAGGTCGGCTTTGCCGTTGGCGCCAGCGGCACGCTCCTGCGCACCACGAACGGCGGTCTCACCTGGCAGCTGCGCGCCAGCGGCGTCAGCACCGACCTGTACGACATCGCCTTTACCGATCCGCTCAACGGCTGGATCGTGGGCGCGGATGGCGTTGTCCTGCGCACGCAGGACGGCGGCCAGACCTGGCAACGGGATAACCCCGGCACGGGTTTCAACTTGCGGGCCGTGGCCTTCCCCACGCTGGGCCGCGCCTGGGTGGTCGGTGACGGCGGCATCGTGCTGCGCTGGCAGAATCCCGAATCCACGCCCACGCCCACGCCCACGCCTACCCGCACGCCGACGACCACGCCCACACCTGTCTCTTATACACATCT
>JAOADB010000137.1 GCA_026417535.1 Caldilineales bacterium
CCGCGTGCACGTGCTCATCAAGCCCGGCGCGAACGGGGGCCGGGCCAGGGCCTGCACGCCGGCCAAGAACCGCCACCCGCCTGCGGCCAACAGCTCCCACGGCGGCACGGGGAGAGACCGCACCGCCGGTGCCGTGGGTCGGTGCTCGACACCTGTGCAAGGCAATCGCACCATCGCCATCTCGGCCACCACGTCGAGACCGGCTCCTTCGACCAGCTCGGCGTAGTAGGGCAGGTGATAGGGCGCCAGCAGAACCGGAGCCTGGTCGAAGCCGTCGGCCAGGAGGCCATCGTCTCCATAGCCGAAGGGCGCTATCGGCCCCTGCAAGGCGCGCGCGCCTCGTTCCCCAGCCCATTCCCAGGCGGCCTCCAGCAGACGGGCGCATACGACGCGGTCGTTGTAGAACTCAAGGGCAAAAAAGCGGGCCACTCGGCCCGGCGGCGTCAGCATCAGGCCGATGGCACCCAAGGTCAGCTCGCTGCTGACAACGACGGGAAGGCCGTTCGGGGTGGAGCGGGCTTGGCGTAAGAAACCCTCGGCCAGAAAACCTGCCACCGCGGTTTCGAGACCGAGGCCGGCCCGGCGGGGGTCCAGTTGGCGCCGGTAGGCACGCGGGGGCGGCGCCAGCCAATAGGGATCATCCCGATAGAGGCGGAAGAGCAATCCGGTCACGGCCGCGCGATCGCCGCCACGGGTGAGATCGAGAGGCTGCAGGCGCAGATTGTGAACGATCATGGCGCCGGAGACGTCGGCGTGGCCGTGGGGGTTGGGGCCAGCAAGGCATCGAGCGGAATGGGAGTGACCACGGGTTCGCCCAGAAGTTCCTCCAGGCGCAGGACCCGGATCCAATCGTCAATGGTGTACGCGGCCACGGCGTTCAGCCGTTCCTGGTAGCGCCCCTCCAGGCGCTGATGGAACGCGCGCGTGGCCAGCAGGGCCACCAACAGCACGATCAGAAAGGCCAGAGTATAGCCGGGATGAAAACGACGCATGATGGGAGAGAACCAAAAGGTACTTGCCAGATGGGTGCCTGCTCAGCTTTTCACCTTCCGGATAGGCCGTTCATGCCTGCTATCGGCTTACGAACGGGACGAGGGACGAACGACGGAAGACGGCGTTTTTTGGTCCTCCGTCCTTGGTCTTTCGCCTTCCTCAACAGGGTCAGGTGGAGAGCAGGACCGTCACGGGCATCGGTCTGGGTCATTAGCAGGATGAAACCATTATCCGTGTTTTCGGGTCGGCTGTCCATCCCCGGACGCGCCTGCGGTCCCGCCGGTTTTGCATTGTCTTCGGGCTTGTGGCATAATCGAACTGTCGGGCGAGTAGCTCAGTCGGTCAGAGCGCACGGTTCACATCCGTGAGGTCAGGGGTTCGAGACCCTTCTCGCCCACTGGAGACCTCAAGGGCAGCGACGTTGGGATGCTCTTGGGGTTTTTTGTGGGGACGGTTGAATCCGTCGCTTTTCGTATGGTGATTGACAAGGGGAAAGGAAGGGAAATCGAGACTTCGCACCTGACCACATGACCAGGCCAAAGACCGCGCCGTTGGTCAGTTTATCACCGTAACCGGGCCGGTTATCATGGAGCGTAAACCATCTTCGTTTGTCCGCTTCGGAGCGCTACGCTCGCTGCGGCTTCGGCACCATGACGTCACCCGTTCAGTCTGCCGCCTTCACTTCCCGGATGGGTCTTCTGCTCCCGCCATCGGCCCAACAATGGAATGAAGGACGAACGAAAAAAGATCGTCCCTCATCGGTGTTCCGTCTTCACGGCATGGGACAAGGTAGGAACGCGAAGCCATCACCGTCATCGGCCTGAACGGTCACGCCATGACACAGTCGGGTGGGGCGCTCCTCATCACCGGGAGTTTTGTCTATGGCGACCCACGTTCCCATCCGCCCCATCCGCATAACCCTGCTCTTGGTGCTCGCCCTCGGCCTGGTCATGCTCGGATCAACCACGGTGGTGTGGGGAACTCCCGAGACCGGTCAGACCTATTACGTCAACAGCTTGGCCGATACAAATGACGGTGTCTGTGATACGACGAATTGCACTCTTCGCGAAGCCATCATCGCTGCCAATGCGAATTCCGGTTTTGTGGATATCATCAATTTCTCCGTTACCGGCACCATCAACCTGAGTTCGCAGCTCCCGGACTTGACGGATACGGCCGGAGTGACGATCAACGGGACCGGCATCACCCTCAACGGCGGCAATAGCATCGCCTACGGCCTGCGCAGCGTCTCGACGCAGAACAACACCATTTCTGGCCTCACCCTGCAAAACTTCACCACGGCCGCAATCGAATTCGTTACCTACACGAGCAGCACCGACGGCGGTCATAGCGTACAAGATGTCACCGTGACCAACAGTAACATTGGTATCCGGATTTATAACGGCACCGGCGTGAGTGTGTATTGGTGCACCTTGACCGATAACGCCACTGCGGGCATCGTTATCGAGTGGTACAGCGGCGTTCCCGACATCGAAATCGATGGGTGTACCATCGGCGGCCACAACGGCGACGGCAACGGCATCGGCATTGACATTGCCAATGAAGGCGCCGATGGCATTACCATCCAGGACAGCGAGATTTCTTACAATACCACCCACGGTATTCGCATTTTCGGCGGTGCCGATAACACCACTATTGAGGGCAACACCATTACCAACAACGGCAGCAATCAGAACCACCACGGGATTTTCATCACCGGCGCTGGCACCAACGACACCCAGATCGTCAATAACAACACCATCACCTACAATCAGGGCCATGGCATCGCCCTCGTCTCGGGGCCCCAAAACACCGTCATCCGTGGCAACACCATTGCCTACAACGGTCAGACCGTCGTCGGCGTCTATGCCGGCAGCGGTATTCTCGTCTATGGCGACGGGACGGACGGGACGATCATCGGCGGCACCGGCAGCGGCCAGGCCAACGATATCCACCATAACAAGGGCAACGGCATCGTCGTCCAGGGTACGAGCACCAACGGCCCGGCCGACACGAGCATCATCGGCAACACCATCCACCAGAACAGTCAGACGATCATCGACGGCGTGGGTATCCACATTGTCGGGGTGGTGGAGGACGGGGGCGACACCGATAGCTACACTGTGGTCGTGCAGAACAACGCCATCTACGCCAACTTTGCCCAAGGCATTCTCATCGAGCACGGCGGGGCCGGTTCGCCGACCAACACCCTCATCGGCGGCACCTACGGCAGCCAGGGCAATCTCATCTACAACAACGGCCAAGAAGGGGTGCTCATCCAGAATAGCGGCAGCAACGGTCATGTAGTGCGGGGCAACACCATCGGTATCAGCACGGTGGGCGGTGGTTCATCCGCCGCGGCACGCAACAACAACTCGGGCGTGGCCATCACCAACGGCGCGCAGAACAATCTCATCGAAGGTAACGACATTGCTTACAACCGCTACCAGGACGTGCTCCTCTCCGGGAGCGGGACAAGCGGCAACATCGTCCGCTACAACAGCATTGACTCCGACCGTAACGAGACCCCCCGCCAATACGACAACAGCGGCGTGGTGATCGCCTTGGCGGCTTCGAACAACACCATCGGACCCTGCAACAGCATCACCGACCACTACTACGACGGCATCCTCATCCTCGGCGATAACGCCGACAACAACACCATCAGCGGCAACAACAGCAGTTGCTCGTCCACGCCCGGCGATACGGCCGGCATCACCGGCAACGGCCGTGGCATCTCGATCATCAACAACAGCGTCGGCGGCGAAGCTTTCGGCCGTGTTGACCCCGCCCATGGCACCCCCGGCCCCGACAACACGACTGTCCAGAACAACACCATCAGCAACAACGTTGGCGATGGTATTTATGTCAAGTTGACCTCCGATACCCTGATCAGCGGCAATACCATCGGCAGCAACCTGGCCCACGGCATCCTGTGGGTGGGTTCCACCGGCGGCAGCATCCAGGGCAATACGATTTCGGGCAACACGAATCACGGGCTGCGCATCGAGCCCCACTACGGCAGCAGCACGTCGCCCGACACGGCCAGCGACGACCATCTCAACGGCACCTTGCTCATCGGTACCGGTTCGTCCAATACCTTTGCCAACAACGGCGGCAGCGGGGTCTACGTCATCGACGACGACATCGGCTACAGCGTGAGCCAAATTGCCAGCTACAACAGCTTCAGCGGCAACCAGAACCGGGTGCAGCAGGACTGGCTGGGTGTGGTCGAGCTGTTGACCTGCAACGGCAGCTCGTGCAACCCCATCACGAGCGGCCAGACGGTCACCGTCATCGCCAACGGCGGTTCGCCGACCTGGAGCGGCAGCACCTACGATGCCACCGGGTCGAACCCCGCCCTGGGTGTGTGGGGGCCAACCGGTCTCAACTACGATGACGTGGACACCTGGTTCACCATCACCGAAGCGTTGGTGAACAACGCCGGGACCCTGGTGAGCTACACACCCCACACCGTCACGACGACGGGAACCTACAACCACAGCGGCACCTTCAGCTACGACGGCAACAGCACCACCCACCCGGTCAGCCCCGATTACGGGTTGCCCTTCAGCAACGATACCGCCTCAAGCAGCACCGGCCGCTATCAGATCGCCCAGCTGCGCTTCACATCCAACGCCGTGGACCTAGTGGCCCTGACCGCAGGCGCGCGGCAGCTAACGCCGGGGTGGAAACCGCTGGCGGTGGTCATGTTGGGCGGTTTGGGCTTCCTGTTGGGCCGACGGCGACGGCGATAGAACGTACTTGCGCGTTCGCTTGTCAAACTGCCATCCTCGGCCGCAGATCGAGACGGAAGACGGATACATCTCGTCTTCCGTCCTTTGTTTTACGTCCGAGTGGTGGGCAAAGTTACCCCTCGCTTACGCCTTCGTTGCCGGTGAGAGCTGCCAGCACGAATTGGGCGGCGGTTTGCAGACTTTCCTGCAGCGGCACCGTCGTCGGCGCCGCAACCCACAGGAGCATGATACCCTCATAAAGCGCCAGCAGGGCCGTCGTGACCGCAGCGGGCGCAAACGGCCGGAATTCGCCGCGGGCGATACCTTCCTCGATGAGCGCCTGCAAGCCGGCGCGATAGGCCGCGCCGATGCGTTCCATGACCGCGTGGGTGTCGGGGTCGGTCGAGAGCATGGCCCGGTACTTGGCGCCGGTCAGATACAACGAGGAAACCGCCTGAGCCTGGGACGCCATATGGTCGAAAAAGGCCCGCAAGCGGGCGACGACGGGACCCGGTTCCTGCTGCAACCGCTCCAGCATGGCCAGGTTGGCGGCTGCCATGTCCTCGAGCAGGGCCGTGAGGATGGCCTCTTTGCTGGGAAAATACCAGTACACTGCGCCCGTGCTCAGGCCGCTTTGGGCGATGATCTCGCGCATGGTCACGGCCTCGTAAGGCCGACGACCGAACACGTCGCGCGCGGCGGCTAGGATTTGGGCTTTGCGTTGGTCAGAAACGTCGGGTTTGGGCATAAAGCGAGGGTGTAACGACTCAGCCTTCTTGTAGCACAGACTGCTAGCAGTTGTGCTACAGCCCTCAGGGCCTGAGAACGAGCGTATGCCGCGCGGCGGCCGTGATGGCTTGCCGGCTGAAGGGCAACGGATGGTACTCGCCCCGCAGCCAGGGTTCGATCTGGTCGGCATAGTGAGGGCTGAAGGGATGGCCCGATTGACCGCCGGGCATGATGGCCACCGAAGCATCCCAATCGGCCGTATCGGCGATGATCCGGTAGGCCGGGCCAAGGGCCATGGCATAGGGCCGATCGGGGTAGTAGCCGCCGCTGTTGACCGTATTCCAGTTGCCCCCGACCGGGTAAGGCCCACGGTTGAAAATCGGCCGTAGCGGGCCAATGCTGCCCAACGGATGGGAAGCCGTATAAGCGTGGATGGCGCCCCAGGTCCATCCCTTCGGATCGGAACCCAGTTCGGCCACCGCCGCGCGCAGGGCTGCCGACAGGATGTCCTCACGACGACCGTGCCACCAGGCATGGTTCGGGTCGTCCAGCAACGCCTGCACGAACATGTAGGGATAGCCCATCAGGTTGAGATAGGACTCGGTCGTTGCCGCATCGAGACGGGGCGTCAGGGCCTGGCGGATGAGATGGCGCAGGGCGGCTTCGCTCAAGGCTGCGGCCTGACTCTCGGGACTCATGACGCCATCCCATGCCGTCAGCAGCGCCAGCGCCGTCTTTTCGGCCTCGCCGGTAGGTGCGACCGCGGCCACGAGGGCTTGGGCAACCTGGTGGTTGATGGCGCTACGACGATCGAGCTGCAAAGCGGCAAAATCGTCCACCGTACCCCCGCGCAGCTGCCGGATGGTCTCACCGATCAGGGCGACGCGATAGGGCGGCTGGTAGTAGTGGGAGAGAAAGTGCGGATAGTCCTTGCCGGCAGGACGGTTGTTGGCCGACGCGAAGAAATCGCCCCTGGGGTTGAGGGCCGCGGGAAGCTCGGCAAACGGCACGAACCCCACCCACTCGTGGGCGCCGTCAGCGCCGTCCACGGGACGCAGACCGAACACGTCGTTGCTGGCCCGGATCGGCACGGCGCCGGACATCTGATAGCCGATGTTGCCTTCCGTATCGGCATAGACGAAGTTCATCCCCGGCAATTCCCACAGGGCCACGGCACTGCGGAACTCATCCCAATTGCGGGCCCGGTTGAGCTGGAGGATGGCCTGGGCCAGCGGCCGGCCCTGGTCAATCCCGGTCCAACGAAGGGCCATGGGCTGTCCGGCTTCGGGGGTGGCATCGGTGACCAACGGGCCGTGATGGGTGGCCCGTACCGTGAGGGCGATCGGTTCGCCGCCCTTGACGCTGATGACCTCCTGACGCAGGCTCAGAGGCCGCCACTCGCCCTGAAACAGGTACTGCGTGCCGTCGGCGCTGAGGGTTTCGATGAAGAGGTCCTGCACATCCGGCCGGGCATTCGTCACGGCCCAGGCGATGTGGGCGTTATGACCGATCTCGATGCCGGGCAAACCGGGGATGGACGCGCCGATGACATTGTAAAGCCCGTCTTCGGTGTGGAGGCCGACCTCGTACCACAGGTTGGGCATGGTGAGGGCTTGATGCGGATCGCCGGCCAGCAAAGGCTTGCCTGTGGCCGTGTGGCTGCCCCCCACCACCCAGGCGTTACTGCCCTGGTCGGGCCGGGCCATGGGCACGACGGCCTGCCAATCCCGTGCGAAATCGAGTAGGGCAGCCACGCTCTGCTCCAGGGCGGCGCTTTCTTCCGCCGTAGGGATGACATCCGGGCCGGGATATTCGGGCAGCAGCGCCAGGACATCCGTCCAAGGCAGCGCCGCCGCCAGTTTGGCGATGATCAGCTCGTCCTGATAGTTGTTGCTAAGCCCCCAGGAGACGAGTTTACCGAACGCCAGACTATCCACCGGCGTCCACGGCTGCGGCTTCAAGCCAAGGATACGCAGTTCGAGAGGCAGTCGCCCGCCGGCCTGGGCCAGAAAGGCGTTGACGCCGTCGGCATAGGCCTGAAGGACGGCCTGAGTTTCGGCATCGAGGCTCTGCCAATCGGCCTCGGCCGCCTCGGTCAGGCCCAGGATGCGCATGAGCGTGTCGTTTTTCACTCCCCGCTCGCCGATGACTTCGCTCAGAGTACCATGGGCGGCGCGACGACCTGATTCCATGGCCCATAGACGGTCCTGGGCATGGACAAAACCCTGGGCGAAGAACAGGTCATGGGCGTTGGCGGCAACGATATGGGGAATGCCGGTGGCATCCCGATAGACCGTGATCGCCGCATTCAAACCGGAAACACTCAATTCGCCGTCCACCTGCGGCAACGCCGGACGAATCATGCCGAGGTAAACGACCGCCGGAAGTCCCACGAGCAGGAGGACGATCAGGCCAAGCAGGACGAGGAGAACCGTTTTGAGGCGAGACATGAGGGCCGCTCCGGAAGGAAAAGCAACGCAAGGCGATATAGGCCAATGGCCCAAAAATAACCGAACGGTGTTCGATTATAATTCTTTTGTCGCCACGCTGCAAATCGGCCGGAGGGGCCAACCCCAGAAGAGCCAGCCCTACTCGCCGATAATCTTGACCAGCACCCGCTTCGGGCGGCGGCCGTCGAACTCGCCGTAGAAAATCTGCTCCCACGGCCCGAAATCGAGCTGCCCGTTCGTCACGGCCACGACGACCTCTCGGCCCATGACCTGGCGTTTGAGATGGGCATCGGCGTTGTCCTCGCCGGTGCGGTTGTGGCGGTAGCGGCCGATCGGCTCATGGGGCGCCAGGCCTTCCAGCCACTGCTCGAAATCGTGATGCAGGCCGGGCTCGTCGTCGTTGATGAAGACCGACGCCGTGATGTGCATGGCATTGACGAGCACCAACCCTTCTCGGATGCCGCTTTCCCGCAGGCATTCCTCGACCTGCGGCGTGATGTTGATAAAAGCCCGTCGGGTGGGGACGTGAAACCAGAGTTCTTTGCGATAGGTTTTCATAGGAGGAGCTGGGGAGCTTGAGGGAGCTGAGGGGAGCTGAGAGGAGCTGCGCAAACGAACGACGGAAGACGAAGGCTTTCCGTCCATCGTCTATCGTCCATCGTCCGTCGTTCATTCCGTTGCCAGCACATCCACGTGCTCGCCTGAGGCCGGCAGACGCTCGGAACCTTCGGCGCCGGGGTCGAGCACCACGGCCATACCCAACGCCAGACCCGGCCGCAGGGGTCGCAAGTCGAGTCGCGCCAGCGGCACCGCCACTTCCAGGATCCGCTCGCCCAGGGTGCCGCTCACGGCGCCCAATCCCACCGGGACGCCATTGGCAAAGCGATACAGGAAAACCGTCGTCTGGCCTCGTCCCAGGCTCAGCAGGTAACGGTCCGTCTCGGTGCGGAGGTGGATCTCGAGGTGATGGTCGGCCAGGGGCACGCCCAACTCCACCCGCAAGTAGAGGAAGGCATCGTCGTTGGCGTAACGCAGGGCCTGCAGACCGGATGAGGCCCGCTGCATGGCCCCCACCGAAGGCGAAGCGCGCACCACGCCGGCCCCGGCCCAACCGGCCTGCGGGTCGGGATCGGCCACCAGACGCGGGGTGAGCAACCCGCGACGCACCACGGGTTGCTGATTCAGACCCTGGATGGGCAGCAACGCCCGCGGGGGCGGCGCCTGACCGATGGCATAATAGGCCGTGGCCAGATAGGCAAGAAAGGTGTGGTCGAACAGGGCATCCTGCTCGCTGCTGTTGCGCACCGAGTACCACCAGAACCAATCCGAGCCTTCGGCCACATGGAACAGGCGCTGCACCTGCTCCTGCGCGGCGGCCGGCGGATTCGTGGCCAACCACCCATCCACGGCCCGGCGCAGGTCCCGTAGCCGGCTCCAGGCCTCGATGTGTTCGGGATCGCCCATCCAAGTGGTCAGATCGCCGCCGATCCACGACCCGGTGGCCAGGTCGGGCAGGGTATCCGTGGCCGGGTAAGCCTCCAGGTACTCGGAGACCGTCACGGCTTTGAGGTCGGGATCATCCTGGAGCCGGCGATAGAGGGCGTGAAGGAAGATGTCGCCGTTGTGCTCGTAGTGCTCCCAAGCGTTCTCGCCGTCAAGGATGATGCTCACCAGACC
>JAOADB010000138.1 GCA_026417535.1 Caldilineales bacterium
GTGGGAAGCCGCCCGCCCGACGCCGACCACCCCTACGGCCATCGCAAGTACGAGACGATGGCCGCCCTGGTCATCGCCTCGCTGCTCTTTTTCACCGCCTGGGAGCTAGCCGAATCGGCCGTGACCCGCCTGCGCCATCCTGAACCCGTGATCGTCAACCGGTGGAGCGTGGCGGCGCTGCTGTTCAGCATGGCCGTGCAGGCCGGGACCAGCGCCTACGAGATGCGCCAAGGCCGCCGGCTCCACAGCGAAGTGCTGGTCGCCGATGCCCTCCATGCCCGCGCCAGCATTTTGACTTCCTTGGCCGTTTTGGGCGGGCTGCTCGTGGTGCGATGGGGCTATCCCGTGGCCGACCCGATCCTCACCCTGGTGGTGGCCGCGCTGATCGTCAAAATCGGGCTGGACATCGTGCGGGAAAACAGCCCGACCCTTCTCGACCGCGCCACTGTGGACGAGCATCTCGTGGCCGACATCGTTGGCCGAGTGCCGGGGGTCGAATCCTTCCACCGGATTCGCTCACGCGGGCCGGCCGATGCCAGCGCGCTCGATTTGCACATCCGCGTGGCCCCGGAACTGACCATGCAGCAGGCCAACGCCATCGCCGATGAGGTGCGCCGGCGTCTGCTCGACCTGAAAACCATCACCGATGTGACAGTGCACATCGAGGCCCAGCGTCGGCCCGGGCGCGAGGTTGGCGAGATCGTGCCCGTGGTGCAACACGCCGCCGCCGAAATGGGACTCCATGTCCATGAAATCTGGGCGCGGCGGCTGGGCAATCGCCTGGTGTTGGAGGCCCATGTAGGCGTGGACCCCGGCATGACCGTGGCGCAGGCCCATGACCTGGTCGAACGCTTCGAACAGGCCTGTCTGCAGCGTCTGCCCCAATTCGCCGAGTTTCGCACCCACATCGAGCTCCATTCCCCCGAGGTGTTGCCCGGCGCCGAGGTCTCGCAGACGTTGCGCCATCAGGTGACGGCGGCCGTGCGCAAGGCCGTGGCCGAGACGCCCGGCCTGCGCGAACCGCACAACATCAGCATCCGCCAGAGCGAAGGCCGTCTGATCGCCGGCTTCGATGTCCTGGCCGATCGCGACTTGCCCATCACGACTGCGCACGAGCTGACGTCGCTGGTCGAGGCACGGCTTCGCAGTCAGGTGCCCCACCTGACCGATGTCCTCATCCACGTCGAGCCTTCCGATGTCGAGGAGGACGATAGAGGATAGATGATGGACGATGGGGTTTCGTCCCTTGTCGTTTGGCGTTGGTTTCGGGGTTGGGCCGCGGGCTTGATGAAAGACGAAGGACGGACGACGGAGGGGTTTCGTCCTTCGTCGTTCGTCCTTCGTCCTGAGTTTGGGCCGAGAATGGAAAGAGAACCCCTGCGCCCGGCCTGGCCCTTTACGCCGGCACGGCTTCGGGCATGGCCGGCATGGGCAGCGGGCCGGTATCGCTCGAAGCGGCCAGCGCGGCTAGGAATTTTTCGGCCTCCATAGCCGCCATCGTGCCCTGACCCACGCTCGTCGCCACCTGGCGGAAGTGATTGTCCTGGATCTCGCCGGCGGCGAAAACACCCGGCACGCTGGTGTGCATGTAGCGGTCGGTGACGATGTAGCCGTCTTTCATCTCCAGCTGCCCCTCGAAAATGGCGCTGTTAGGGTCGTGGCCGATGAAGATAAAGACGCCCTGGGTGGGGAAATCGCGGGTCTCGCCGGTTTTGACGTCCTTGATCGTGACGGCGTTGACGGCGCCGTCGGGGCCGGCTTTGATTTCGGTCACGATGGTGTTCCAGAGGAACGTGATTTTTTCGTTGCTGAAGGCGCGCTGTTGCAGGATTTTGCTGGCCCGCAACGTATCGCGGCGATGGATAACGGTCACCTTCGTGGCGAAACGGGTGAGGAAGATGGCCTCTTCCATGGCGCTGTCGCCGCCGCCCACGACGACGACCTCCTTCCCGCGGAAGAAGAAGCCGTCGCAGGTGGCGCAATAGCTCACGCCCCGGCCGGTCAGCTCCTCTTCGCCGGGCACCCGCAACTTGCGCGGGGTGGCGCCGGTGGCGATGATGACGCTCTTGGCCTGATAGGTCTGGCCGCTCTGGGTTTCGATGACGAAAGGATAGACCTTGAAGTTGACCGCGCTCACGTAATCGTACTCGATGCGCGTGCCGAACCGTTCGGCCTGTTTCTGGAAGCGTTCGACCAGCTCGGGGCCGCTCAGGCCTTCGGGAAAGCCGGGGTAATTTTCGACCTCGTAGGTGATGGCCACCTGACCGCCGATCTCGTTGCCGGTGATCAGGAGGGGATTGAGTTGGGCGCGAGCGGTGTAGATGCCGGCGGTGAATCCGGCCGGCCCACTGCCGATGATGATGACGTTTTCGATGCTCATAGGCGGTGATTGGACGATGGACGATAGACGATGGATGATGGACGGAGCGTTTCGTCTTTCGTCGTTCGTCTTTCGTCCCGAAGGGAGGCCGATTGTCGGCCGAAAGACGAACGGCGAAGGGCAAGGCCCTCAGCGCTGGCGGTCGAATTCGCCCAAGGCGGCCGTGACCAAGGTGAGCAGGACGATGGCGGCGGTTTCGGCTCGCAGGATGCGAGGTCCCAGGCCAATGGGTTCGATGCCGTGTTGCTGCGCTTGGGCGATTTCCTCCGGCGCAAAACCCCCTTCGGGGCCGATGACGAGGGTGACCGGCCAGCGCACCATCCCGGCCAGGATAGCCGGCGCGGCGCCGGGGGTCGGCAACACCACTGCACCCCGGCCGGCCGCCAGGGCAGCCTCAAAGGGGAGCGGGGCCGCCAGCATCGGCAGACGGGTGCGGCCACTCTGTTCGGCCGCCTCGCGCACGATGCGCTGCCAGCGCTGCCACAACGCCGGCCCCACCTCGCGGCGCACCGTCCGTTGGGTGATGATGGGTTGGAAATGGGTCACGCCGAGCTCGGTGCCTTTTTGCAGCACCCACTCGAAACGGTCCTGACGCAGCAGGGCCTGACAAAGGACGATGTCACCGGCCGGTTCCCCGCGTGGGGGTGTTTCCGGGGGCATCGTTTTTAGGATGCGTCCGCCTGTGCGGTTCTTACCCAGGTGCGTGATGGCGGCTTCGTAGCAGCGCCCTTCGCCGTCGCACACCTCGACTACGGCGCCATCCGGCAGCCGCAACACGAGCTGCATTTGTCGGCTCTGTTCGACCGGAAAGACGAACGTGCGGCCGACATTGGCTCCGGCCAGTAGCGCAGGCGGTAGGAAAAAACGCTCCACGCCGTTACCCTTGCTCCACTCGTTCCTGACGCGCGGCCAGCGCCCACCAATCGCCTTCGCACGCCGCATCCACCACCGCCAGACGACGCACGGCCAGGGCTTCATCCACGAGATGTCGCTGCGGAGCGATGATCCCGGCCAGGATGAGCACACCGCCCGGCGCCAACCGCTCGGCCAATCCCTCCTCGAGCAGTAGCTCGGCCAGGGTTTCGGCCAGGATGTTGGCCAGGATGAGGTCGAAAACCCCCGTTGCCGGGACGGAACCGACATCGGCCTGGAAGGCCGCGGCCACGTCGTTGAGCGCAGCGTTGGCCGCGGCGATGCCCACGGCCGTCGGGTCAATGTCGGTGGCCAGGGCCGTGGCCGCGCCCAGTTTGAGGGCGGCGATGGCCAGGATGCCCGATCCCGTGCCCACATCGAGGACGCGGGCGCCGGGCCGCAGGTGACGCTCCAACAGCAGCAGCGCCAGCCGGGTGGAGGGATGGGCACCGGTGCCGAAGGCCAGACCGGGGTCGAGCCGGATGAGAACATCGCCCTCGCGCGGTTCCGGCTGCGTCCACGTGGGCGCAATGAGAAAACGCCCGACCTGCTGGGGCGGATGGTGCTGCTTCCAGGCTTCGGTCCAATCGGCAGCCGGCAGTCGGCGCAGACCGATGTGCTCATAGGCGGTGGCCGTCGGCAGGGCCTCCAGTTTGGCGCATAACCGGTTCAGGAGCGCCTCTTGCGCGGGCGTGGCCTCGGCATAGGCCACCACACGCACCCGCACGTCCTCGGTCTCGCCGTATTCGCCGAAACCGACCTGTTCCACGACCACCGCGGCCGGCAGATGCTCCTCCAACAGGGCCACGGCCGCGGTCACGGCGGCGGCGTTCGGGTCGGCCGTGCGCGCCACGACGGCCAGTTCCAGCAGATCGGGCAGGGCCACAACCATCCGTTTCTGCTAAAGCCCCAGGGCGTCTTTCATCCGCTCGAAAAAGCTGCCCTCGCTGCGCTCGCCGCTATGACCGCCGCTCAGCGAGACGGCCAGCTGCTCGAACAGGCGCCGTTGTTCATCCGTCAGTTGGGTCGGGATCTGCACGTTGACCGTGATGAGTAGGTCCCCGCGGCCGTTGCCGCGCAGGTGGGGCACACCCAACCCCCGCAAACGGATGACCTTGCCCGGCTGGGTGCCGGGCGGAATCTTGACCGTGCGCGGGCCATCGAGGGTCGGCACCTGCACTTCGGCGCCCAGGACGGCCTGGGCCACGTTGATCGGCAGTTCGAGCAGCAGATCGTCCTCATGACGGCGGAAGTACTTGTGCGGTTTGACGCTGATGAAGACGTAGAGATTGCCGCTCGGCCCTCCGCGCATGCCCATATTGCCTTCGTTGGGCAGGCGGATGCGAGTGCCTTCGTCTACGCCAGGCGGGATTTTGACCCGTAGGCGCCGGGGCATCGTCACCATGCGCTCTCCGCGGCACTGCTGGCAGGGGGTGGTGACGATTTCACCCTCTCCACGACAGCGCGGGCAGGTCGTGACGTTGACCAGGGTGCCCAACAGGGTTTGCTGGCGCTGCCGGACTTCGCCGGTGCCGTTGCACGTAGGACAGCGGATGGGCGTCGTACCCGGTTCGGCGCCTACCCCCTGACAGCGCGGACACACCTCGTCGCGTTCGATCTCGATCTCCTTTTCGGCGCCGAGGACGGCCTCTTCGAATTCGATGGTCAGGTTATAGCGCAGATCGGCCCCGCGTATCGGCCCGCGTTGAGGCCCCGTGCGAAAGCCAAAACCGCCGAAGAACTCGCTGAACAAGTCGCCCAGGTCTGGGAAACCGGCCCCACCCATATCCGGCGCGCCCTGCAGACCGGCATGGCCGAAGCGGTCGTAGGCCGCCCGCTTTTCCGGGCTGCTGAGCACTTCGTAGGCCTCGTTGATCTCCTTGATACGCTGATCGGCGTCAGGGCCTTTGTAGATATCGGGATGATACTGCTTGACCAGCCGCCGATAGGCGCGTTTGATCTCTTCTGCCGAAGCCGTGCGTTCGACACCGAGGATGTCGTAATAGTCACGCGGGGTGCTCATCGTCGTCTATACCCTGGCGGGGATGGGATTAAGGGCTGTGCCGGGCGACAGTCATGCCCGATGGAAGCAGGATACGCCCTATGCATCGGTTTCGCGCGTGCCCTGGCTTACCGTTGACGAAACAGTCCGTGTCTCCTCTTCGTCGTCGGCTTCCCAACTGATGATCCATACGCACAGGGCCGCCAGGACCAGGGTGGCAACGGCCAGAGCCAGCCACTGCGTGGGCGTAAAACCGACGTGGCGGGCCGAGAAGTAGAGGATGATCCACATGCCCACGGTCAGCAGGGCAAAGGAAACCAGGTTGGGATGCTCGTTCCAGAGGCGTTTCATGAGGGTAACGGGTTCGGTCTACGTTGCGGATGATGGACGATGGACGATGGTTTCTTCGTCATTCGTCGTTCGTCCTCGTTTCGGCCGGAAAGCGGACGATTCAACGCGCCGGCGCGGCCACGCCCAGGCGTTGCCAGGCCGCTTCCACTTGCCGTTCGAGATCGGCGAAGGTGCCGCTGTTGTCGAGGACAACATCGGCCTGACTGATTTTGAAGGATTGCGGGCTTTGCGAGGCCATGCGGGCCATGGCCGCTTCGCGGGTCATGCCCCGTTCCGCCATCAGGCGCTCGATCTGCTGTTCGACCGGCGAGGTCACCACCCAAACCTGGTCGCACAGGGTGACGGCCATGCCTGCCTCCAGCAGTTTGATGGCTTCGATGACCACGACCGGCGCCGTGGTCTGTTCGACGAGGGCGTTGATGACGGCAATGACGGCCGGGTGGACGATTTGTTCCAGCCGGGCGAGGCGATCGGGGTCGGCAAACACGATTTGCCCCAACCGCTGACGATTGATGGTCCCGTCGGGATTGAGGATCTCCGGGCCGAAGGCGGCGACGACGGCCTCGTAGGCGCGGCCGCCGGGTTCCATCACCTGGTGGGCGATAGCGTCAGCGTCAATGGTGTAGGCGCCGCGTTCGGCCAACATGCGCAAGACGGTGGTTTTGCCTGTACCGATGTTGCCGGTCAGGCCGATGATGATGGGTTTCATTGGGTAACTGTAACTGGGTTTGGTCGTTTGAGGAGACGGAAGGCGAAAGACGAAGGACGGAAAAGGAAGGCAAAGGAACTCAGGGAACTGGGGGCTGGAGGAGGCTTTCCATCGTCCGTTCACTGTTCCAACGCTGCCCAGGTCTCGATGGCTTCGTGCAGCTCCTGTTCGAGTCGGGCGTAACGCTCGCCCAGGCTTTGGACTTCGGTCAGACGACGGGCGCTGCTGGCCGCGGCCAGGGCGGCACCCAAGTCGGCCAGCTGCTGCTCCAGGTCGGCGATGCGGGTCTCCAGCGCGGCGATGGCCGCCTGCTGTTTCTCGGCCTCACGGCGCCGACGGCGCTCGGCCTGACTGTGCCGGCGATGATCCTGCGCAGGCGAGGAGGCTTCGCGAGCGGCGGTCGCGGCCTCGGCCTGGCGGGCGGTCACATAGGCCGTGTAATTCCCCTCCCAAGCGCGCAACCGACCGTCTGCAATGGCCCACACCTGGGTGGCGATGGCGTCAATGAGATAGCGGTCGTGGGAGACGAGCAAGACGGTGCCGTTGAAGCGGGCCAGCATGGCCTCGAGCACCTCTTGCGATTCGATATCAAGATGGTTGGTCGGCTCGTCCAGGACCAGGAAATTGGCCTGGCGACGGTCGAGCACGGCCAGGGCCAGCCGACTCCGCTGCCCGCCGCTGAGGGTGGCCACTGTTTTGAAGACATCGTCGCCGGTGAACAGGTAGCGGGCGAGCAGATGCCGGGCGGCAGGCACATCGAGATGGGGATCGGCGGCTAGCAACACGTCGAGCACAGTGGCGTGAGGCGGCCAGTCGGCCTGGATCTGGGCCAGATAGCCGATGTGCAGACCGGCCCCCAAGCGCAACTCGCCGCTCAAGGGCGGGATCTGACCCAACAGGGTCTTGATAAAAGTGGTCTTGCCGGCGCCGTTGGGCCCGATCAGGGCCACGCGTTCGCCCCGCTTGAGCAACACATCCTCAGCCGTAAACAGCACCTCATCCCCCGGCTGTACCGAACCGTCGCCAGTGTACACCAGGCCGCCAGAGCGTTCCATGACCCGAACGGGGGTCGGTTGGCGCCGATGGCCGATGACCAGGTTGTGGGTGGCGAGGACGATGGTGCCGCTGCGCAGGCGGGCCTGCCATTGCAAATTGAGCTGATGCCGTTGGCGGGGCGCCTCGAGCGGCGCCTCGGCCAGCAATCGCTCTAGGCGGGTGCGACGACCCTGGGCCTGCCGCGTGTTCTGACCGGCAATGTTCCGCCGGATGTAGTCCTCCTCTTTGGCGATGAAAGCTTGACGGGCCTCGTACTCCCGGCGCAGGCGCTCGCGGCGCTCCTCGCGCTGGATGACGTAGTGGCTGTAGTGGCCGCGATAGACCGTCAGCTTGCCCCAGGCCAGCTCCCAGATACGGGTGACCACCCGATCGAGGAAGTAGCGGTCATGGGCGACGACGATGACGGCGCCTTCCCAGGCCAGCAGGACCGCTTCCAGCCATTCCACAGCCTGGAGGTCGAGATGGTTGGTCGGTTCGTCGAGGAGCAGGAGGTCGGGCCGGGCCAGCAACAGCCGGGCCAGCAAGGCGCGGGTGCGTTCGCCGCCGCTGAGATGGGCCAGGGGTTTGTCGAATTCGTCGGGTCGGAATCCCAGGCCCGTCAGGGTTTGGCGGATGCGCAGGGGATACTCGTAGCCGCCGGCCAGCTCGAAGCGATGCTGACGCTCGGCATACAGCGCCAGCAGGTCCGCATCCCCGTTGGCCTGGGCCAGGCGCTCGGCCAGCTCCTGCAGAGCGGCCTCCTCGGCCTGAAGGTCGGCAAAGACCTCCACCATGTCCTCCCAGAGCGTTTTCTCGGCAGCCGGGGGCGGATCTTGGGGCAGATAGCCGATGCGCAACCCGCGGCGACGATGGACGACGCCGGCGGTGGGTTGCAGCTGACCGGCCAGGATGCGCAGAAGCGTGGTTTTGCCCTCGCCGTTGGGGCCGACGAGACCGATGCGGTCGCCAGCGGCAACGGACAACGTGACCCCCTCGAACACGTCGAGGGGGCCGTAAGCCATAGCCAGACCCTGAGCCGTGAGGAGCGACATAGGCGTTGCGGGTACCCAGACGTAACCGTTCCAGGTGTTGCCTTTACATGGCCGGAGGTGAAGACGAAGGACGAACGACGGAAGACGAAGCTCGGACACGGATTTCGGCATCGTATAAGAGCCAGACGAAGTGAGGCTTCGTCCTCCATCCTTCGCCCTGATGAACCGTCGCGGGCATGGGATGAGCGGTTACGCGAGGTCTATTATACCATCGAGAATGCGGTTTCGAGATGGCGAGAAACGCGCAAACAGCTCCCCCGTCGCGTTTCTCCGGATGGCATCCGCAGCTACGGCTCCCCCAAGCTCCCCTTCTAACCCCTTCCCTCGAAAGGCGGCAGTTGTTCCCGGCCCAGACGCGCCAGGTAGTAATTCCACACCAGCCGGCTGAGGTCGTTCATGAGGGGATTGCTCTGATCCCACACCACCCAACCGTACTGATAGACGAAGACCGAGAGGACATAAGGCCCGGCAGGCCCATAGATGAGGGCCACATCGCCCTGCGTATCGGTGCCGTAGCCGTGTTTGTGGGCCACGCGCGCCTCTTTGGGCACGCCGTAACGCAGCAAATAGCCCATCGGATTCCGCTCCAGCCAGCCGATCAGCTCCTGACATTTGGCCGGACTCAGACGATCGGGAAAGGCGGCCAGGATGTTGCCTCGGCCTTCGGCGCATCGGCCGATATCGGCCAGGATGCGCCCGATGTCGGCCGGTGTGGTCTGCATGGCCGGGTCGGGATAGGTGTTGTATTGGGGATTGGCGTTGGCCGGCGTGACGATGCGCGGTGGCGTCAGATCGCTGTCGTAGGGGACGGCGATGAAGGTGTTCTCATATCCCAACCGACGGACGAATTCGGTGACGCGGCGGGCGCCGGTGAGGGTATCGCCATCGCCGATGCGGTAGAGCAGAGCGTTGGCGCCGGCGTTGCTGGCCGTTTCCGAAGTGACCGTCTCGCTGATCCAGCGGGTGGTGCCGGGGTCGAGGGGCAGATCGTAATCGTGATAGAGCTTGAGCAGGATGGGGATTTTGACCGTGCTCATACCGGCGAAGGCCGTGTCGCCGTCAATGTCAATCACATCGCCGGTGGTCAGGTCTTCGTAGTACAGGCCTGTCTCTTATACACATCT
>JAOADB010000139.1 GCA_026417535.1 Caldilineales bacterium
CACCACGGCCGACTACATCGCCCGTCGCACCGTCATTGATTACGCCACCTACCTCCGCTATCGCGGTAAGCTGAAAATGCATTGACCCAAACGCTCCAACATGCCAACGTTGGAGCGTTCCCACCTACCAACGCCTATGAGAAACGTAGCCATCGTCGGTATCGGACAAACCCCCGTCGGCGAGCTGTGGGAGAAATCCATCCGCCATCTCGGCCATGACGCGGTTGTGGCGGCCATGCACGATGCCGGTATCGAAACCGCCGACGCTCTTTATGTGGGCAACATGCTTTCGGGCGAGTTGGCCGGGCAAGAGCACCTGGCCACCCTCATCGCCGATTTCGTCGGTTTGCGCGGCATCGAAGCGGCCAAAGTCGAGGCGGCCTGCGCTTCGGGCGCGGCGGCCTTGCGCGTGGGTGTCATGGCCGTGGCCAGCGGCCAGGCCGATGTCGTCATCGTCGCTGGGGTCGAAAAAATGACCGATACGCCCATTGACGAAACCACAGCCGGGCTGGCCCTGGCCGCCGACCAGGAATACGAAGTGGCCGAAGGCGCGACGTTCGTGGCTCTCAACGCCATGCTCATGCAGCGCTACATGCACGAATACGGCGTCAGCCATCGCGACTTCGCTCCCTTCCCCATCAACGCCCATGCCAACGCCCGGAATAACCCCTTCGCCATGTTCCGCTCGCCCATCACCCTGGACAAGTACGAGAAGGCCACGGTCATCGCGCCGCCCATCAACATCCTCGATAGCTCACCCGTCTGTGACGGCGCCGCGGCCGTGGTGCTGGTGCCTCTGGAACGGGCGCGCGAATTCGGACGCCACAAGCGCATCGTGCGCGTGGCTGCCTCGGTCACGGCCACCGACACGATCGCTATCCACGACCGTCGCGACCCTCTCTTCCTCGAAGCGGCCTATCTGTCCAGCCAGCGGGCCTATGCCCAGGCCGGTCTTGGACCGGAGGACATTGACCTGTTCGAGCTGCACGATGCCTTCAGCATCATGTCGGTGCTCTCGCTGGAGGCCTGCGGTTTTGCTCCCCGCGGCCGTGGGATCGAGCTGGGTCAGTCCGGTGCCATCACCCTTGGCGGCAAAATCCCCATCACGACGATGGGCGGCCTCAAGGCGCGCGGCCATCCCGTTGGCGCCACCGGCATCTACCAGGTGGTCGAAGCCGTGCAGCAGCTGCGCGGGGAGGCCGGCGCCAATCAGCTGCCCCATGCCCACGTGGCCATGACCCAGAACATCGGCGGCTCCGGCGCCACCATCATCACCCATATCCTGGTGGGCGAGGAATAGGATGCCGGATTCCCTTCGCCTCCCCTGGCCGACGGTCGGGGGAGAGGGGGATTTGGGTGACCATGCGCCGGGCGAGCGGAGTTTTGGCGACACAATGGCCGGTCGTTGTGTTCTAACCGGGCAGGGAGTGGATGCCTGTCTTGTCGAACTCGTCGAGGGTGACCAGCCGGAGCCTCGCATCCGGCTCCCGCGTGGGATTTGACAAATCCACAAAAATCTATACAATACCTCGATAGAACTTAGACAACTTCTCTCAAAAACTCGCAGACGGTTCAGGCGAACACAAGCTGATGGTTTTTGAGAGCACGGACGGCCTATAGTGCTAGCCGAACCCCCTATCTCCCCGCAGGAGTTTCTCTATGCATATCGCACGCAACTGGCGAGTCAAACATCAACGCTATAGCCTGACCGGCGAGATCTGTCACCATTGCGGTGCCAAGGTCTTCCCGCCCCGCGATGTCTGCCCCGAATGCACCCAACCGGCCTATGAACCCGTCCGCCTGAGCGGTTTGGGCGAGGTGTACAGTTTCACCACGGTGTACGAGGCCCCGACCGGCTTCGAGGCCCAGGCTCCCTATCATCTCGCCTTGATCAAACTGGTCGAAGGCCCCATGCTGACGGCCCAACTCACGGACGTGGACCCCAACGAGGTGCGCATCGGTATGCCGGTGGAGATGGTGACGCGCAAACTGAGCCAAGAAGGTGATGAGGGGCTGATCCAGTACGGCTATAAATTCCGCCCCCGGATCCAGGCGAAGGCGGCGTAGGGTAAAGAGCGAACGATAGACCGTCGTCCTTCGTCTTCCGTCCGGCGATCGGCCTCTATTCGGGACGGAGGACGAAGGACGGACGATGAAAATCCTCCGTCTTCCGTCGTTCGTCACGGCGATCGGCCTCTATCCGGGACGAAAGACGAAGGACGGACGACGAAAATCCTCCGTCCGTCCTTCGTCTTCCGTCCGGCCATCGTCCTCCCCTATGGCCTCGTGACCGTGAACCGGCTGCCGGCGCCGTGGCCGAAGACCTCGGGGAAGTACATCATCTCCCCGCGCGGGGGCAAGACGTTGAATTCGCCGGCAATGGTGGCCCGCAACTGGTAGCGGAAGGTGTAGGCGCCGGGGAGCAGTTCGGTGGCGAAGAGAGCCACCCGATCGTCCTTCAGCTCGAAACTGGCCGGCGTCCAGAACCACCAAGGCTCCTTGCGGTCGGATTCGGGCTGTCGCTCCAGGGTGGGGCCGGTGGCCTCCAGGCGGGTGGTGGCGAAACTCGTATCCACAGGCTCGGTCCCGGCCGGGATGGGGTCTTCGACCACCAGGTAGTGCAGCGTCGCCGGCACGACCAGGGTCAGTTCCACGTCAATGAACTCACCGACCTGGGCGGAGGTGATGGGCGTGGGCGTTTCGGCGCCGTGGCGCAGGTAGCGCCGGCTGATGGTCAGGCCGCGGCTGACCGGCGCCAGGTCGGGCACGGGCAGGAAGGTACGCAGGTAGGCGCTGTAGTACATCCGGCCAGGGCCGGGAGTGCGTTCGAGCAAGAGCGTGTTGATGGCATCGGCCAGGAGGTCGCCGACGGCCACGCGCAGGGTCTGGGCCTGGTCCACCGTGGTGGGCGTCACATCCCCGCGGCCCAGGGGTTGGCCGTTCAGGGAGACGTTCCAGGCGTAATTGCCCTGCAATTCGCCGGTGGCCGCCATCCAATCGGTGAGGGCAATGAGCGCCCAAGCCGTTTCGTGGGTGCTCTGCCAGCGGTCGGCGCTGCGGGCGCTCATCAACCATCGCACCACCTGCGGGCCGAGGGCATGGTCGGGCCGGATGGCGACGAGAGCGGCCAGGACGACGGCGGTCGTGCGGGTGTCCGTGTTCATCGTCCACCAGTCCGTGCTCGCTTCCTCCCAGTGAGCGCCGGTGGCCGAGAGGATGGCCTGGCCGATAAGCCCGTCGAGCAGGTTCCGGGCCTGGTCGGCGGTGGGGGCCCCATCGGCCTGAGCCTGTAGGGTCAGGGCCAGGGAGCCGCGGGCGTAGGCGGCCAGGCGATCGCGTTCCTCGTAGAGGAGCTGCGCCTCGGCCACGGGGCGCTCACTCCCCACTGCGGCCGCGTAGCCGTCGAGGACGTAAACGAAGAAGGCCTGTTGGTTGAGGGCATAGCCGTCGAGGGTGGTCGGCGGCTGGAGCTGACGACGCAGGAAATCGGCCGCCCGCGCCATGACCTGCTCATCCACGGGATAGCCGTTCTGCCGGGCCGCCACCAGGCCGAAGAGCACGTAGCCGCTCGTGTAGGGGTCGGAACGGTTCTGGGCAAACCAACCCCAACCGCCGTCGGCGTTCTGGCGGGTGTAGAGCCGCTGCAACGCCACGCCCATCTGCTCATCGAGCCGGGCCTTCAGCTCGGGCCGCTCCAGCCCCAGGTTCGTCAGGGCGCGGGCCGTGAACAGGTTGGGCAGGAAACGGCTGACCAGCTGCTCGGTGCATTCGTAGGGGAAGTGCTCCAGATAGTTCAGGGCGCCAACCAGACCGGCGGCCAGCGACGGCTCGACCCGCACGAGCAGGTCGCCCTGAGTGGGGTCGTAGCGTTCGGGCAGGGTGATGGCCTCGAAACGGGGCTCGTCGGGAGTGACAACGCCGCCCGTGGCCACGGTTTCGGGGCTGCTATAGCGGCGCACGGGCAGGCGCAACTCGACGGCGTCGCCGTAGGCGCCGGCCGTGGCCTGTAGGCGCACCGTCACCGCGTCCAGCACGAGCCGGCTCGTGGGGTCAATGTCATCCACCTGGACGGGCAGGTCCACCCGCACGGCGCCGCCGTCGGCGACGGTGAGGGTATGGCGGGTCTGACCCAGGGCCGTCAGGCCGGTGAAGTCGAAGGTGAGCAGGACGTCCTGGCTCTGGCCGGTCTGGTTTTGAACGATGGCGCCGACCTGGAAGCGGTCGCCGTGGACGACAAAGCGCGGGAGCACCGGCCGCACGAAGAGGGGCTTGCGCACCGGCAGCTCGTGGGTCGCATCGGCCACGGCCGTCTCCCGGTCCACGGCCACGACCCGCATCTGCCAGGTGGTCAGGTTGTCGGGCAGGGTGACTTGGACTTCCAGGTTGCCGGCGGCGTCGGTCTCGGCCGCGGCCTGCCAGTAGGCCAGGTCGCGGAAATCGGTGCGGACATCGAGCTGGGCCAGCAAGCCGTCGCCGCCGCCACCACCGCCCTTGAACCCGCGGCGTTGGGCCTCGTCAATCCGGTTGAGCGAGGCCACCAGGCTGACGCCGGTCTGCACGCCCAGGCCACGAGCGCCCCAGAAGGTCTGGTCAATGCCGGGGGCCGTGTCGGGATAGAGGGTCAGCAGGGCCTTGTCCACCAGCGCCAGCGAGAGCTGGGCGCGGACGGGGCGACCTTGCCGGTCGGTAGCCCGGATGCGATAGGTCACGGTGTCGCCGGGGCGGGCAACGGCCGGGTCGGCGCTGATGTCGAGCTGCAACATGTGCTGTTCGGGGGAGACATCGAGCCGAACCATCCCCAGCTTGAAGGTCGGCGCCTCGTCGCCGATGGGCGGCGCCACCAGGAGCACCGAGACGAAAACGTTGGGCGCGTATTCGGGCCGAATGGGGATGTCCAGGGTCTCGCTGTTCGTGTTCAGCACCCGCACCTCGTGCTTCAGGATACCCCCGCGCTCGATCGTGAGGAGCGCCGTCGTCGGCCCCTGCCAGGGCGAAGGCACGAGCACGCGGGCGGTTTCGCCCACGCGGTAGAGCTTCTTATCGGCCACCAGGTCAATGCGGTCGTTGTTGCGGATGGGCCAGGCCGCGTAGTCCTGACCCGCCACCCAGACGAAGGCGGCACTGCGCAGGGCATTGCCCAATCCGTCGCGGGCCGTGGCCCGAATGAGATACTGGCCGGGTTCGGCCGGCGTCCACTCCAGCCGGGCCTGGCCGTCGCTGTCGGTGGTCACCGTGTCCTGGCGTACCGTCGTCTCCTCAGCCTTGGTGACGAAGCGGAGGATGCCATCCTCCCCGCGCTCGCGCACGGTGCGCCAAGCGATCTGGGTGATGGTCACCTCCAGGCGCTGACCGGGCAGGGGTCGGCGGCTCAGGGCCTCGACGGCGATGAAATGGGCGAGTTGCCGGCTCCCGGCCATGCCCACGTAGCTTTCCGGCCGCACGCCGGGATAGACCCCCGCGGCATGGATGACCAGGCTCGTGTTGGCGGCCACTTCCTGGTCGCTGATGTCGGTGATGGCAAATTCGATGATGCGCGTTTCCGAACGCCGCGGACCGACTGTGGGTTCGGCGGCCAGTTCGGTGGGTACGGCGAGGGTGAAGCGGCCTTCGTCATCGGTCGTACCCGTGCCGTCGGCGATGGGTTCGCGGAAGGGCGGGAAAATGGGTTCGTAAAAGGCATCGGGCTGGAAATCGGTGAAGGACCAGGGCTTGCCGTCGTCGTAGGTGAAGACGTAGGCATCGCGGAACAAGGCCCAACGCACGGCCGCCTGCTTGACGGCGCCGCCGAAGAAGTACGTCGCCTGGGCCATGGCCTGGGCGGCCTGCCCGGCGATGACCTCGGTCGGCGAGACGGCGGCTTTGACCTCGAATTCGGGCTTGCGGAAGGCGGCCACGAGCACGTTGGCCCAGGCCGAATACGTCTCGGTGGCCTTGATCTCCAGGCTGTAGAAGCCCAGCTCGATCTCGGGCGCCAAGGGGATGTCGTCGTAGATGGCGCCGTAGGCGTCGGTGGTCTTCTGTCGGCGGTAGACCACCTCGCCCTGGGGATTGCGCAGGATGGCCTCCACCGTCAGGTTGGCCGGCACGTCGTAGAGTGCGTCCCTATCGGTGCGGATGACGGCCCGGTAGTGGAGCGTGTCGCCGGCGCGGTAGAGCGGCCGGTCCGTATAGACGTGGATGCGGTAGGGCAACCGCATGATCTCGGCGGACAGGTTGTAATCCCAGGGGGAGATGCCAGTGTTCCAGGCCGTGGTGGCCCAACCGGGGTCGTCGGCCGTGCCGACGAAGGCCTCGGTGCTGCGCCACGGTTCGGACGAGACGGGTAGGGCCGTGCGGAAGACGCCGTCAGCGCCGGTGCGACCCGATGCGGGTTGTCCGTCCCAAGGAAAGACCGTGACGGGCAGGTCGGGTACGGGTTGGGCCGTGGCGAGATCGGTCACCCAGACGAGGGCGTCCTCGTAGCCGCGTTTGATGGTGACGTGATACCGGCTGACGACGAGGAGGACGCGCGGTTTGACCTCGTACTCACCGTAGCTGACCTGGGGCGAATCGGCGCCGAGGAAATACAGACCGGGGCCGAGGGGTTCGCCGTTGGCATCGCGCAGGACTTCGCGGGTGGTCACCCATTCGTTCCGGGCGCCGGTCGGGCGGAGGGTCCAGCGCCGCACGAGCTGGTTGGCAGGCGGGCTGTAGAGCCGCCAGCGTTCGAAATCGTCTAACGGGTCGAGCGCGGCCACCTGTTCCGGCGTCAACCGGTAGAGCTCGGCGTTGATCTCGGTGACGTTGACCGTTTGGAAGAGGATGGCGGTCTCGGTGTAGGCGTTGTAGGTGCCGGCCACGCCCGGCGTGACCATGACCAGTTCGGGTCGGCGCTCGCCCGTGCGGAACCGCAGGGTGAAGGGCGAAGCAATCGTGTTGCCGTAGGGGTCGCGGATGCCTGCGGCCAGGGTGAGGGTGTATTCGGTCAGCGCCTGCCGCGGGAAGAACACGATGAAGGAGGAGTCGTACTCGTTGTAGAAGGAGTAGACCTGGGTGGCGCTGATGGGCGGGCTGATGCTGAGCTGCAGCGTCTCCGGCAGGATGGGCGCATTGAAGAAGAACTGCACGGGTTCGTCCAGCGAGGCGTTTTGGGCGCCGTTGGACGGGACCGTGCGGCTGATGGCCGGGAAGGGCACGACGCCGAAGGAGTGGCTGTGGCTGCGGCGCAAACGGCCCGCGCCTGCGCCCAGGGCCTGGGCCTCGGTGCCTATTTCGACCTCGATGCGCGCGCCCAGCGGCAGCGCCGCGCGCGGGCGGAAGATGAGCACGCGGTTGTTCTCCGCCCATTCCGTGGTGCCGGCCACGGCGCCGGTGGTGCTGCTCGTCACGCGCAAGGCCGCGACCGTACTCGTCGGGTCCATGGGCGCGCTGAAGGTAACGGTGATGGGCGAGGTCGGCGGCACGCGCTCGCCCTCGGGTTGGACCCCGGTGACGACGGGCAACGCCGTGGTGAAGGTGAAGGTGTAGGCCGCGGCCAGGGTGCTGCCGGTCAGGTCGGTGACGCCGTCTACCGTGGCCTGGTAGGTCACGCCGGCCAGGAGGGGCGGGTCAGGGATGAACTGGTAGATGCTCGTGTTGAGCCAGCGGCCCCGGCCGGTCGCCGGCGGGTCCAGGCGCAGGGGCTGAGGCAGGCCGGGGTCATCGGCGGCTGCGCCCAGGGGCACCACCGGCCGGTTGAAGGCGATGGTCAGCGCCGCATCGGTGACCACATCGTCGTTGCCGCCGGCCGGCGTGGTGTTGGCCACCTCGAGATGGCCCTGCATGAGGAGCGACAGGCTGAGGGGGCCGGTGCTGTAGCCGTTGGCCGTGGCCGCCACTTGCACCCGGAAACGCTGGCCGGGCAGGAACCGGGCCGGCCGGAAGAGCACCCTGGCCCCTTCGACGCGGGTCTCTCCCTCCAACGGCGGCGAAAAGCTCAGTTCGACCCCGGTCGGGTCCAGAGGCCGGTCGAAGGTGAGCACGAAAGGCCGGTCCGGCGGCAGCTCTTCCCCGCGGGCGGGTTCGGTGCGCAACAGGCGGGGCGCCGTCGGCGGCGGAGTCGGCGTCGGGGCGATAGTGGGCGTGGGCGAAACCGGCGCCGGTGTCGGTTCAGGAGTCGGAGTCGGCAGGGGGCCGCATCCGGCCAGTCCCAGGAGCAGGATCCCAACGAAAACCGATAGGGCAAAGCGGTGGAGAGGTTTCATAACGGAACCTGTCACGAAAAGACGGAGAGAAACGAGGCAACAACAACCGTGGGGCCGATTTCGGGCGCCCACCGTGTTATAGGACGGCGACCATCCCCGAATCGTTCCGGGGATGGTCCAAACGGACGATGGTCATCGTCCCTATTTTGGCATCGCACCGTGGTTTGAGTATAATCGAATCCGAGCGGATGCCCCATCCGCGCCAGGCAGCCCCGTCTGGCAACCCTCCCCGAAGGGCGAGAGAATGTTTTGTGAAGAACAAAACATTTTTCGGGGAGGGTCTTTTTTTGTTTGGCGATAACCACTCACCGATGGCGGTGATGGCCCAGGTTCCGAAAGGGCTCCATCCCGAGCAGACGAAGAACGAAGGATGACTTTTCTGCGCTCTTGCGAGTTACCACTTGCCGTAGGTGCGATGCTCGGAAATAAGGCCATTCTGTACCTTGAACAGGTCCACCCCGCGGCGATGCTCCTCACGGCCGGCCCCGTCCTGAAGGCGACGCCGCCAACGAACGACACTATGCAGCCCCCAGCCCATGACCTCCTCGACCTCCATGTGAGTATGGGGCCAGGTCGCCCAAAACCCCTGCCAGAAGGCTGCAATGGTCGCTTTACCCCGATGCACTGCGCCTTCGGGCGCGGGGCAGCCATCCTCGAATACCGCCTCCTCTGCGAAGAGCCGCAGGATGCCCGCCTCATCGCGACGGTTGAAAGCCGCCACGAATTCCAGGGCGACGCGCGTGGCTGCTTCGATGCGCGCCATCTTCATGGCCCTGTTCCTCCGTTGAGAAGAGAGACAGTCACGACTCAGCCCACAGCCTTGCGTTAGAGCAAGATGCCATCTCGCGCTACATCTGCCATCATCGTCGGCCTGAATCGTTACGAGGGACAAAAACGAAAGCAGGGAACGGCAGAGACGTGCGATTTCTCAGCTCGCCTTGGGGGCCAGCAAATCCCAATCGAGCGGATAACGGCCGTAGTGGTGGATGGTCTCGATCATGACCTTGTACAGCTCGGGATCCACGCCGGAATGGATCGAATTCGACGAAGAGCACACATAGCCGCCACCTTCGCCGGCGTCGCGGATGCACTTCTTGACTTCCTCCACCACCTTTTCCGGCGGGCCGTACATGAGCAGTTCGGTTTGGTCCACATTGCCCTTGATGGCGATGCGGTTGCCGTATTTGGCCTTGACCACGGCCAGCTCCATCCCACCGGAGGGGTCAATAGGATCAATGCCGTCCGAACCGGCCTCGACAATGCTGTCGAGGAGGGGGTACATGTTGCCGTCGCTGTGCTTCCAGTGGTACAGGCCGCAGGCATGGATGGCCGCCACCAGAC
>JAOADB010000140.1 GCA_026417535.1 Caldilineales bacterium
CCGCTATCCCGTTCTCTACAGCCACGCGACCTCGCGGCCGTGGTCGTCCATACGGTCGGCGCGTCCTGCGGCGTGGACGGCCTCTTGCTAGGACGACGGATGAAAGACGACGTAGAGCAAGATGCCATCTTGCGCTCCATCGTTCGTCTGTCCGAAATGGAACCCGTTCGGAACCTGGGCCATCGTCGTCGGCCTGAGTAGTCACCTTGATCATGTGCGATAGCTGCCGTTGATGGTCACGTAGTCGTGGCTGAGATCGCAGGTCCAGACCGTAGCCTGGCCGGGGCCGGCGCCCAACCGCAGGTCAACGAGCAGCTCCGGTTGAGCGAAACGGCGGCTCGATTCGCTTTCAGCAAACGGCAACGGCGCGCCGGCAGCCACGAGCTGAAGCGGCGGCAGCATGGCCTGGGGGCCATCGCCTCCGCTGATCCACAGGTCCACGGCTCCGGGGTCGAAGGCCACGCCGCTGTTGCCGGCGGCCATGAGGATACGCCCCCAATTGGCATCGCCGCCGTAGATGGCCGTTTTCACCAGGGGCGAAATGGCGATGGCGTTGGCCACCCGATGGGCTTCTTCATCCGTGGCCGTGCCCGCCACTCGGATGGTGACGAATTTGGTCGCGCCCTCGCCGTCCCGCACGATGGCCTGGGCCAAGTCGGTGCAGACTGCCGTCAGCAGGGCAAGGAAAGTCTCGAAATCGGGACCGGAGGCCGCAGTCAGGAGTGGGTTGCCGGCCAGGCCGTTGGCCAGGACGAGCACCGTGTCATTCGTGCTCGTATCGCCGTCCACGCTGATGCGGTTGAAGGAGTGGGCCACGGCCCGGTTCAGGGCCTGTTGCAGCGTCGGCGCCGTCAGGTCGGCATCGGTGACGATGGCGGCCAACATCGTCGCCATGCGCGGGTGGATCATCCCGGCGCCTTTGGCCATACCGGCCACGGTAACGAGCGCGCCGGCCACATGGCCCTGCGCCCAGGCCATTTTCGGCCGTGTGTCTGTGGTCATGATGGCCTCGGCTGCGGCCCGGAAGCCCTCGGCATCGGCCCGCAGCGCCCGGTAGAGCGTCGGCAGCGCCGCCTCGATGCGTTCCACCGGCAGGGGTTGGCCGATGACACCGGTGGACATGACCAGGGTGGACCATGTCGGCAAGCCGAAGGTGGCCTCCAGGGCCTCGGCGCTGCGGCGGGCCGCGGCCAGCCCGGCCGCGCCGGTCACGGCGTTGGCGTTGCCGCTGTTGATTAGGATGGCGTGGATGGCCGTGGGGTTGAGGGCGAGGACCTGGCGGTCGAACTGCACCGGCGCAGCGGCGAAACGGTTTTGGGTGAAGACCCCGGCCGCGGCTGCCGGGACCTCGCTGAAGACCAGGGCCAGATCGGGCCGGCCGTTGGCCTTGATGCCGCAGGCCAACCCGGCAAAGGCAAACCCGGCCGGAAGCAGGGGTTCAGGGACATTCATGGCTTGGTGGCAAGGCGAAACCGGGACGAAGAACGGGGCGAAGGACGAACGACGAACGGCGAAAAAGCTCCTCTCCGGATGGCATCCGAGGCTACGGCTCCTTCAAGCTCCTCTCAGCCTCCCTTCGGCATAAACGCCAAAGCGCACAGGGGCATGGCGGCCACCGGCTCGATCTGCCAGACCCCGGCGCAGGGAACGGGGTTGTTGTGGTCGAAACGCCCGCGCAACGCCGCCAGCTCGCTCTCGGGTACGCCCAACGTGCGCAGAAGCATTTCGATGGGGTAGCCGTGGGAAACGGCCAGGATGGTCTCGGCGCCGTTGCTCAGCCACTCGCGATAGAAGCGCTCCATGCGTGCTACCACTTCCTCGCGTGTCTCCTCACGGCGTTTCTCGGCCAATTCGGGGGCCACGGTCACGGGCAGGCCCAGGCGGCCGGCGACGATGGCGGCCGTTTGTTGGGCGCGCAGCAGGGGCGAGGTGACGATGCGGGCAAGGCCGCGGTCGGCCAGCCAGGCGGCCAGCTGCGCCGCCTCTTGCTCGCCTTGCGGAACGAGAGGCGGGCCGGGCGGGACATCGTAGCGAATGTCCTTGCGGTCCCAATCGGGTGTGGCGTGGCGGGCCAGGTAGAGGATGGGCATGGGGTGATAAACGGGTGACCAATCAGGCGAGGGCATACCGCCGCACGGCGTCTACGACCTCTTGGGTGGTGGCGCGGCCGCCGAGATCGGGCGTATGGGGACCGTTGGCGACGACGGTTTCGATGGCCGCCTCCAGGCGGCGGGCGGGTTCGTCACGGCCCAAATGGTGCAGCAACATGACCACACAACGCAAGGTGGCGAGGGGGTTGGCGATGCCACAACCGGCGATGTCGGGCGCAGAACCGTGGACCGGCTCGAACAGGGCCACGCGGCCAGAACCCAGATTGGCCGATGGCGCCAGGCCCAGGCCGCCGGCCAGCCCGGCGATCAGATCGGAGAGGATATCGCCGAAGAGGTTGGTCGTCACGATGACATCGAAACGACCAGGGTCGCGCACCAGCCACATGGCCGCAGCGTCCACCAGCATCTCATCCACCTGGATGGTGGGGAAGCGCGCTGCCACCTCCAGGCAACTCGTGCGGAACAACCCGTCCGTCTTCTTGAGGACATTGGCCTTGTGGACGATGGTGAGATGAGGCCGCCGACCGGTGCGGGCGGCATGGTGCAAAGCTTGGGTACAGGCCCGTTCGGCAATGCGCTGACTGGCCGCGCCGGTGATCACCCGTTCGGCCACAAAACCGCCGGGAATGGCCCGTTCCCGGCCAACGTACAGGTCCTCGCTGTTCTCGCGCACGATCAACAGGTCGAATTCGGGTTGGTGGCCGGGCAAACTGCGCGCCGGTCGCAGGTTGGCCCACAAGTCCAGCTCGCGGCGCAGGGTGAGGATGGGACTTTTGTAGCCGGGCACGTCCTCCGAAGGCGATTGCACAGCGCCGAACAGGATGGCATCGGCCCGTCGCGCCAGCGCGAGGGTGGCCGCAGGCAGAGCCTCGCCCTGGCGTCGGAAACAGGTCCAGCCGGCCTCGGCCTGAACGAATTCGAGATCGGGCGCCAGCAAGGCCAGCACCCGACCCGCAAGGGGCACCACTTCGGCGCCGATCCCGTCGCCGGGAATGAGAAGCACGGTTGCAGCAGGCATAGGTCAATCCGTTCGTAAGCGAAAAAAGCCGGACGAGGAAGCCGGTCCTTGCTGGCGCCGGCGCCATCGCCCGGAGAAATCCATCGGCACGAAACGCGCATTTTGTGCTATGCTAAGAACACAAGGAAACGGCGACCGTTGCGCCGTCGGTGCGCTTCACGACGTTCGGAGACGTTTTCGTCTTCTGTCGTGTTTCCCCCTTCCCGTGGAGCGGACGAACAACGGAGGACGAAAAAAAGGCTTCGTCTTTTGTCCTCTGTGTTTCCGCTGCTTCGTCCTTCGTCTCCGCCTTTGCGAGCACCCTCTCATCCCCTCTTTGTAACGACTCAGCCCACGGCCTTACGTTCCGGATGGGTCTTCCCTTCCCGCCAGCGGCCGCTTGCTCGGACGACGACATAAAGCAAGATGCCATCTTGCGCGCCATCGTTCGTCTGTCCGAAATGGAACCCGTTCGGAACCTGAGCCATCATCGTCATCGGCCTGATGAGTAGTTACCCCTCTTTTTCGGTGACCTCTCGCCATGTTCAAGACCATTCTGGCGGCCATTGATGGCTCGGCAGCAACCGAACGCCTGCTGATGTACATGCTCCATTTCGGCAAAACCGAGCAGGCGACGTTGTACATCGTCCACGCCTATCAGCTGCCCTCCCATTATGCCGCCAACGAGGGCTACGCCGAATTGGTCGAGACCTATCGCCGCGTGGCGGCGGGGGTGGTGCAGGATGCGCGAGCCTTCTTGCAAGAGGCGAACATCGAGGCCGTCGGCGAAGCCATCGAAGGCCCCCCGGCCGAGGTGATCCTGCGCGAAGCCGAGCGCATCGGCGCCGATCTCATCCTCATCGGCAGCCGTAATCCCACCCAGGTGAGCGAACTGTTGCTGGGCAGCGTGAGCCAGCAGGTGCTCAACGCGGCTCGCGTGCCCGTCCTCGTCATTCCATGAACTGCCGCTGTCGGCAGTTCTTCTTCCTCTGGTCAGGAGGTGACCATGAGGCCCTATCCTACGCAGGCGCCGCCATCCCCGGTGCGCCGGCCGGCGGTGGCGGGAATGTTCTATCCAGCGCAACCGCCGCTGTTGCGCGCCCAGATCGAGGAGTATCTGGCTGCAGCCCGGCTGCCGGGGTTGCCGGGACCGGTGCGTGCGGTCATTGCGCCCCATGCCGGCTACATCTACTCGGGACCGGTGGCGGGTTACAGCTTTCGGGCCTTGCCCGACCTGCAGGGACGCACGGTCTATCTGTTGGGGCCGGCCCACTACGTGCCCGTGCGCGGGGTGGCGGCCGGCACCTTCCGGGCCATGCGCACGCCCTTGGGCGAAGCTGCGGTCGCGACCGATGTGGTCGCCGACCTGATCGCGGCCGGTGAACCGGTCCATTACGACGACGAGGCCCACACGCCCGAACACAGCCTGGAGGTGGAGGTGCCCTTTTTGCAGGTCCTTGGCGACGGCCATTTCCGCCTGGTGCCGCTTCTGTTCGGCACGGTTGACCCCGCCCGCGCGGCCGAGGCCCTGGCCGACCGCCTCGCCGCCGATGCCACGGCCCTCGTGGTCGTCAGCTCCGACCTCAGCCACTACCATCCCTACGACACGGCCCGTCGGCTCGATACGGCGTTTCTGAAAGCCCTCGTGGTCGGCGACGTGGCCGCCGTGGGCCGGGGCGAGGCGTGCGGTCTCCTGCCGATCCTGACCCTGATGCTCCTGGCCGAACGCCTGGGTTGGCAACCCCACCTGCTCGATTACCGCAATTCGGGCGACACGGCCGGCGACCGGCAGCGGGTGGTCGGCTACGGCGCAGTCGCCTACACCCAAGCACCATAAACGTGAGGCCCCGCCTCGAGGAGGCTCCTATGACCACCGCCGCTCCCTCTACAACGACCGCCGTGGCTGCCGAAGCATCGCCTCCCCTCACGCCGAAAGAGGCCGCCATCCTGCTGAGCATCGCCCGGCAGGCCGTCGAAGCCGCCGCGGCCGGTCGTGAGTGGAAGCCGTCGCGCCGCGGGCTGCCGCCCCGATTGCTCGAACCGGGCGCCAGCTTTGTCACCCTGCATATCGCCGGCAGGCTGCGGGGCTGTATCGGCAGCATCGAAGCCCGCCAGCCGCTGGCCCTCGATGTGGCTTTCAATGCCCGCAACGCCGCCCTCTACGACCCCCGCTTTCCTCCGGTGACCCCAGAGGAACTGCCCGACCTCGAGATCGAGGTCTCGGTGCTATCGCCGTTGCAGCCGGTGCCGTTTCAGGGTCTGGACGACCTGGCCCGCCGGGTGCAACCGGGTCGGGATGGGGTGTTGATCGTGCGCGGGTGGCAGCGGGGGCTGCTCTTGCCCCAGGTGTGGGAACATCTCCCCGACCCACACGATTTTTTGGCCCATGTCGCCCTGAAAGCCCACGCCGATCCGTCCATCTACGATGACCCGGAGACGCAGGCCTTTGTCTTTCAGGTGCACGCCTATACCCAACCGGCGCCTGCCATCGGCATGTAACACATCCTATGTAGCCCAACTCCTGCGGAGTTGTGCTACAGCAACCGGCGCCTGCCCCTGGCGCGTGATGCAACGCCCGCGTGGCCGTGTCACATGCGCCAGCAGCGCACCAGCCGACGCCAGGCGTCATCCCGTTCGCCGGGCACAAAGGGCCAATAGAGGGTGACCCGATCGAGCAGGCCCTCGTAACGCTGCCGCAGGCGGGAGCCGATCGTCTCCCAGGTGCCCTCGACGGGGTCGCGATCATCTCGTCGGTGATCAGGGCCGGCATCTCGTCCCAACGCTGGCGCACGGCCAAGCGGCCCAGCTGCTCGCCGACGGCGCCCCAACCGTGACGGTCGAGCACCGGCCGATAGGAGGGGGTGGAGGCATAAAAGCTGATCTGCTGACGCACCATCTCCCGACAGGCAGCCCGCTCCGCCTCGGTGTCGCCGACGACGACGAAAACCGCAGCGCTGATCTCGATTTGAGCAAGGCTACGCCCGGCCCGCCTGGCGCCGGCTTCGATCCAGGGCCGCACGCATTCGGCCAGATAGGCCGTCGTGTGGAAGGGATGGACGTGAAAACCGTCGCACAGCTCCCCCGCCAGCTCACACAGGTGGCGATTGACCCCGGCGATGTAGACGGGGATGGCCGGATGGGCGATGGGGCCGGGGTTGAAGAAGGGCGCCATCAGGGTCAGTTTGTAGAATTCCCCGCGGAAGTTGAGCCGGCCGCCGTGCTGCCACACATCCCAGATGTGACGCAAGGCCAGGATGTACTCGCGCAGCCTTGGGGCCGGTGCGCCCCAGGGCATGCCAAAACGGCGCTCGATGTGGGCCTGGATTTGGGTGCCCAGGCCGAGGATGAAACGCCCCTCGCTGTAGCGGGCCAGGTCCCAGGCTACATAGGCCGTGTGCATGGGGCTGCGGGCAAAGGCCACGGCGATGGCCGTGCCCAAACGTAGGGTGGTGGTGTAGTTCGCCGCGATGGCCAACTGCAAAAAAGGGTCGTGTTTCGTCTCTGCGGCCCACAAACCATCGAAACCCAACCCTTCGGCCGCGGCGGCCGTGGCGGCGATTTGGGTCAACGTATCGGCCTGGAGGGCGGCATCGAGTTTCATAATGGGATATCACAAATTCACAGGCACATCCACAAAACCCCAGGGCAGGCCGAACTGATCCTGGAGATGCCGCGCCAGGGCCTGCACCCCCAGCGTTTCCGTGGCGTAGTGCCCACCGTAGAGCACGTTCATCCCCAGCTCCTCGGCCAGATGGGCCACGGTGTAATCCGTCTCACCGGTGACGAGGGTATCGCAGCCCTGGGCGTGGGCGGCTTCCAAGGTGCGCCCCGCATCGCCGGAACAGACGGCGACCCGTTTGACCACCTCCGGACCGAAGGCGGTCACCCGCAAGGGCGGCTGCAGCGCCGCCGTGAAAGCCGCCAACAGGGCGTCGAAGGTCATTGTCCCGACCGGTTCGGCCACCAGCCCCACGTCCACGCCTTTATAGGGGTAATAGGTGCCCACCGGTCGCAACCCCAACAACCGGCACAGCTCGGCGTTGTTGCCCAGGGTGGGGTGCAGGTCGAGAGCGAGGTGGGCAGCGTAGAGGTTGAGGTCGGCCGTCAACAAGCGCCGGACCTTGTGGCCGAAGGCGCCGACCAGACGCCGCGCCTCGCCCCAAAAAAGGCCGTGATGGACGATGAGCAGATCGGCGCCGGCGGCGAGGGCGCCGTCAATGGCGGCATGGGCCACATCCACGGCCACCGCCACCCGGTGAACCTCGGCCCGTCCCTCGACCTGAAGCCCCTGCGGGCCGTAATCGGGGATGGCGGCGATGTTGAGCAGATTATCGAGATAGGCAACGATTTCGGCGCGCAGCATGGAAGGAGAAGCCATCGGGAAAGCGGTGAACGACAAGGAGCAACCTTACACCAGGGCCAGCGTAAAGGCAAAATAGACCGAAAGCGGGAGAGGAAGGACGGCCGCGATTGCCTCTTTCGGCGCCCGTCCTTCGTCCCGGCCTTGGGCCGAGTGACGAAACGGCAGACATGGGCTGAATCCCGGCCCGCTCCGACCCGCCCATTTGGCCCTCAACCCGTTTTCGCCTATCATACCCTCGGTTTTTGTCGGTGTTGATCCGGCGCATACGGTTCACTTCTTCCCCATTCCATCGTTTGCGCTTTTTTCGTCAGATGTCGTTCCTGGTCATTCATGTTGGCGATATCGTCCGGTTACGCAAACCCCACGCCTGCGGCGGCTGGGAGTGGGAGGTCGTGCGCACCGGCGCGGATATCGGCATCGTGTGTCTGACCTGCAAACGGCGGCTGCTCATGCCCCGTGACCAATTCCGCAAAGCCGTGAAACGCTTTGTCCGTGTAGCGGCGGACGAACCAACGGCTGCATCGCCGACCGACGCGCCTGCCGACGCCACCGACACGCCTTTGCCCTCGGCCCGCTAAACGCCCTGACCATGCCCCCATCCCCTCACACCGGCCTGCGGCCCGTCCTCGCCATCCGGGCCTTTCGCTACATCTGGCTTTCGCAATTGCTGGCGTTGACCGCGCTCAACGGCATCCATTTCGTCCAACTGGTGCTCATCGAGCGCCTGACCGGTCGCAGCGTGCACATCGGTCTCATGATCGTGGCCTTCAGCCTGCCCCCGGTTCTGTTGTCCTTCTTCTCGGCGGCGGTCATTGACCGCTTGCCCAAGAAGTGGATCATCGCCTTTTCCAACGTCAGTCGCGGCCTCTTGGCCTTTGCCTATCTGCCCGTGCTGCAGGCCCTGGACGGGGTGGCTTTGCTCTGGGCCGTCTACCTGATCACCTTTGTCTCTTCGGCCATCGGCGTCTTCAACAACCCGGCGGTCATGGCGAAAATTCCACTGCTCGTGGGCGAAGAGCGGCTCATGCCGGCCAATTCCCTTTTCAACATCACGATGGGCGCCTCGCAGATCGTCGGCCTGATCGTGGTGGCGCCGCTGGCGGTGAAGGTGTTGGGCGTGGGTGGGGCCTTTGTGGTCATGGGGTTGTGCTACTTTCTGGCCTTTGTGCTCGACCTATTCCTGCCGCGGGATCGGGGACGGCGGATGCGCGGGATTTCGGCGGCCTCGGCGGGACAGGAACTGGCGCGCGAGCTGCGGGAGGGCTGGCATTTTGTCGCCACCCATCCGCTGGTGGGAGTCGGCATGCTCCAGCTCGTCCTCGTCTCGACCCTGGTCATGATCCTGGCCATGATCGCGCCCGGATTCAGCGCCCGTGTTTTGGGTCTCAAACCCGAAGATGCCGTTTTCGTCTTCGCGCCGGCGGGGTTGGGCATGTTCCTGGCCATGATGTTCTTAGGACGCTGGGGCCATCGTCTGCCCCAGCCATGGCTTCAGCTCGTCATGCTCTGCCTGACCGCGGCCAGTTTTGCCCATCTGAGCTTTATCAGCCGCGACTACAGCCACTTGCGCATCCCCATTTTCGATGTCTATCCGGAACGGCTGATCCCCCTGACCACGATGGTCTCGCTGACGGGGCTGGTGGCCGGTTTCGCCCTCTACAGCGTCATCACCATCGCCCAAACCGGCATTCAGCGCCTGACGCCGGCCACCTTGCGTGGCCGCGTGTTCACGGCGCAGTTCATGCTCACGAACCTGATCGGCATGATCCCCCTCCTGGCGGCGGCCTCGGTGGCCGACTGGTTGGGCATTCCCGAGATGATCCGCTGGCTGGCCCTTCTCAGTATGGCCGTCGCCGTGATCAGCCTGGTGGTCTGGCAGCGCATACCGGCCCCTGCACCCCGGCCGCGAGGGGCCGAACCGCCGGCCATGCCCGGCAAAGCGCCGCCAGAGTGAACGTCACGGCCTCTGTTCACCCGTCTTGAGTCAGGCGGGCGAGCAACTTGCCGTCGCCGATATCGGCC
>JAOADB010000141.1 GCA_026417535.1 Caldilineales bacterium
GTGCTGGAGATGGGTTTCTACGTCGAGGGCGAGATCGCGCAGCTCTGCCGCTGGGCGCAGCCCCATATCGGCGTGGTCACGAACATCGGCCCCATCCATCTCGAACGCGCCGGCAGCATGGAGGCCATCTTCCGCGGCAAATCGGAACTCGTGCAGGCCCTGCCGGCCGACGGTTACGCCGTGCTCAACTGGGATGACGACTGGGTACGACAGATGGCGCCGTTGACCCGCGCGGCCATTTTCCGCTACGGTCTCGGCCCAGAGGCCGACCTGTGGGCCGATGAGATCCACAGCGAGGGCTTGGAGGGCATCCGTTTTCGCTTCCATCGGCGCCTGCCCACGGGCAAGGAGGAGGTGCTGCACGTCCATCTGCCATTGCTGGGCCGTCATGCCGTGCATACGGCCCTGCGGGCGGCGGCCGTCGGGCTGATCGCCGGGCTGGCCTGGGAGGATATCATCGCCGGGTTGCGCGATGTGAACGCCCAGGTGCGCATCGAGATCGTGCCGGGACCGCGGGGCAGCACCCTGATTGACGACACCTACAACGCCAGTCCCCCTTCCACCATCGCCGCGCTCAATCTGCTGGCCGACCTCCAGGGCCGCCGCATCGCCGTCCTGGGCGATATGCTCGAACTGGGCAGCTACGCCGAAACCGGACACCGGCTCGTAGGCGGTCGGGCGGCGGCGGTGGTGGACGAGCTTGTGACCGTAGGCACGCTGGCCCGCTGGATTGCCGATGAAGCGGCCCGCCTGGGCCTGCCCGCCGCACGCATCCACCCTGTGGCCGACGCCGACGCGGCCTTTGCCGTCCTGCAAGAGCTCATCGCGCCCGGCGATTTCGTGCTCATCAAAGGCTCGCGGGCCCTGGGCCTGGAGCACCTGGTCCAGCGTCTTAGTTTGTTTGTAACTGGTAACTAGTTACCAGTTACCAAATAACCCACCCCAACCATGTCCTACTCGATGACCCTTGGCGCCCTGGCCTTTTTGCTGGCCGTTATCTGGGGCACACCGCTCATCCGCTTCCTCAAACGCCAGCAACTGGGCAAGCGCATCCGCATGGAAGGCCCCCAGTCGCACATGGTCAAGGCCGGCACGCCTACCATGGGCGGGCTGCTCATCATTTTGCCGGTTGTTTTCATCACCGTCGGCCTCAACCTGGCCAACCTGCTCGGCTTCACCCTCATCGGTGAGTCGGTGCTGGTGCCCGTCTTCAGCATGGTCAGTTTCGGCCTCCTGGGCCTGCTGGACGATATCGCCGGCATCCGTCGCCGCCGCGGGGATGCCCAAGGGCTCCTGGCCCGATCCAAGTTCCCGGCGCAGGTCGCCCTGGCCTTGTTCCTGGCCTTGGTCATGTACTACCGCCTTGACCTCCACAGCATCGCCCTGCCGACCGTGCCCCAACGGATTGACATCAACGGCTTGTGGATTCCCATCGCCGTCTTCATCATCACGGGCACGGCCAACTCCGTCAACTTTGCCGACGGTCTGGATGGCCTGGCCGGTTCGCTGGCGGCGGTATGCTATGTCGCCTACGGCATCATCGCCTACCTTCAGGGCCAGGTATGGCTGGCGGCCTTGTGTTTCACCATCGTCGGCGCCACCTTTGCCTTCCTCTGGTTCAATGCCCATCCGGCCCAGCTGTTCATGGGCGATGTCGGCTCCATGGCCTTGGGCGCGACCCTGGGCGTGGTGGCCCTGATGACCGGGCAATGGCTGTTGTTGCCCATCATCGGCTTCCCCTTCCTGGCCGAAACCCTCTCGGTCATCCTCCAGGTGGGTTCGGCCAAGTTCAGTCGGCGCTTCCTCGGCCGCGATGTGCGCCCCTTCAAGATGGCGCCCCTCCACCACCACTTCGAGCTATTAGGCTGGTCGGAGACCCAGGTCACCCAGCGCTTTTTCCTGATCGGCCTCCTTTCCGGCATGCTCGGCATCGCCCTGGCCCTGCTCTGAGAGGGCATTGAGGAAAATACGCTTGTTATTTTCTTTTTGGTCATCACGAAGACGCTAAGACCAAAAAATACCAAATCGTTAATAATTTGAAAATATTCGACTGATTGTGATTGATATAATATCATGTAGTGCAAAATGGCATTTTGCGCTACGTTTACCTCACAATGCGAAAATATCCGATTCATTGCGATTGATATAATATCACGTAGTGCAAGATGACATCTTGCGCTACGTTGTTCTTAGCGTCTTCGTGTCTTTGTGATTATCAACACAGCAAACGTTATGTCAAGTTCCTCGTTTTGCCTTGATGGACAGACGGCCCTGGTCGTGGGACTGGCCCGCGAGGGGACGGTCGCGGCCCTGTGGCTGGCGCAGCACGGCGCCCGCGTCGTGGCCAGCGATGTGCGGCCTCTGCACGCGCTGGGCGAGGCCGCGGCCCGGCTGGCCGATCACCCCGGCATCACGCTGCGGTTGGGGCCGCAGACGCCCGACCTGCTGGCCGGGGTGGATGTGGTCGTTGTCAGTCCGGGCGTGCCTCAGGACATCCCCCTGTTGCAGGCGGCGCGGCAGGCCGGCATCCCTCTGACCACCGAGACGCGGTTGCTGGCGCAGCTGTGCCCGGCGCCCATCATCGGCATCACCGGCTCCAGCGGCAAGACGACGACAACGACCCTGACGGCGCGCATCCTGGAGGCGACGGGCGCGCGGCAGGGGTTCCGCACCTGGCTCGGCGGCAACATCGGTGAGCCGCTCCTGGGCCGGGTGGAGGAGATGACGGCCGTGGACCGCGTGGTGCTGGAGCTGTCGAGCTTTCAGCTCCTCTACTGGGGTGCGGCCGCGGCGCCGACTGCGGCCGGCGTTGCGCCCTGGCACAACCCAGCCGGGATCAGCCCGAACGTGGCCGCCATCCTCAACATCACGCCCAATCACCTCGACCGACATCCCTCCATGGGCCATTACGCCGCGGCCAAGGCCCAGATCCTGGCCCATCAGCGGCCCGGCGCCGTGGCCGTGCTCAACCGGGATGACCCCTTCACCGGCCGCTGGGCGCAGGAAGGGCGGGTGCGCATCCCCGGCGATGTCGGCCAGGAGCCGGTGGCCTTCGACCTGACGGCCGATGTGCTGACGTTCGGCCTGCGTTCGCGGCCGCGGGGCGATGGCGCCTGGTGGGAAGACGGCGCCATTCGTCTGCGCTACCGGGGCGAGTCCTGGACCCTGTGCCATCGCCGCGACCTGAAGCTGCGCGGGGAGCACAATGTGGCCAATGTGATGGCCGCGGCCTGTCTGGCCCTGGCTGCCGGCGCCGATCCGGCCGATGTAACGGCCGTCGCCACGAGTTTCACCGGCGTGCCCCATCGGTTGGAGGTGGTGCGGCAGCTCGATGGAGTGCTCTGGATCAACGACAGCATTGCCACCTCGCCGGAACGGGCCATCGCGGCGCTGCGCAGCTTCGAGACCCCCTCCCCAGGCCCGGCTGCGCTCATCCTCCTGGCTGGTGGCCGCGACAAGCATCTGCCTTGGGACGAGTGGGCCGCCGAGGTCCATGCGCGCGTGCGCCATGTCATCGCCTTCGGCGAAGCGGCCGGGCTGATCACGCGGGTTTTGCAGCCGTCGCCGGCCTCCAGCCGCCTGGAAAGCGTCGTCACCGCGGCCGATCTGCCGCAGGCGGTCGGATTGGCCCACGCCCTGGCGCGGCCCGGCGATGTCGTGTTGCTGGCCCCAGGCGGGACGAGTTTCGACGCCTATACCGATTTCGCCGCCCGCGGGCAGCATTTCCGCGACCTGGTCAACGGCCTGACGTCGCTCTCCACCCCTGCCGTATGAAGCACTTCCACCGTCCGGCGCCTGCGGCTTCGCCGCCTTCGTTCGATTACGTCATGCTCGTGCTCGTGGTCGGGCTGGTCGGTTTCGGCCTGGTCATGTTGTTCAGCGCGTCCTATGCCTTCGCCCATTTCGCCAAGGACGACCCGCTCTACTACTTCCAACGACAGCTCGTATGGGTGGCCTTGGGCGGCGCGGCCATGCTCGTCCTCCTGAACATGGACTATCGCATCTGGAACGAGCTGGCTCTGCCCATCCTGGGGCTGACGGTGGTGGTGCTCTTCCTGGTGCTGGTGGCCGGAAGCGAGCGTTTCGGCGCCCGCCGCCAGCTGCTGGGCAGTGGCTCGATTCAGCCGTCGGAGGTGGCCAAGCTGACCTTCATCATCTACGCGGCGGCCTGGCTGAGCAGCAAAGGCGAGCGGCTGCGTCGGGTGAACTACGGCGTGGTGCCCTTCGCCGTGCTGTTGGGCCTGGTGATCGGCCTGTTGCTGTTGCAGCCCGACATTGACACTTNCCTCATCATCACGGTGACGGCAGTGGCCATGTTCTTTGTGGCCGGCGCCGACCTGATGCAAATGGGGCTGATCGGGTTGCTCAGTGGCCTGACGTTCGCCGTGGCCGTGCTCATGTTCGATTACGCCCGCACGCGCTTTGAGGTCTTCCTGGCTGCCCTCAGGAACCCGTTCCAGGCCCAGGATTTCCATGTGCAGCAGGCCGTGGCGGCGTTGATGGCCGGCGGCATTCAGGGCCGCGGGTTGACCGAGGGCGAGTACAAGCTGCCGCCGGGGCTGCCCACGGGGCATTCCGATAGCATCTTCGCCGTCGTCGGGGAGGAGCTGGGCCTGGTGGGCACCCTGCTGGTGCTGTCGTTGTTCCTGTTTTTCGCCTATCGTGGGGTGCGGATCGCCCTAGTTGCGCCCGACGCCTTCGGCACCTTGCTGGCCTTCGGTATCACGACCTGGCTGTCCCTGCAGGCGTTGATCAACATCGCCATGATCACGGCGACCATCCCCATCGCCGGTCTGGTTTTGCCCTTTTTCAGCTATGGCGGGTCGAGCATGGTGGCCAATCTGGCCGCCATCGGCATCCTGCTCAATATCTCCCGCGGAGGAGGCGGTTTCTCGTTCGATGCGGCTTCTCGTTTCTGGCGGCGGGACCGGCGGACACGTGTACCCTATCCTGACGGTGGTGGAAGCCCTGCAAGCCCTGGTGCAGGTGTCCGCGCCAACCGCCTGGCCCGTGCGTTCTTCGGGTCTCGTCGCCGTTCCCGACCGTTCTGAGCCGCCGGAGGTGCTCTATGTCGGCGCGATCGGCGGCGTGGAGGCCGGGCTGGTGGAACGGGCCGGCCTGCCCTTCGCGGCCATCCCTGCCGGGCAGTTGCGCATCGCCCATCCGCTGCGGTTGGCCCGCAACCTGGCGTTGATGCGCCGCGGCGCGGCGCAGGCGGCCGCTTTGCTGCAGCGCTGGCGGCCCGATGTCGTCTTCGTCACCGGCGGCTATGTGTGTGCGCCCGTGGTGTGGGCCGCGCACCGTCGTCGGATTCCCATCCTCATCTACTTGCCCGACCTGACGCCGGGCCTGGCCGTGCGTCTGCTGGCCCGTTACGCCGACCGGGTGGCCGTCAGCTTCCCGGAGGTGACGGCCCATTTCCGCGGGCGTCCCACCCTGGTCAGCGGCTATCCGGTGCGACGGGCGCTGCGGCAACGTACCCTCGGCAAGGCCGAAGCCCGTGTGCGTTTCGCTCTCGATCCGGCGCAGCCCACCGTGCTCGTGTTCGGCGGCTCGCACGGAGCGCGGGCCATCAACCAAGCCCTGGCGGCCATCCTGTCCGACCTGTTGGACCTGGCGCAGGTCATCCACATTAGCGGCGAGCGGGACCATCCCGCGGCCCAAGCCCGCAGCGCCCACCTGAGCGATGCGCAGCGCCAGCGCTACCGGCTTTTCGCCTATCTGCACGAGGAGATGCCGGCGGCGCTGATGGCAGCCGACCTGGTGGTGGCCCGGGCCGGGGCTTCGACCCTGGGCGAATTCCCTGCCTTGGGTCTGCCGGCGGTGCTCGTGCCGCTGCCGCTGGCCGGCGGGCATCAGATGGTCAATGCCCGCTATCTGGCCGACCGGGGCGCGGCGGTGATCGTCGCCGATGCCGACCTGCGCACCCGGTTGTGGCCCACATTGCAAGCCCTGCTGAGCCAACCCGAACGGCTGGCGGCCATGAGCCGGGCGAGCGCCGCCCTGGCCCAACCCGACGCCGCCGACCGCCTGGCCCAGGCCCTGCTGGACCTGGCCCGTTCCGACCATGACCCCCACGATGAATGACCTGCAGCGTGCGCTGGTGTTGCTCCTTGTCCTCGGCGTTTTTGCCTACATCGGCTATCGCCGCGGCTTTTGGGGCGAGCTCCTCAAGCTGGTCATGCTGATCGTGGGCTATGCCATCAGCCGGACGGACCTGCTGGGCGGCTGGGTGATCCGCATCATCAACGTGACCTATTTCCTCATCCGGTTCACCCTCGGCGGCGGTTTGGGCGCCCTGTTCGCCGAAGGCGGGCCTTCGGCCGAGCGTCTGGTCAGCGCCTTCGAGGCCGTGGGCGCCCGTGGGCCGCTCATCCGAGCGGGCCAGGGCGAGGCCTTGCTGTTCGTGCTCATGCTGGGCCTCCTGATCTTGGCCTTTGTCGTGGCCGGCCGCGTCAAGCGCAAGGCCAGCAAGATCGCCGGCCTGCTCATGGGCGCGGTCAACGGCTTGGTCATCGCCTACATCTTCCGACCGTATCTCAGCGGCACGCCCCTGTTCCCACCCATGCCGGAAACGGCCGGCACCTTCGAGATCGTCCGCACCATCCTTGGCACCGCGCTCGATGTTCTGGTAACGCCGGTGCGCTGGCTGGGAACGGCCGTGGGCCTCTGGATCGTGCCTGTGCTCATCGTCCTGGTCGTCCTCTTTCTGCTCCGCAGCCTGCGCGGCTAAGCCCCGGTGCCGTCATGGGTCCCATCGAAGTCCTCTGGTTCGCCGTGGTTCTCTTCTTCATCTTCGTGGCCCTGGTGCGAGGCTACCCGCGCGAGCTGGGCGTGACGACGGTCATTTTCGCCGCCCTCTTTTTGATCCATTTCTTCCTCGGCCGCTACTTCGATGCCCTGCTCAGACCGCTGCTGAACGTGCTCGACATCAGCCCAACGGCCCGCGGTCTGGAACATTTCAAAGCAACCTTTTACAGCGTGGTGTTCCTCCTCATCGTTTTTTCCGGCTACGCCGGCCAGACGTTCACCTTCCAAGGCAAGGAGCGCAAAGGCACCGACGGTCTCATGCTCAATCTCCTGGTCGGTCTGCTCAACGGCTATCTCGTGGCCGGCACCCTCTGGTATTTCCAGCACGCCTTCAATTACCCGATTGCCGATTTCAAAGGGCCGGATGGACGACCGCTCTTCTTCACCATGCCGCTCAGTCCGCTGGCCACGCAACTGGTCAAGATCCTGCCCCCGGCAGTCGTCCCCGACATCCTGTGGGGAGGGCTGCTCATGCTCATGTTGCTCGCTCGTGTGCGCCGATAGAAACGGTTATGGACTGGTTCGAGTTGTTCCAGCTTGCGCCTGAAGCCCGTCGTCGGCATCGTTTCCATCTCATCGGCATCGGCGGCGCCGGTCTGGGGCCGATTGCCCAGGTGCTGTTGGAGATGGGATTCCAGGTCAGCGGCAGCGATCAAGCGGCCTCGCCCCGGACCGAGGCCCTGGCCGCAGCCGGAGCGCGGGTGCATGTGGGTCATGCCGCCGGCCATCTCTACGCAGAGGAAGCGCCGCACCGGCCCGATGCCGTGCTCATCTCGGCGGCGGTGCCGCCCACGAATCCGGAGGTCATGGCCGCGCAGGCCGCGGGCATCCCGGTGATCCGGCGTCGCGACCTGCTGGGGCCGTTGACCGCCGGCCGCCGCGTCATCGCCGTGGCCGGCACCCACGGCAAGACCACGACCACGGCCATGATCGCCCACATTCTGACCGGGGTCGGCCTAGCGCCGGGCTACATCATCGGCAGCGAGATGCCCGGTCTGGGCGCTGGCGCGCTCGGTCGTGGACCCCATTTCGTCATCGAGGCCGATGAGTACGACGAGGCCTTCTTGGGGCTGGCGCCCACGGTCATCGTCCTGACGAACATTGACTGGGATCATCCCGACTACTTCCGCACCCCGGCGGCCTATGCGGACGCGTTTCGCCGGTTTGTCGGCCGGTTGCAACCCGGTGGGAGGCTCATCTACTGCCAGGACGACGCCGAAACAGAGGCGCTGGTGGCCTCGATCCCGCCGGAGGCGTTGCCGGCGGCGCAACGCCTGGGATACGGCAGCCGCAGCCGGGCGGTCTGGCAGGCCCGTTTCATCGAGATCGGCCCCGACCAGACCACCTACGAGCTGCGCAGCCCCAACGGCGCCGCCTGGCCGGTGCGATTGCGGGTGCCCGGCCTGCACAATGTGCTCAACAGCGTGGCCGCCCTGCTGGTCGCCCAAACCGTGGGGGTGTCCGTGCCCACGGCCGCGCCTTTCCTGGCGTCCTTCGGCGGCGCGGTGCGGCGCTTTCAGGTCAAAGGCGAGGCCGGCGGCGTGCTCATCATTGACGATTACGCGCACCATCCCACCGAGGTGCGGACGACCCTGGCCGCAGCCCGGGCGGCCTATCCCGACCGCACGATTTGGGCGGTCTATCAGCCCCACACCTACAGCCGCACGCGGATTCTGCTCGAGCAGTTCGACGGCGTTTTTGCCGCGGCCGACCATGTGCTGGTGACCGACATTTACCCGGCCCGTGAGCCGCCCGACCCGAGCGTGACATCGGCGCAGGTGGTGGCGGCCAGCCGGCATCGCCATGCCCGCGCCAGCGGCAGCCTCGAAGCGACGCTGGCCCTGCTCGTGGCCGAGGTGCAACCACCGGCCGTGGTCGTCATCCTCAGCGCCGGCGACGCCACCCGCCTGGCGACGGATTTGCTGCGCAGGCTTGGTCATGGGTAACCGGTGACTGGTAACTGGTTACTTGGTTACTGGTTACTGGTGACTGGTTATCTTTTGCCCGGTTTTTATGCGATTTGTCACTACAGGACGACGGACGAAAGACGAAGAAAAGTCGTCCTTCGTCCTCCGTCTTTCGTCTCTTATCTGGTTCCCGATTGTTCCCCATGCGATCCGTGCCCGAAGCCCTGCTTACCCGCCTGGCCGCGCTGAGCCGTGATGGCCTGCGCCGTGATGTGGCGCTGGCGCCTTTCACGAGTTTCCGCATCGGCGGACCGGCCGAGGTCCTCCTGACCGTGACGTCGGTGGCGGACCTGACGGCGGCGCTGAGGCTGCTGCGGGATTGGGAGGTGCCCTTCCTCATCCTCGGCGGCGGTTCCAACGTCCTGGTCAGCGATGCCGGCGTGCCGGGCGTGGTCATCCTCAACCGCTGCCGCGGGGTGAGCTGGGCCACGGCCGCCGAACCGCCAACGGTCACGGCCGAGAGCGGGGTTTTGCTGGCCGGGTTGGCCCGCAGCGCCATTCGGCGAGGACTGGCCGGGCTGACCTGGGCCGTCCATGTGCCGGGCACGGTGGGCGGCGCGGTGGTGGGCAATGCCGGCGCCCACGGCGGCGCCATCGCCGACAACCTGCACCGCGTGACCCTCTGGCAGGACGGCCGGGTGGTGGAGGTGCCGGCGGCCGAGCTCGAATTGGGCTATCGTTCCAGCC
>JAOADB010000142.1 GCA_026417535.1 Caldilineales bacterium
TCTCGACGCGGGCCGCCGGATCGGAAATGCCCTCGATGTCCACAGCATGGGCAAAACGGTCCAGGAGCTGCGGCCGCTTGGGGGAGCCGCGCCAACCCAGTCACCGGTCACCAGTCACCACCGCCTCCCCTGTGTCGGGGTCAAAGAAGCATAGGGCGGCGGCGTCCACGGTCACGGCCAGAGGCTCGCCAGGCTGGAACTGTGTCTCGTCCACGTCGCGGAAGAGCGCGGCCAGCGTCCGATCGCCGGGCAGGCGCAGCGCCACCACCGCCTCGCCGATGAGGGGCTCTAGGTCGGCGATGACGCCGATCAGCGGGCCGGCCGGGATCGCCTCGTCAGGCAGGGGCTGGCCGGGGGCGTAGAGGGCCGTGGGCGGGATGCCCACGATGACCTCGGCCTTGCCGTAGCCGGCCGGAGCTCTGGGCAGCTGCAGGCTCAGGCCGGGGCCCAGGTCGGCGTAGAGAGTCTCGACCTCGCGGCGTAGCCGGCCCTGCAGCAGGTTCATGGGCGGCGAACCCAGGAAGCCCGCCACGAAGACGTTGGCCGGCCGGGTCAGCAGCTCCTCCGGCCGGCCCACCTGTTGGAGCCGGCCGTTGTGCAGCACGGCCAGGCGGTCGGCCAGGGCCAGGGCCTCGTTCTGGTCGTGGGTCACGTAGAGGGTGGGTTTGCCCTTCAGGCGGTGCAGCATCTGGATGTCGCGGCGCGCCTGGCTGCGCAGCTTGGGGTCCAGGTTGGAGATGGGCTCGTCGAAAAGGCACAGGTCGGCGTCGCGGGCCAGGACGCGGGCCAGGGCCACCCGCTGCTGCTCGCCGCCAGAGAGGTCGTTGACATTGCGGTTCAGCAGGTCGGTCAGGCCCAGCCGCGCTGCCGCCTCCCGCACCCGCGCGTCCACCTCGGCCCGGGGCAGTCCACGCGCCTCCAGCCCATAGGCGATGTTCTGATAGGCGTTCATGTGCGGGTACAGCCCGTAGTCCTGGAATACCATGCCCAGATTGCGCTCGCGCGGGGGCAGGGCCAGCAGATCGCGGCCGTTCAGCCGCACATCGCCGGCGTCGGCCCGCTCGATCCCGCTCAAAATGCGCAGCAACGTGCTCTTGCCGCTGCCCGAAGGCCCCAACAGAACGAAGAACTCGCCTGCCTGCACCTCCAGGGAGAGATCGTCGAGAACCGTGCGGTTACCGAAGCGCTTGGTGAGATGGGAGATGACGAGCATGGCTCACACCGCGACCTGAAACGGACGGGCCAGCTCCACCTGGAGCAGGCCCAGGAAGACGGGAACGATGAGAAAGAAACCGCCCACCGAGGCCAGGCCCAGCAGCAGGGCCAAGGCTGCAACCAGCGCTGCGGCCAGGGTGAGGCCGGGCCGCTGCCAGAAGCGCCGCGCCGACGCGGCCAGCACACCCCACGCCTCGCGGCCCTCCAGGTAGGCCCCGCCCCAGTGCACGCTCAGCACGCCCAGCCAGAGCAAGGCCAGCCGCGTCGCCACGCCGAGGGCTGTCAGCTCGCGGCCGTCGGCCCAAACCGTCAGGCCGAGCAGCCCGGCGACCAGGGTGAACAGCGGCACGAAGACCCGCAACGACCGCCAGGCGTGCCGCCGCAGCGCCGGGCCGAGGTCCTCCCGGCCCACAGGTTGGCCCCGGCCGACGGTGGCCAGCAGTTCCAGCAGCGCCGCGCCGACCGGGATCAGGGCCACGGCCGTGTACAGGGAGAGGGCCAGCCGCAGGGGCAGCGGCCAGCCCGGGAAGGCCCAGGCCAGCAGCAGCGGAGCGGCCTGCAGTGTCCACAGCAGATTGAGCGCCACCATCTGCTCCGGCCGCTCGCCGATGTGGGCCACCGCCCGCCAGATGGGCGAGCGCTCCTCTTCGGGCCGAGGTCCTGTGTCCTCGAAGAAAGGCATCGCGGCACCCTCAGCGGATCGCCAGCCCGGTCTCCGGGTCGAAGAAGTGGACCTTGGCCATGTTCACGGCCAAGGGGATGGCCTTGCCCAGGTAGGACGCGGGCACGCGCGTGCGCACGGTGGCCGTGAAATCCGCGGCCGGCTCGCCCAGGGTGCTCAGGTAGAGCACGCTGCCGCTGGCCAGCGGCTCGATGACGTTGATGATCCCCTGGAGCTGGTTGCCCTCGTCCACCGGGAAGGGCGCCAGCCGGGGCACGTGCAGGTCCTCCGGCCGGATGCCCAGGTCGAGGGGCCGGTCGCGATAGGGCGCCAGCGCGCCGCGGCGCTCCGGCGGCACGGTTAGGCGAAAGGCGGCGTGCTCGGCCACCAGGCTGCCCGTCTCCTCTCGCAGGGTGATGCCGAAGAGGTTGATGCTAGGTGTGCCGATGAAATAGGCCACAAAGCGGCTGTGGGGCTGCTGATAGAGCTCGGCGCCGGTGCCCAGTTGCTCGATGCGGCCGTCGCGCATGACGGCAATGCGGTCGCCCAGGGCCATGGCCTCGGCCTGGTCGTGGGTGACGTAGATGCTGGGCTTGCCCTTCTGACGGTGGAGGGCCAGGATGTCCTCCCGCGCCTGGTAGCGGAGCTGCGCGTCCAGGTTGGCCAGGGGCTCGTCGTAGAGGTACAGGTCGGCGTCGCGCACGTAGGCTCGGGCCAGGGCCACCCGCTGGCGCTCGCCGCCGCTGAGCTGCCGCGGCTTGCGGTCGAGCAGGTGGTCAATGCGAAAAGTCCGCGCGGCCTGGGGCACCCGCTCGCGGATCACCGCGGCCGGCGCCCGCCGCGAGCGCAGGCCGTAGGCGATGTTCTCGTACACGGTCATGTGCGGGAAGACCGCGTAGTCCTGGAAGACCATGGCCACGTTGCGGTCGCGCGGGCGGATGTCGTTCACCCGGCGGCCGTGGATGACGATCTCCCCGCGGGTGGGCGCCTCCAGCCCGGCCAGCATGCGCAGCGTGGTGGTCTTGCCGCAGCCGGACGGCCCCACCAGGACGAGGAACTCCCCTTCCTCCAGGCGGAAGGAAACCTCGCGGACGGCGACCTTGTCGCCGAACACCTTGGTCAGATGGACGACTTCGACAGCAGACATGGCTTCGTCTCAGAACAGGTCAGGCGGTCCGGGCACACGGAGCGCCGCCTCGCCCTCGGCGGCGAAGAAATAGCTGCGCTCCCAATCGGGCGCAATGCGCAGGGCCGCCTGGGCGGGAAAATCGAGGGGCACGAGGACATGCACCGGGCTGCCGGCCAGGTCGCCGGCGGCATAGGCCGCACGCTCGGTGTAGATCCGCTCCACATGGCGGATGGGCAGGGTCAGGGCGGCGCCGGGCGGGTCCAACAGCCAGCCCTCCGGCCGCACGCCCAGGCGCAACGGCTCTGCGGGCAGCTCTGCGGCCAGGTCGGGCGGCAGGGGCAGCGATGTGCCGGCCAGCTCCAACGTCTCCGCGCGGCGCACGGCCGGCAGAACGCTCATGGGTGGGGTGCCGATCAGGGTGGCCACGAACAGGTTGGCCGGGCTGAAGTAGAGGTCGTCGAAGGCGCCGAACTGCTCGATGCGGCCCGCGCGCATGACCGCGATGCGGTCGCCCATGAACACGGCCTCCTGCTGGTCGTGAGTGACGTACACGGTGGTGATGCCGAAGGCCTTGATCAGCCGCTTGATCTCGATGCGGGTGCGCTCGCGCAGCTTGGCGTCCAGGTTCGAGATGGGCTCGTCCATCAGGAAGACGTTGGGGTCGCGCACGATGCAGCGGGCAATGCCCACCCGTTGCTTCTCGCCGCCGGAAAGGGTGTCCACCTGGCGCTCCAGCAGCAGGTCGAAGCCGATGCCCATCAGCGTCGCCACCTCGCGCACGCGGCGGGCCTTCTCCTCCTCGGTGCGCTTGCGCACCTCGAAGTAGTAGCTTAGGTTGTCCTCGCCCTCGCGGGCCGGGTAGAGCGCGTAGTCCTGGAAGACCATCCCCACCCCGCGCGCTTGGGCCGGCCAGCGGGTCACGTCCACGTCGTTGAACAGCACCCGGCCGGCGTCAGGCATCTCCAGCCCGGCGATGACCTTGAGCAACGTGCTCTTGCCGCAGCCCGACGGCCCCACTACGCTGACGGCCTCGCCGTCGGCGATGTGCAGGGAGACATCGTCCAGCCCGGTGACCGGCCGGCCATCGGCCGTCAGGGTATGGTAACGCTTGCTGACGTGGTCGAGAGTGACGCCGGCCATGCTATTTCAACCCCTGGATGCGCACGCCCTGCATCAGGTACTCGCGGGCGATGATGAAGAAGATGAACACGGGCAGCGCTTGCAGCAGGCCCAGCACCATCAACCCATTCCAGGAGAGGCCCTGTTCGATGAGGGGCTGCAGGGCCGAGGCCGCGCCCATGGCCGTCATGGGGCTGGTGGTGCCGGCGTAGGAGAAGGCATCGGTGATGCGGCGGATGGCCACCGTCAACGGCGCGATGGCGCTGTCCTGGATCACCACCAGCGGCCACAGGTAGCTGTCCCACACGCCGCCGAAGGTGAAGTAGATGGTCACCGCATAGACCGGCTTGCTCATGGGCAGCACGATGCGGCGGAAGATGTTGAACTCCGAGCCGCCGTCCACGCGCGCAGCGTTGATGATGGAGTCGGGGATGCTGTCGAAGAAGCCCTTGAAGAGCAGAAAATTGCCCGCGCTGAACCCGGCGGGGATGATCACCGCCCAGTAGGTGTTCCAGATGCGCAGGGTGGGGAAGGCGATGTCGGTGCCGGGGATGGTGGGCGCCACGGGCAAGGGGAAGGGGAAGTTGCGGGTGAGCAGGAACGAGGGGATGAGGGTGACGATCCCCGGCATCATCAGGGTACCGATGAAGAAGATGAACAGCGGCCGGGCAAGGGGCCCCTTGATGAGCTTACTGGAGGCGTAGGCGGCCAGCGACGTGACCGGAATGGAGAGGGCGATCACGCCGAAGGTCATGATCAGCGAGTTGAGGAAGTAGCGGTACAGGGGCTGCGACAGCACCGACTGGGCTACGTCCGAGATCTGCCACACGAGCCGCCAGGCCACGAAGGTCGGCTCCTTGGGCCACAGGGTGGGCGGCATGGCCATGGCCTCGCTGGCCGGCTTGATGGAGGTCACCAGCATCAGGTAGAAGGGGATGAGGTGCAGGATCACCCCCGTCCACAGCAGAACCTGGACCCCGTACCAGCCCAGGCGCACCTGCCATTGCTTGCGTCCAACGGTCGGGAAGAGCATCGTCGGGCCTCCTAGGCGTCGGGATCGTCGGTGACCAAGCGGCGATAGACCAGCACGAGCACCATGATGACCGCAAAGAGCATCACCGAGAGCGCAGTGGCGTCGCCGTAGCGGCCGTCGTTGAGGATGTCGAACATGTACATGACCACCGTGCGGCTGGCGCCGTTAGGACCCCCGCGCGTCATCAGGTCGGGGAAGGCGAACTCCTGCATGGAGCCGATGATGGCGAAGATCAGGCTCATGGAGATGATGGGCCGCATCCGGGGCAGCGAGATGGTCCAGATCTTGCGCCAGAAGCTCGCGCCTTCGATCTCGGCCGCCTCGAAGTAGGAGCGGGGGATGCTCTGCAAGCTGGTCATGTAGTACAGGCCGGGGCCGAACATGAGGATGCCGGGGAAGATCAGCCAGAAGATGACCCAGCGCTCGTTGCTCAGAAAGGCCCTTGGGGGCAGTCCCAGTACCTCCGTGGCGATAAACTGCAGGATGCCGAACTGCTCGTTGTACATGTACTGCCAGAAGATGGTGCTGGCGATGCCGCTCAGGGGCACGAACCACAACAGCATCATCACCCGGATGAGCCGCGGGGGCATCTCCATGAGCAGGATGGCGATCAGGATGGGGATGCCAAAGGTGAGGAGGATGCCCAGGCCCGCGTAGACGAAGGTCACCCGGAAGGACATGGCCACCAACGGGTCGGCCAGCAGCCGGGCGTAGTTGTTGAAGCCCACAAAGGTCACCTGGCCGCGGATGGGCGCGTTGGTCAGGCTGAGGAAGATAGCCACCAGCATCGGGTACCAGCCCCAGAAGAACTGGAACAGGATGGCAGGCAGCACGAAGGCCCACACCTGCCAGCGGCGGACGGCCGGCTGCGCAGCGGCAGTTGGCGCGGCCGCCGCTGGCTCGGCGGTGGGGACAGGGGGCGGCGCAACGGGGGCGGTGACGGCCATGGGACGCTCCGATCAACCGAAGTTGGGCTTGATGCGCAGGTCGTAGAAGGGCAGGAAGCGCTCGCTGTAGAAGCGGGGCGCGTGGGTTTGCAGGAACGCAGCCATGTCCGCGTAGTAACGGCGGATGCCCTCGGCGAAGGCGTTCTCATCCACGCCGGAGGGGAAGGTCTTGGCCTGGCGGTTGAGGATGTCCTCCATCTCCGCGGCCTCGCGCTTGACGTCGAACGCGTCCTGGGTGAAGGCCCAGCGAGTGATCTTGTCGTACCAGGGGGTGTCGCCCGGCCCGCGGTTCACCTCAGCGGGGATGTACTCGCCGACCTCGGGCAGTTTGGGCCGGTTGAAAATGGCCTGCAGCGCGCGGGAGAAGTTGGGGCCGGCGGCCTGGCTGAGGGGCGTGGGCACGCCCGGCACGTTCTCCGAGTAGCGGTTGGTGAAGGGCCAGCGAATGGCCCGCACGATCTCGCTAGCGTCGCCGGTGACGTTGTAGATCTCCTGCACGGTGGTGACAAAGCCCTCGCCCAGGTGCATGTAGGCGAAGAGAGAGACGGCCTTGTCCAGCTCCACCGGCTTCAGGTCGGGGTTGAAGCCCCAGGCGCTGACGGCAAAGGGGAGCTGGTACGAGTAGCCCAAGGGGCCGTAGGGCTGGCTGACGAAGCCCATGAAGCGGTCGGCTTCCGCGATGGACTTGCCCATCTTGAGGGCCATGTCCGAGAAGAAGAGGTGGATGCCGGGGGTCATGGAGGCCGTGCCCTCGTAGAAGGCCGCAGCCGTCTGCCCGTTCTGCGAGAAATCCCAGAAGTTGGGGTCGCTGTAGACCGACTTGTCCTCGAAGTACATAGCCCGCCACAGGGCCACGCCCTCGGCGATGTCGTCCACGAAGGTGGTGAAGTCCCAGCGCCAATTGAAGCTGCGTCCCGGCACGGGGTAGCGGGACACCAGGCCGTCAAAGTCAATGCCGTAGGTGGGCAGGATCCAGTCCAGAACGTAGGCGGCCATGGCTAGGCCCTTGCGGTTGCCCTTGGTCAGCCGCGCGGCCAGCTCCCGCATGTCCTGCCAGGTCCAGCTCATGGGGATCTCGTCCATCCCGATCTCGGCCAGGTGCTCGCGGTTGAAGAAGAAGCCCTCGCTGGAGACGATCTCGTAGGGGATGCCGAAGATGCGGCCGTCTTGGGTTTGCCAGCGGGAGGGACTGGCCAGGACCTTGGGGTCCAGCAGGTCGGCCACACCGTTCTTGGCGAAGGCTTCGGTGATGTCGGCGAAGAGGCCCTCGGCGTTGGCGGCCTGGATGCCAGGCACGTTCCACGAGCCCAACACGCCGATGGGATAGCAGAAGGGCGCGGTGCCGCCGGCGATGGCCGTGCGCAGCGCGTCCGCGCTCCAGGGGTTGAACTCGATCGCCTCGATGGTGACGCCGGGGTTAGCGTCCAGCCACTGTTGCAGGGCCTTGTTGTAGCCCGCCTCCCGCGTCCCCGGCTTGGGGTTCTTGAAGAAGACGTCCATCGGCCAGCCCGCGGTCTTGAGGGTCACCCGCACGGCAGGGGCTGCGGCGCCGGGAGCGGTGGGCTGCGGCCCGGTAGCCGTGGCGCCGGCCGCGGGCGTCATGCCGCCCGGGGTGGGCTGACCGCCGCAGGCCTGCACGGCTGCGGCCGCAGCGCCCAACGCCAGCAGACGCAGGAACTCACGGCGAGACAGAGGCGGAGTGTGCATAGAATACCTCCTGAGAGGCGGGTGCAGGCCGGCGGGCAGGGGCTGCCGGCCCGCACCCGGCCGGGAACAGCCTTACGGCACAAAGACGATGTCGTCCACGTAGTAGGTGCCGGGCCAGTACATGGCGAACTGGATCTTGTCGAGCTGGGTCAGGTCAAGCTCGTGGTAGGCGGCCAGATTGACGCACATCCGCACCCACTGGTCGGTGACCGTCTTGGGGTTGACCCCGGCGTTGGCCGCATCGGTCCAGACCTCCTGGTTGGCGCCGGTGGCGTCGAAGAGGCGCACGCCCACGGTGTTATCAGCCTTACCGTCGTTGTGGGTGGTGGTGTCGTTGAACCAGAAGCAGACGCGGCCGTAGCCGGTGGCGTCGAAGGGCCGCGGGCTGAGGTAAGCGCCGAAGGCGTGCCATTCGCCGCTGGGGCCGACGGCCTTCATGGCCGCCTTGCCGCTGTGCACCACGTCGTTGACGATGCTCACCTCGGCCTGGTAGTCGGGATAGGCCATCTCGCCCTCGCCCTCGAAGTCCTGGGCCATCAGGCGAGGCGGTGCGGGTTTGGCCGCGGCGGTCCCCACGCCGACCAGGGTGATATCGTCCACATAGTAGGTGCCCGGCCAGTACATAGCGAACTGGACCTTATCGAGTTGGGTCAGGTCCACCTCGGTGTAGGCGTCCAGGTTCATGCACATCGGCACCCACTCGTTGGTGACCGTCTTGGGGTTCTCGCCGGCGTCGGGGTTGTCGGTCCACACCTCCTGGTTGGCGCCGGTGGCGTCGAAGAGGCGCACGCCCACGGTGTTATCGGCTTTACCGTCGTTGAAGGTGGTGGTATCGTATATCCAGAAGCAGAGCCGACCAAATCCGCTGGCGTCGAAGGGCCGCGCAGCGGGGTAGGCGCCGAAGGCGTGCCACTCGCCGCTGGGCCCCACGGCCTTGAGGCTGCCCTTGCCGCCGTGCACCACGTCGGTGGCCAGGCTGACCTCGGCCTGGTAGTCGGCGTAGAACATCTCGCCCTCGCCCTCGAAGTCCTGCAACACGACCTCCTGGGTGGGCCCTTCCTCCTCGGGCTGCTCCTTCACGGCCAGCGTATCCCCGCGGGCCAGCAGGGTCAGGTCGTCGAAGTAGTACACGCCCGGCCAGTACATGGTGAACTCGACCTTGCCGATGCGGGTCTGGTCAATGCCCGTGAAGGAGATCAGGTTCATGCAGATGGGCGTCCAGCGGTCCTTGCGGGTCTTGGGGTTGTCGCCCACGCCCTCGTTGTCGCTGTAGCGCTCGACGCTCTTGCCGTCGGCGTCGTAGAGCTTCACGCCCACGGTGTTGGCGGCCCGGCCGTTGTTGAAGGCGGTGGTGTCGTAGACGAAGAAGCACAGGGCCTGATGCCGGCTGAAGTCCAGGGGCTGGGCGAAGGCCACGCCCACGGTGTGCCATTCGCCCTCGCTGCTCTCGCTCTTGAGGGAGCGGCTGCCGTTGTAGGCCACGTCGCCCAACGCGGCCTGGGTGTTATCGTTGGCCGAGAGCTGCGGCGATCCCTCGAAGTCCTCGATGAGGGTGGTCACGGCGGGTTCGGGCGTCGGCGTGGCCGTGGGTTCGGGCGTCGGCGTCGGCGCCACGGTGGGAACCGACGTGGCCGT
>JAOADB010000014.1 GCA_026417535.1 Caldilineales bacterium
GACCTGCGCCAACAGCCTGTGTCACTCCGACGGCGCGGCCAGCCGCGAGCAGCCGGGCACGCCCGTCTTCAGCACGCCCACTTGGAATAACCCCGCCAGCGGCGCCTGCGGCACCTGCCACGGCATCACCCCACAAACGTTGACGAGCGGCGCCCATGCCCGCCATTTCGATACCTCGAACCAGGGGCCGGGCATCACCTCGTGCACGGCCTGTCACAGCCCCTATGGCAGCCCGCAACACGCCAACGGCAAGGTGAACTTCGCCGACGGCAAGACCCTCTCGCAGACGACGGTGTGCGATGCCTGCCACAGCCCCGGCGGCGGGTACGACGGCGTGGCCGAAGCACGGGCCAAATGGGCCACGAGCGCGGCGGTCAGCTGTGAAGGGTGTCACGATGCCCAGCCGGCCGTGGTCAAGGGCGTGACCGCAGCCAATGTGGCCGGCGATGGCCGCACCTACGGCTTTGCCGTCGGCGGGCACGGCCGCATCGGTTTTACCTGCGCCACCTGCCATCAGAAGGGTCCCAACAGCATCCACTTCGACGGCGTGGCCCGGACCTATACCGCCGCTGCCAACAACGTGGAAGCGGCCAAATGGTTGGGCCTGGGTGGGCTGAAGCTGCCCATCACCGCCGCCGACCCCTACGCCCGCACCAACTACGCCCAGTGTTACGTCTGCCATCTCGAGGCGAACACGGTGGGCCTGGGGCCGGGCTACAGCAACGCGCTCTTCACCCACAGCGTGCCGCCGCCGCCCGGTTATCCCCTCATGGTGGACGTGGTGGTGACCCGCTTCCGCAACGAACGACCCGAAGGCTTCAACTTCGGCAACGTCCCGGCCAACATCCACTGGGACCACCTGGACATGAACCAGGTGAACTGGGATAGCGACGGCGACGGCGCGATGGACTCGAAGCCCTCGTGCGTGACCTGCCATGACCCACACGGCGTCAAGTCCTTCGCCAACGGCGTCACCTATCCGGCCATGACGACCGCCGACATGGGCATCGTCCACGGCCAGGATGCCATCGGCGCCTACGGCGAGGTGACCCGAACCGAGTACAATACCCGGTGTCGTTCCTGCCATCCTGCTGCCGGTATCCGCTACTACAGACCGTGATGGATCGGGTTGTGGTTCGCATGCGTCATCTGTTCTGGGTGTTGTTGCCGATGGCCTGGCTGTGGGCGGCGGCCGTGGCCCACGCCCAGGCCGATCCCAACGCGGCTTGTCTGGCCTGTCATGGCGTGCCTGGCCGCGAGGCCCTGCTGGTCAGCGGCGAGCGTTTGCCGCTCTATGTGGACGGCGAGGCCTATCGGCTGTCGGTGCACGGCCAGAAACAGCTGCCCTGTACGGCCTGCCACACCACCATCACGGGCTTTCCCCACGACCCGCTGGTGGCCCGCGACCGCCGCGATTATCAGCTGGATCATTACGGCGTCTGTCGGAACTGTCATCCCGACGTGTACGATGCCACCCTGGACTCGATGCACGCACGGGCCTTGGCGGCCGGCCACCGGGAAGCGGCCATCTGTACGGATTGCCACGGCGCTCATGACATCACATCGCCGCACACGCCGCGCCAGAAAATCTCGTTGACGTGCAGCAAATGCCATGCCTTCATCTTCGAGCAGTACAAAGAGAGCGTCCACGGCGCGGCCCTGCTCGAAGAGAGCAACCCCGATGTGCCCACGTGTGTGGATTGCCACGGCGTCCACAACATCGGCGACCCGACCACGGCGGCGTTCCGCCTGTATTCGCCCGAAATCTGCGGCAAATGCCATCGGGACGAGGCGCTGATGAGCAAGTACGGCATCTCGACGGCTGTCTTCAACACCTACGTCGCCGATTTCCACGGCACCACCGTCACCCTGTTCGAGCGTCAGCACCCCGATCAGCCCACGAACAAGGCCGTCTGTTACGATTGTCACGGCATTCACAACATCAAGGCCGTGGACGACCCCGAAGCAACGGTCGTCAAGGAGAACCTGCTGCAGACGTGTCGCAAATGCCATCCCGATGCCGATGTCAACTTCCCAGCCTCATGGACGAGCCATTACATCCCCGACCGCGAACGGTATCCCCTGGTGTATTATGTCAACTTATTTTATCGGATCATCATCCCCGGCACCATTGGGTTCATGCTCAGCTTTGTCCTGTTGGATGCGTTTCGGCGTCTGGTGATCCGGATGCGTCGGCGCCAGGTGGTGAAAGTGGCCAAGGCGGAGGTCGGCCATCATGAGTGAGCAGCCCCGGCAGGAATACGTCCGTTTCAGCCTGACCGACCGCATCGAGCACATGCTGTTGCTCGTTTCGTTCACGGTCCTGGTCATCACCGGCCTGCCCCAAAAGTACGTGCCGGCGGCCTGGGCCGAGTTCGTGATCGGGTTGATGGGTGGCATCGAGACGGTGCGCATCATCCACCGGGTGGCGGCCGTCGTTCTCATCTTGGAGAGCATCTTCCACGTCATCACGGTTTCGTACAAGCTGTTCGTGCGACGGGTGTCGCCCTCGATGCTGCCCACCCTGCAGGACTTCGTGGATTTTCTCGATGCCCTGCGCTACAATTTGGGCCTGGCCAAACGACGGCCGCAGTACGACCGTTACAATTTCGAGGAGAAAATCGAGTACTGGGCCGTCATCTGGGGTACGGCGGTGATGATCATCACCGGTTTCATGCTCTGGAACCCGATCACGACGACGAAGTTCCTGCCGGGCAGCTGGATTCCGGCGGCCAAGGCGGCCCACGGCGGCGAGGCGTTGCTGGCCTTCCTGGCCATCATCGTCTGGCACGTGTACAATGTCCACATCAAGACTTTCAACCGCAGCATGTTCACCGGCAAGCTCAGCCGAGAGGAGATGCTGCACGAGCATCCGAAAGAGTTGGAGCGCATCGAGTCGGGTCGGGTGCGGCCCGACCCGCCCCGCGAGGTCATCCGCCGCCGCGAGCGGGTGTTCCTCCCCATCGCCGGCGTTTTTGCCGTGGTCTCGCTGCTCCTGGTGTATTTCTTCGTGACCTACGAGGAGACGGCCATCGCCACGGTACCGACGCCGGTCGAGCGGGCGGCTGTGTTCGTGCCGGCGACGCCGACGCCGCTGACCGAGGCGGACATGCGCCTGGCGCTCTCCCGCGGACGGGCACAGCTCGTGCCCCATGCCATCAGCGCCGGCCGCGAGAACTGTCTGGCCTGTCATGGTTTGGGGACGATTGCCCCCTATACGACCATCCACGCCAATTTGCGGCTGGGGAATGAGACCTGTCTGGGGTGCCATCGCCTGGCGCCGGGCGCGGCCGAGTTGCCCGGCAACGGGGCGACACCCAGTTTCTCGGCCGAGATTTTGCCCATCCTGCAACGCCGCTGCGTGGCCTGCCACAACCGCGCCACTCCGCTGGACCTGACCGGCTACCGGGCGGTCATGCGGGGAGATGGCAAAGGGCCGATCGTGATCCCCGGCGCTTCGGCGCAGAGTCGGCTGCTGACCCTGGGCGGACTGACGGCCGAGGCGCATCCCAGCCGCTTTACGGCTGACGAGATGGCACTGATCGGCGCCTGGATTGACGCCGGTGCTCCCGAAAATTGAGAGGGATAACCATGTTTCGCCGTTTTCGCGTTTGGCTTCGTCAGCACTGGAAACTCGCCCTGGGGGGCGCTTTGGGCCTGACCGTACTCGGCATCGTCGTCTTCGTCATCGGCGTCACGGTCTGGGAGTACACGAACAGCCCTGAATTCTGCGGCGCCACCTGTCACACCATGCCGCCGGAGTACATCGCCTATCAGCAATCACCCCACGCGCGCGTGGCCTGTGTGGATTGCCATCTGGGACAGGAGTCGGTGCTTCACGCCATCCCGCGCAAGGCCAGGGAAGTGCGCCATGTGATCTTCGCCCTCACCCAGGACTACGAAATCCCGATTTATGTCAAGAGCATGCGGCCGGCCCGCGACACCTGCGAAAAATGCCACGACCCGGAAAAGTCGTCGCTGGACAGTGTGCGCACCATCACCCGCTACGCCGCCGATACGACCAACACGCCCACCTACATTCACCTGATCCTCAAGACGGGCGGTGGGTCCAAGCGGGAGGGCCTGGGCCGCGGCATCCACTGGCATACGGTCAATCAGGTCTATTTCCTGGCCACCGATCCGCTCAAGCAGAATATCCCCTATGTCAAAGAGGTTCGGGATGACGGCACGGTGGTCGAGTATTTCGACCTGGAAAGCGGCATCACCCCGGCCGAGGTGGCGGCCCGCAGCAGCGAGCTGCACCTGATGGACTGCATTGATTGCCACAACCGGGTCTCCCATCGCTTTGCCAAGCCCGATATGGCCGTGGACGATGCCATCACCCGTCGTCTCATTGACGCCTCGCTCCCGCAGATCAAGGAAAAGGCCGTCAAGCTCCTTTCGGAACCGACGGGGACGCGGGAGGAGTCGTTGGCCCAGATCGAGGGCCTGGCCGCGTGGTATCAGCAGAACTATCCCGAGGTCTATGCCACCCGCCGCGAAGCCATCGAGCAGGCCATTGCCAGTTTGAAACGCATTTTCGAGTCCATCTACTTCCCCGATATGGCCGTGGGCTGGAGCACCCATCCCGACAACCTGGGCCATCTCAATTTCCCTGGCTGTTTCCGCTGCCATGACGGCAAACACACCAGCCCCGACGGCCAGACCATCCGGCTGGAGTGCAACATCTGCCATACGATCCCGCGCGTGGCCGGGCCGGGCCTGCCAACGCCGGTGATCAACCTGGTGCCGGCCAACGAACCCGAATCCCACAGGGACAGCAACTGGCTGGCGCGGCATCGCCATGAGTTCGACACCACCTGCGCCGGTTGCCATAGCACTTTCAACCGCGGGGGTAGCGACAACAGCTCGTTCTGCGCCAACAGCGCCTGCCACGGCATCAAGTGGCAATTTGCCGGGTTGGATGCGCCGGGTTTGCGCGCCATCCTGCCGCCGCCGAGCGAAACCGTCGAAGAAACGCCGCCGGCCGAGGAGGAAGGCGGGTTCGTGCCTCTGATTCCCCATCCGCTGACCGAGGAACGCATCGGCCAGTGCCGCACCTGCCACGGTCTAGGCGGCCTGAAGCCATATCCGGAGTATCATGAGCAGTTCCCGCTGCAGGCCTGCACCGAGTGTCACAAGCTGGCGCCCATGTTGCGGGGGCAAACGTCGGCGCGCTAGCCGGAAGGGGCAAAGGGAAACGGACGACGGACGGAAGACGAAGGACGAAAGTGCTTCGTCTTCCGTCCTTTGTCTTCCGTCGTTATGGGATGGAGCCGAGGGCCAAGCCGGAATGCCAAGACAATGCCGACTTTGGAAATAGGCTTGCAGTAAACCGAGGGCATATCGTGCTAAGCTTCACAAGCGAACCATCCACACACACTGCAAAGCATGGTTGTACCATCGCAAGGTGAACGCAGCGCAAGAGCCATCTTGCGTTGAATCGGACATTTCACCTTGCGAGCCGTTTGGAGGAGAGTCGCTTTTACGCCAGTACCCTTTTGACAGGGCCTTTCGCGCCATGTATAATCCGCTTCCGCCCGTGCGAAGTCGGAACGGCTCCGCCGGGGTGGCTGAGTGCACGGCCCATGTTGCTCCACTCAGAGGATGACGAGCAGCGGACGTGAGACGCGAAAGGCGCAAGCCTTTGTCCGTCTCACGCCCTTTTTTGTTTTTATCGTAACGACTCAGGCCGATGCCCATGATGGCTCAGGTTCCGATAGGGTTCCATCCCAGGCAGACGAAAGAGGTAGCGCAGAATGGCATTTTGCTCTACGTCTTTTGTCCGTCGTCCTGGCAAGCGGCCGATGGCGGCAAGGGAAGACCCATCCGGAACGTAGGACCGTGGGCTGAGCATGTTCGTTTTTATCATCATCTCTCGTGTTCAAGGTGTGTCATTTCTTATGGCCGATATTGAGACGAAACCTCCCGTTACCACCGGAAAAGAGGAACGACCGGCTCCTGCCAAAGCCCGCGCGGCCGAGCGCGAACACGGCGGCGACACCGCAGGAGTTTCCCCGGACGGTGAAGAAGGCGGTGTCAGCGAGGCGGCCAAGCGCTTCCAGGCGCTGAAACAAAGCCAGGCGCTCAAGAAGAGCCGCAAGGAGCGCGAAGCCGAGTTGATGCGCCGGGCTGTCGATGTGGCTCCGCGCGTTAGCGCCCAAGCCTTGCCGGAAGCTCAGCCGCAAAAGGCGCCCTCGCTGCCCATCAACCGCCGCGAATTCCTGACCTATGCCTGGGGCGGCGCCCTGAGCCTGGTGTTGGTGCAGGGCGGCCTGGCCACGCTGTGGTTCGCCTATCCCCGTTTCAAGGCGGGCGAATTCGGCGGCGTCTTCACGCTGACGACCGTCCCCGAACGTGGGGCCAAGCCTGAGGAGAATTTGCAAGGCAAGTTCTGGTGGACCAACGCCGAGGAAGGCGGGATGGTGGCCCTCTACAAGGTGTGCACGCACCTGGGTTGCCTTTACGAATGGAAAGACCAAACCCGTCGTTTCGAATGTCCTTGCCACGGTTCCAAATTCAACCAATCCGGGCGCAACATCCACGGTCCGGCGACACGCGACCTGGACCAATTCGTCGTCACCGTGTTGGATAGCGCCGGCAACCAGGTGGACCAGACAACGCCCGATCACCGTTACGTGATCGCCGAGGCGGGATTGACCTACAAGATTGATACCGGTCGTAAACTTCTGGGTCGGCCATCCGACCCCAATCTGGCAGTGGAGGCATAAGCTATGGTCGGTCAGGATATCAGCCGTGGGCTGCGCGGGTATCTCGGCGCCAAGGCCGACAGCGTGTTCGAGCGCATCACGGCCGGCATTCCCTGGCGCGATTTCCGCAAGATGCTGCGCGGGGACCCGCCCGATCGTCCCAATCCGCGACTCAAGCCCCATTCCGAGTCGTTTTGGCTGCACATCAAGCCCACCTATTATCACGAATCGGTCACCCGGTTCACCCATACCTTCCGTTTGGGCCTGCTCAGCACCTACTTGTTCGTGGTCGAGCTGATCACCGGGCTGATCCTGATGATCTGGTATGCGCCCACACCCGAACGGGCCTATGCCGATATGGTGCGCTTGCTGTCGAATGTGCCGTTTGGCCAGCTCATGCGCGATATTCATCGCCTGGGCGCAGAAGCCATGGTTATCGTCGTGGTTTTACACATGTTCCGAACGTTCTTAACCGGTTCGTACAAGAAACCACGACAGTTCACCTGGTTGACAGGCGTCGTCCTGCTCATCGCCACGTTGTTCCTGAGCTTTTCCGGCTATCTGCTGCCCTGGGACCAGCTGGCCTTCTGGGCTGTGACCATCGGCACGAGCATGGCCGAGGCTTCGCCGACGCCACCCGGCGCTGGCTGGATCGGGACGGCGCTGTTCGGCACCTCGGATTGGGTGGGCCAGTTCATCAACCTGCTGTTGCGCGGTGCACCTGACATCGGCGCCGGTGGGTTGTTGCGCTTCTATCTGCTCCATGTCATCTTCTTGCCGCTGGTCGTCATCTTCTTCTTCTTCTTCCACTACTACAAGGTCGTCCACTTCGGCATCTCGTTGCCGGCCCGTGAGGAAGAAGTCGGCCAGGACACGGCCAACCGGGTGCCGGCCGATAAGCGGCGCTACTATCTGATGGACGTGGCCATTGACGAGATCGCGCTGCTCTCGGTGGTGACTTTCGTGCTGGTGGCTGCGGCTGCCTTTTTCTACGACGCCAAGCTGGAGCACATCGCCAATCCCCTGAAAACGCCGCTGCACACGACGGCGCCCTGGTACTTCTACTGGTTGCAGGGGCTGCTCAAGATCGGCGATAAGGTCTTCTGGGGCCTGATCGTGCCCGGGATCCTGATTTTCTTGACCTTTGCCCTGCCCTATCTCGACTACAACCCCAGCCGTCGCGGGAAGGACCGCCGGTATGCCCTGGCCGCCGGTTTCCTCTTCGCCGCCTGGATCGTCGTCCTCTCCTTCATGGGTCTGCCGCTCTATGCCGTGCAATCCCCACCGGCCGAGGAAGTGGTTCAGGAGTTCATGCCCGAAGAGGGGGTCGGCCCCATTCGCGAGATCCCTTGGTCGGAACTCGAGATCGGGGTGTACGACACACGGACCTTCCAGGGCAGTGTGCCCTATTCCGAACTGGAGCGAGTCATCCTGGAGTTCAAAGAGCGCATCGCCCATGATCCGGGTCTGCCCGACGGCAGCGGGATCATCACCATCGAGGCGGCCGGACCGGGTCTGAAACGCATCAAGTTCCAGATTGACTACACCGATGTGGATGGGAAGCCGGCCCAGTTCATCAAGACCTTCTATCTGCATGAAAGTTCCCTCTATTGGGAGCAGTTCACCTTCTAAGGAGGCCGCAACCCGATGTACGGTGTATCCCGTCTTGTCATCGCCACCATGGCGCTCGTGGGCACCTTCGTCGTCGTGCTACTGACGGCGGCCCAGGAACCCGCCCGCATGGAGCGCTATGCGGCCAATTTCCACGGCCGTGAGATCGAGGTGGGCGCGCAGCTCTATTTCGAGGCCTGCGCCACCTGTCACGGTCAACACGGCGAGGGGTTGGTCGGGCCGGCCCTCAACTCGGCCGACCTGCTGGTGCCCGCGCCCGGTCAGACGCGGCCCCCGCGGTTGCTCGCCAAAAATTACGCCGGCGACCTGCGCAGCTATCTCGAGGGTACCATCACCTACGGCCGACCGGGCACGGTCATGCCCGCTTGGGGTCAGGCTGCCGGTGGGCCTTATCGGCCAGACCAAGTGTCGGCCTTGGCCACCTTCATCATGAACTGGAGCCTTGACCCCGGCAAGCAGTGGGGCGGCGCGCCAGAGCGCGTGGCCATCGGCGGCGTCGAGCCGGTACCTGTGGTAGCGGCCGTACCGATGGCAACCCCACCCCCGCGCGATGTGCGCAGCGCCGATCTGGGCAAGTACCTCTTCAACGGCCCTGCTGGTTGCTCCGAGTGCCACACCTTCGACATCGCCACCGGTAAAACCGGCCCCGACCTGACGAACATCGTCCAGAACAAGGGCCGCGACTACGTGCGCAGCTCGATCGTGAATCCGAATGGCATGGTGGCGCCCGATCACGCCCCCGGCATCATGCCGCAGACCTTTGCCTTTGCCCTGACCGACATCGAGCTGGAGTCCATCATTGACTATCTGGAAAACCCGGCCGCGGCGACCATGACGATGGCGGCGACGCCCACCCCCGCCGGGCCGCTGGACGGCAAACAGGTGGCCCAGAATGCCGGCTGCTTTGCCTGCCACTCGGTAGACGGCTCGCCCATGGTCGGCCCGACCTGGCAAGGGCTTTTCGGGCACGAGGTCGAACTGGAGGATGGCAGCAAGGTCGTAGCCGACGAGGCCTACCTGCACGAATCCATCGTCAATCCCGGCGCCAAGATCGTCAAGGGCTACCAAAACCTGATGCCGGCCAATTACGAACAGCTGCTGACACCCGAGCAGATCACGGCCATCATCGAGTACATCAAGCTGCTGCATTGAGACGCCCACCCTCAGGACAGGGCCAAGCCTCCCGTCGTACGCGACGGGAGGCTTTTTTGTTGATGATGGACGAAAGACAAAGGACGGACGGAGGACGAAAGTCCCTCCGTGCTCCGTCTTTCGTCGTTCTCCCCCCAACGGGAACTTTTCCCCGCCGCCTATGGGCATGAGGGATTGTGTGGGATAATGTGGGATAGTGTGGGATAAACCGACGTTGGCGCTTGCGTGAAACGGCCGTGAAACAACGGTTGTTGTCCGTCCGCTTTGCTTCTGCACGTCTCGGCCAACACCCTTCTCAGCACGTCGAGACGAAGGACGGAAGACGAAGGACGCACAACCTTCGTCTTCCGTCCTTCACCGGGGCCGGTTCTGGGCCGCGACGCGGCGCTTTTACACCGTTGTGACCAGAAGATACTCGTAGGCGGCCAGAGCCGCTTTGGCGCCGTCGCCGATGGCAATGAGCACCTGTTCGGTAAAGCTGTCGGTGACATCGCCGGCCGCAAAAATGCCGGGACGCGAGGTTCGGCAGCGGTCGTCCACTTTCACATAGCCTTCGGCGTTGAGCTCGACTAGGCCGCGCACGAGGTCCGATTGGGGTTTCAGGCCCAATTCCCCGAAAACGCCCGTGACGGGGATATCCTGCTCATGTCCGTGGGGATCGCGGATGGTAATGCCGGTCACATAGCCGTCCATGTGGATGCGCACAAGCTGATGCTTTTCCAGGATGGTGACGTTGGGCAGTTTGGCCAGCTTGTATTTCAGCGGCGCGTCCACCAGTCCTTCTGGCGCGATGAGCACCACCCGGCGGGCGATCGTGGCTAGTTCGGCGGCCGAGCGCAGGGCCAGCTCGGTATTTCCGACCACGGCCGTCTCCCGCTCCCAGAACAACGGCGCATGGCTGATAGCCGAGTAGCTCAATCCCCGACCGAGAGCCTGCGCTTCGTTGGGCACATGCAAGCGCCGCGGCTCGGCGCCTGTGGCCAGGATGATGCTGCGGCTCGTCAGGGTTTTGCCGCTTTCGGTCGTGACGACGAAAGTCTCCGGCTGGCCGAGTTTGACTTCCAGATGGGTGGCTCGCTCGCGCAGATAGGCAAAATCGAGATACTGGATCTCGCTGCGGAACTTGCGCACGATCTCCTCGCCGGTGATATGCTCATACCCCTCCAAACCGGCGAGATGGACGCGATAGTTGGCCTTGCCGCCCAATTCCGGCGAGATGAGCAGCATCTCCAGACGCTTGCGCATGCAATAGGCGGCGGCCGTCAGGCCGGCAGGTCCACCGCCGATGATGATGACGTCGTACATGGCTCGAAAACCTCCTCCAAGGGTAAGGGCAGCGTCCTACTGGGCAGGGGGCAAGGGGATGAAACCCTGGCGCATCATCCACTGGGTCAGCTCACGGGCCTGGCCGATGATATCGCTGGCCCGGCGGTAGAGGTCATCGGCCGAGATGCTCAGGCGGGCCAGCTTTTGCTCCTGGGCTTTCATGCCCACGGCCACGGCCTCGCGGGGGAAGACCTCCCAATCGTCCATGGTGGGCAGGATGTGGTCCTCGTCCAACCCCTGTTCGAGGGCCATATCGGCCAGGGCCTGCGCTGCGGCAATGCACATCTCATCGCTGATGGTGCGCGCCCGTACATCGAGCGCCCCGCGGAAAATGCCGGGAAAGCCCAACGAATTGTTCACCTGGTTGGGGAAATCGGAGCGCCCGGTGGCGAAGATGCGCACTCCGGCCGCTTTGGCCTCCCACGGCCACATCTCGGGGACGGGGTTCGCCATGGCGAAGACGATGGCATCGTCCGCCATCTGCCTGACCCATTCCGGCCTGAGGACGCCGGGGCCGGGCGTGCTGAGGGCGATGCAGATGTCGGCGCCCTTCAACGCCTCGGCAATGTCGCCCGTCCGTCCCTCCTTGTTGGTGATGTTGGCCATGCGCCACTTTTCGGCGAACTCCATCTTGCGCGCCTGCAGATCGGGCCGGTCGGGATGGAGAATGCCGCGACTGTCCACAGCGATGCAGTTTTCGGGACGGGCCCCGGCCGCAAAGAGCAGGCGGGCGCAGGCGACATTGGAAGCGCCGAAGCCCTGGAACACGATCCGTACCTGGCCAATGGGCTTGCCGACGATGCGCAAGGCGTTGATCACCCCGGCCAGCGTAACCGTGGCCGTGCCCTGCTGATCGTCGTGCCAGACCGGGATTTCGGCCCGTTCGCGCAGGGTGTCGAGGATGCGGAAGCACTTCGGTTGCGACAGGTCTTCCAGGTTGATGCCGCCGAAGCTCGGCTGCAGCCACAACACCGCCTGGATGATCTCATCGGGATCCTTGGTCCCCAGGCAAATCGGCACCGTATCTACCCCACCCAGATACTTGAACAGCAACGCCTTGCCCTCCATCACCGGCAAAGCGGCCTTGGGGCCGATATCACCCAAGCCCAACACGCGGGTACCGTCGGAGACGACGGCGATGAGATTGCCCTTGTTGGTATGCTCGTAGACCAGCTCGGGATCGGCATGGATGGCCTTGCAAGGCGCGGCCACGCCGGGCGTGTACCAAATGGCGAAATCGTTGAAATCGCGAACGGCGCATTTGGGCACCATCTGAATTTTGCCCTTGTAAAAGGGATGCAGGGCCATGGCATCGGCCGACGGTTTCTGCGCCCGCGCGAGCAGAGCCTGAACATCATCGGCCGTCGGCGGTGCCGGTTGTGCCGTTGCCACGTCAGAGACGATGACTGTCGTCATGGTAGAAAACCTCCTCATCGAGATTAGGGAACGCCATTGTTCACACAGACCATGCGAAAACCTTCACCCCGGTCTGCCGGACCGAACCGGCCCTGCCGGGGCCTTTTCCTGCCCCCGATGCCTCCTCCTCGACAGACGGTGTGGATTCGCCTGTCTGCCGGCAAGGCCGACAACGCCGATGCCGGCATTCCATCTCAGCATACGCCTGTTTGCGAGGGCCAGACATGATCCAGGTCATGTCGAGTCGGTACGGCCGCGGCGTCGCTCCACGAGGGCCTGGGGAATACGGGTCAGCTCAGCCGCGGAGAACGGCGCCAGCAAGTCCCAGGCCAGCTCCAGCGTCTGCGTGATGGGGCGATTGTCCTGGCCCTGGTGGATGAACCGTTCCTCAAAGACGCGGGCAAAGTCGAGAAAACGCCGGTCTTCGGCGCCGAGGCCGGCTTCGCCGATGATGGCCACCAGCCGTCGCAGGTCGCGGCCGCGCGCGTAGAAGGCATAGAGCTGGTCGGCCAGGGCGCGGTGGTCCTCCCGTGTCTTGCCGGGGCCGATCCCGGCGTTCATCAGCCGGCTCAGACTGGGCAGGACATCAATCGGCGGATACACCCCTTTGCGATGGAGCTCCCGGCTGAGCACGATTTGCCCTTCGGTGATGTAGCCGGTCAGGTCGGGGATGGGATGGGTGATGTCGTCATCGGGCATGGTCAGGATCAACAGCTGGGTAATCGAGCCCGGCCTCCCCTTGATGCGGCCCGCGCGTTCGTAAAGGGTGGCGAGATCGGTGTACATGTAGCCCGGATAGCCCCGGCGGCCGGGCACCTCTTCGCGGGCGCTGGAAACCTCGCGCAGGGCCTCGCAGTAGTGGGTCATATCGGTCATGATGACGAGGACATGGAGGCCGTGCTCGAAGGCTAGGAACTCGGCCGCCGTCAGGGCCGCACGCGGGGTCAGCAAACGCTCGACCGGCGGGTCCTCGGCCAGGGTCAGGAACAGCACGGCGTGGGCCAGCGCGCCGGTGGCCTCGAACTGCTGCCGGAAAAAGGCCGCCTCGCGGTGGGTGATGCCCAGGGCGACGAAAACGACCACGAACTCGCCGGCCTGATCGCCGATGACCGTGGCCTGGGCCGCAATCTGGGCGGCCAGCTCGTTGGCCGGCAGGCCGAAACCGCTGAAGATGGGCAACTTCTGTCCGCGCACCAGCGTGTTCAGCCCGTCAATGGCGCTGATCCCGGTCTGGATGAAGTCCTGCGGATGGTCGCGGGCAAAGGGATTGATGGGCAGGCCGTTGACATTGCGCAGCGCTTCGGGCACGATGGGCGGCCCGCCGTCGAGGGGCCGGCCGGAACCGTCGAAAATCCGGCCCAACATGCTCAGCCCAACGCCGATCTCGGCTCCGCGGCCGCTGAAACGGGCCACGGTGCGGTCGAGGTCCAGCCCGGCCGTGCCCTCGAAGACCTGCACCACGGCCAGGTCGCCGTTGAGTTCGAGCACCTGACCCAACCGCCGGCTGCCGTCATGGGCCGTGATGGTGACGATCTCGCCCAATCCGACCCCACGCACGCGCTCGAAGATGAGCAACGGCCCGGCGGCATAACGCCCGGTGCGATAGACGGTGGTGACAAGGGACATGGGTGGTAATGGATGACTGGTTATTGGTGACTGGTTATTGGTGACTGGTAACTAGGGTTTTGGCGTTTGTTTCGATTTTTGGCCGATTATCAAGACGAAAGACGGAGGACGAAAGGAATTGATAACCAGTACCCAGTAACCAGTAACCCATAATCAATGACGAAAAAAGAACAAAAAACGAAAATACCCGTTACGACACCAACCCCGCTATCAGCGCTTCGGCCTCGGCTAGGGCGGTGGCCTCGTCGTGTTCGTACAGGCGATTCAGGCGCTCACGAATGGCGGCGGTGGCATCCAGACAGGTCGCTAAGCTCTCACCGGCCCGCACCCGGCGACGCAGATGCTCTTCATAGGCCAGCAAGGCCCGCAACATGGCCGTCTGTTTGCGCAAAGAGCAAAACGCATCCGCACCATAGGCCGACTGCCGCAAAAAGGCCTCCCGGATCAACCGCCCAACCACCAGAACAGCCCTTTCGGGGTCGCCCAAGGCGTCGGCGCCTACCAACTGCACGATTTCTTCCAGCTCGCGCTCCTCCTGCAAGAGCCGCTGTAACCGCGCCCGCAGCCGCGGCCATTCGGGATGAACCCGGTCACGAAACCACCCGTCCAGGGGATAGTGGGTAAAACTGGCGATCCAGTCCACGGCCGGGAAGTGCCGACGCCGAGCCAGGTTGACATCGAGGGCCCAAAAGGTTCCGGTCAGACGCAGGCTGGCCTGGGTCATCGGTTCGGAAAAATCGCCGCCTGGCGGCGACACCGCGCCGATGATGGTCACCGACCCCACGCGGTCGGCGCCGGCCAGGGTCTCGACAAGCCCGGCGCGTTCGTAAAAGCCGGCCAGGCGGCTGGCCAGATAGGCCGGATAGCCCTCTTCGCCGGGCATTTCCTCCAGGCGGCCGGAGACCTCGCGCAGCGCCTCGCCCCAACGGCTCGTGCTGTCGGCCATCAGGGCCACATGATAGCCCTGGTCGCGGAAGTACTCGGCAATGGTCAGGCCGGTGTAGATGCTGGCCTCGCGGGCGGCCACGGGCATATTGCTCGTGTTGGCGATGAGAACCGTCCGTTCCATGAGCGGTCGGCCCAGCCGGGGGTCCTCCAGGGACGGGAACACGATCAACACCTCGGTCATTTCGTTCCCACGCTCGCCACAACCCACATAGACCACCACATCGGCGTCGGCCCATTTGGCCAGGGTCTGCTCCAACACCGTCTTGCCGGAGCCGAACCCGCCGGGGATGATGGCGATACCGCCTTTGGCCAGGGGGAAGAGGGTGTCAATGACCCGCTGCCCCTGTGACGAGCGGGACGGTGGGGTCCAGGCGTTGGCGAAACGGCCGGGGTCGGCGCACAGGCCAACGCTGGAACAGACGCAGGGGCAACGGTTCGCGACCGTCATCCGGTTGCAGATAGCCAATGGTCTGACGCACCGTGTAAGGGCCTGCAGCCAGACCACGCACCCGGCCGGGGGGATAATCGGCCGGCACCAGGATGCGATGCTCGAAGCCGCGCTGCGGATCGCTGCCCTCCGTGACCGCACCCAAGATGCTGCCCGGCCCCACCGGTTGACCCTCTTCGACCCAGGGCCGGAAGAGCCAAAGGCGCTGACGGTCGAGACCGGGCAGGGTAATCCCGCGCGGCACGAAAGGCACGGTAGGATGACCCGCCTCGTCGAGCTGGGCCAAGGCCGGCAGCGGCCGCTGCACGCCGTCGAAGATGCCTCCCAGCAGCCCCGGCCCCAGCTCGACCCACAGCGGCGCGCCCGTATCCCAGACCGGATCGCCCACGCGCAGACCCGATGTGTCCTCATAGACCTGAATCGTGGCGATGTCGCCGCTCAGACGGATGATCTCGCCGATCAGCCGCTCCTGCCCAACCCAGGCCACGTGGTAGAGCAACGCCGAGGACATGCCACGGGCCTCGACGACCGGCCCGGAGACACGGATGATGGTACCGACGGGCGCCTCGCCCAAGGGGCGCAGCGGCCGACCGGAAGGGGCGGATGGTTGCGAAGGGGTAGGCATGGTGGGGAATGGGTAACTGGATACTGGATACTGGGTATTGGGTACTGGTGATTTTTTGTTTTGGCGCTAAGAGAGTGTTTGAAAATTTTTCAATAAATATGCTAAGATCTCTGTATCAAATAAGAATACAAGATAGGAAAAATTATAATGACAAATACGAGATAAATGCCAAATGTACAAGATGTCATCTTGTATTACAAGATGCTATATCAATCACAACAAATCGAATATTTTCACATTGTGAGTGATTTAGTGTTAGTATTTTTATGTTCTTATAATTGTAAAGAAGACAAAAGGCAGTATTTTTACAAATGTCCTTTAGAAGACAAACGACAAAAAACGACTTCCAGTTACCAGTCACTAGTTACCAGTTACCAATCACCAATCACCCATTCCTACGTTTCCATTTCGCCGGGAAAGCGAATGCTATAGCCGATGACACGGCTGACCAGCTCGCGCAGCTGTTCGCGAGGGGAAAGACCAGGACGCGGGGGCAAACCGTCGGGCAAGGCCACCACCAACGGCCGATAGTCGGTCTGCACGCGCTCCTTGAGGTCATCGGGCAAGGCCTGGTAAAACGGCGCGTGGAGGGCGATGACGGCGTCGGGATTTTCGGTCAGCTGGCGGCGCAACAAAGGCTCGGCTTCGGCGGCGGTGTTCGCCGTCAACACCTGCGCGCCGGTGAGGGCAAAACCGGGCGCCAGGTCGGGAGTGGTGATCACGGTGAGCCAGGCCATACTGGTAACTGGTAACTAGTAACTGGTTATCACCATCAACCGCCCTTGCGCTTCGGCACGGTCCAGGTTCCCGGCCACGGCCTGGGCGATCAGGCGCAGGTTGCGGATTTCAACCTCCTTGGCCGCCAAATAGGCCATCAGGATGCCGACGCCCAATGGATCGGCCGTGCGGAAGAGGCCGATCTGCCAGCGGGCCAGAGCCTGTTCCCACAGCTGTTGCAACCCGGCGGCGTGGGCGCCATCCCAGGCGCGAACGGATGCGACCCAAAAAGCGCCGCCGGGCGCCGTCTCCAGGACCTCGGCCAGCCGACCCGCATCGCCGGCCGTGCGCACGGCCTCTAACGTCCTCGCATCGAGCTGTCCACCCGGCAGCCAGGTCTCCGGCATGACCTGAGCAGCCCCACCCAGCGCCAGAGCGACGAGCAGGTTGTGCAGGTCCATCTGACGGGCCCACCACAACCGGAGCAAAGCGGCGTTCGGGTCGCGCAACGCTGCGACCTGCGCCGAGGTCTGTCCGGCCCAAGCGCGGTCGAAGGCAAGCTCGAGGCTGCGCAGCTCATCGGAACGGGCCAGCGCCGCCACAAGGGCTTGGGCCAGCTCCCCATCGGGCAGATGGCGTTGGGCCAGCAGGTCCACCAGCCGCCGCAGCGAAGGTTGTCGCGCCAGCTCGGAGAGAATGCCCTCGGTGAACGGCGCCACGGCGATGAGCAAGGGAACAACCTGGCCGGGGTCGCTGCGAGCTGCCACTCCTCGCAACAGGGTGAGGACGTTGTGACGCCAATAGGGCCGGATGAGCAAGGCGAACAGCGGCGCCGCTTGGCCGGCGCAGAACGCCTGCAGCTGCTGCAGGGTGGCGCCGAAGTCCACCTGTAGCGCCCGCAACACGGCCGCCAGACCGCTATGGGTGCTGAGGGCCTGTTCCAGCGCCCGCCGGTAAGGCGACTGGCCCAGGGCGCCGATCAGCGCCTCGATGTCGGGGGCCAGCAACAGCCGTTCATAGGCGGCCGCGGTCAGAAACTGTCGCTTGCGGGCGCGCAGACGGGCGTTGACGTAATCAAAGCCGAGATTGCCGCCGGCCGCTATGGGAACGCGCATCGCCATGCTCATTGGGTAGGATTGCGCAGCATCGTTTCGACACCCAGAAGCGGCGCCAGGAGTGCCCGCAGATCGGGCAAAGCGCGCTCCAGGCGGCTTTCCAGGGTGTTTTCGACCATGACGCGACCGTCCCGGCTCAGGGCGACGACGCCGCCCCAGGTCGTCAACGTGGGTTCGATGGTATGGGTGGCGCCCACCAGGGCCATCGTCCGCTCGCGGTCGCGAGGGTCCACACGCACAACGGTCAGTTCTTCGCTGACGGCCAGCGCCTCGCGCAGCAGCGCGGCAAAAATGGCGTCGTACTCGGGCTGTTGGCGAAGCCGGGCTAGCTCGGCCTTGGCTGCGTTCAGCGCGGCCAGAAAGGCCTGCTCCTGCACCTCGACCAGACGCCGGATCGTGTCCAGACGGGCGCGATGGAGCAGACGGCTGCGCTCCTGCGCGGCCTGGGCTTCGGCCTCGGCCAGAAGCTGTTGCCGGCGTTCGGCTGCCTGCTTCTCGACCGCCGCCCGTTGTTCTGCCGCTTCGGCCTCGACCTGGCGCAGGATGGCCGTGGCCTCGGCTTCGGCCTCGGCAGCGATGGCCTCCAGGATGTGCTGCAATGCCATGGTGCCAACGTTCAGCCGCCGCCCAGTAGCAGGAGGATCATGGCGGCTACGGCAAAGCCGAGAATGACCATCGTTTCAGGAATAGCCACCAGAAGAATGACACGGCCGGTCAGTTCGGGCATTTCGGCCATGGCGCCAACACCGGCCGCGCCGATGCGACTTTGGGCCATGCCCGTGCCGAGGGCCGTCAAACCGACGGCCAGACCGGCGCCAATGGCCAGCAAACCGATTTCCATAGGATGACCTCGTTGCAAGAAAAGAGTGTCACGGCGCAGAGAGACATCGTTGAGAGGACGCAACTGCTCGGCCCACGGCCTTACGTTCCGGATGGGTCTTCCCTTCCCACCATCGGCCGCTCGCCAGGACGAAAGACGTAGAGCAAGATGCCATCTTGCGCTACATCTTTCGTCTGTCCGGGATAGAAGCCTGTCGGAACCTGAGCCATCATCGTCAGCGGCCTAATGACCTGCGGCCGAGAACCCTCAGGCAGCGCCGTAAGGTCGGAAGGGTTCGCCGCCCTGTTCGTAGAACTTGGAGAAGAACTCGACGTAGTGGAGACGCAAGGCGTGGATGGTGGGGCTGAAGGCGCCCATGGCCAGGTTCAGGCTATGGAAGAGAGCGGCCACGAGAACGCCAAGACCCACCGAGCCGAGCCGACCGGCCAGGGTGTTGCCCACCAAGGCCAGATACACCGAAGCCAGACCGATGGCGGCCAGGCGCAGGTACGAAAGGACGTTCCCAAAGGCGCTGAGCAGTTCAATGGGTGCCATGATCAGACCCAATCGGCCCATCCCGCGAATGAGGAGGGCCAGGCCAATGAGGAGAACGGCCAAGCCAGGGGTGATCCAGCCGGCCGGCAGCCGACGGGCAATGACGCCGATGAGGAGGAAGAGGCCGCACAATCCCACCAGCATCCCGGCCCGTTCGTAGAACTCACCGAGATGGCGTCCCCGCCAGGCCTGCCATACGCCCAGCACGAGACCCAGGCCGACATGGGCCGCGCCCAGCCCGATGGTGAAGAGCAGCAGCGGCGCCAGGGCCTCGGGGTCGGCCCGCTCACGCCACAAGGGATGGAGGCCGAGCGCATGGCCCAGGTTGCCGAAGAACTCGCCGAAAACGAATCCCCACAGGATGCTCCACGCTCCACCCATGGCCAGAAAGTCGAGCAGACTGCGCAGTCCGCCGGAAGCGCGCATGCGGGTGCGCGCAACCAAGGCGATAAGGAGGATGAGCAGGCCGTAGCCCACATCCCCCAGCATCAGCCCGAAGAAAAGCGGCATGAACAGGGCCATAAGGGCCGTGGGATCCAAAGTGCCGTAAACGGGCAGGGCCAGGAGCTGGACCAGGAACTGGAACGGTTGCGCCGGCCTTGGGTTTTCCAGGAGCACCGGAGCCTTGAGCATCGTCGCCGGGTCGGTGGGGATTTCCTCGATGGCCGGGCCATGGGGGAATTCGGCCTCCAGCGCCGCTCGCAACCGCGGCAAGTCGCGACGCGGGATCCAGCCAACGAGGACGAAGGTGTGCTCGGTTTCGCCCAGTTGGCTGCGAGCGCGCAGCTGTTCTAGCCGGCGGAGAACGGCCGCACGCGCGGCCAGCCAGCGCGGCCGATGCCGGGCAGTCTGCCGGGCCAGCTCCGCTTCGATGGCTTTCAACTCCTCGGGAATCCGACGCAGTTGCTCGCGGATGTGGGCGACGGCTTCGGGAAACGGAACCCCGCGCAGGGTTTCCGGCAGGGTGATCTGGCTGACCTGGCTGCGGCCGAGAAGGGCCTGGACAGGGCCGGAGGCTTCGCGCGGGAAGACGAGAAGGGCGCCAATGTGGTCGGCATCCACTTCGTCGGCGACCAGTTCACACCGTTCGCCAGCGATGCGGCGCATTTCCTCGGCCAGGTGAGGAATGACATCCCGATAGCGACGATGGATGAGCAGGGCGACGGTTTCGTAGCGGGTCAGGTCGGTCAGGATCGGGGTCAGCCGCATGAGTTTGGTGAGGGTTGCGGCATAGCCGGGCAGGACCTCGGCCTCGTTGCGCAAGGCCTGACGTCGCTGCGCCAGCGCCTCCAGGATCGGGGCGTGGCGTTCCAGGTCCCGACGTAGCTCCTGGGCGAGGTGCTCCGTTTCCCAAACGGCCGTTCGCTCTGTCGGCGTTGGGGATGGGGCCGGCGCCAGGGCCAAGAGGGCATCGAGCCGGGCGAGGAGATAGGCCAGCTCTTCGGTCTCGGCCTGCTCGGCCGTGGGGATGTAGGCGGCCAGTCCCGGAAAGGCTTCGGTGGCGTTGGCGAGATGGACGCAAGCCAGACGTTGGACGAGCTGGAGGGTGGCATCGAGATGGCGTTTATGACCGACGATGACCACCCGCGCCATGGGGATGATCATGGGGAGCTTGGGGGAGCTGGAGGGAGCTGGGGAGCTGAGGGGGGCTGAGGGGAGCTGCGCTTCTCCGTTTCTTCGTTTCCCCGTTGCTCGGCAGGGAGGGGCGGGAGGACGAAGGCGACGATGCGTCGGGCGGCCAGGGGGATTCGTTCTTCAAGCCGGCGGGCCAGGGTTTCGGCCCGGCGGCGGCCTTCATCGCGCAGGGCTGTAGCTTCGGCCTGAGCCTGTCGGCGCAGCGTCTGCAAGCGCTGTTCGGCCTCGGTTTGGGCGGCGCGTTCAGCCTGCGCCAGCAGCCGCGCCCGTTCCTCGGCGAGCTCACGACGCCGTTTCTGGGCCTGTTCGTGGGCCGCGGTCACACGGGCGGCCGCGGCCGTTTCGGCCTCACGGATACGGATGAGTAGGTCGGTGGGCATGGGTTGGGTCACCCGCCTTGTCGTGACGGCGAGGCCGCGTCTTTACTCGTCGGATGCGATACTGGTCTTCGCGCTCGCGCTCGGCCAGGGTGAGTTCGATCTGGCGCAGTTCCTGTTGTAACCGCGGGATCAGGATGTGTTCGAGGGCGTTGACGCGGCGGGTCGTCTGGCGGATGGCCTCGGCCAGACGACGAATGCGCAGCTCGCGGTTGGCCACCTCGAGCAGGATTTCCAGTTCGGATTCGAAGGCGGCAGCTACGGTGTCAAGCCGCGGGCTGTTGTGGGCAGGGCCGTAGCTGCGACGGTCGGCCGGTCGCGTCAGGACCTGGGGTTCGATGCGGGGTACCTTGATCCCCATGACCCGCGTATCGGCGACGGGCACGGTCAGAGGCTCTTGCGGGGCCAGAGCAGCGCTGCCGACGACTTCCGGACCATCGAGGGCGACGGCCAGGGCCAACTGATGGCGCGCGACAGCCGCGGCCTGTGCGAGAGCTTCGACTTCGCCGAGGGCGGCATGGGTGCTGCGCAACAGCTCTTCCATCAGGGCATTGCGTTTTTGGCGCAGCAGTTCTTTGCCGCGTTGGGCAATGCCGATCTGACTGCGTTTTTGGAAGAGGGCGCTGCGGGTGGCAACGATGCGTTCGCCGTTCATGGGTCACTGGGGTTGGCGGGTGGAAGGAGGGTTTTGGGGGTGAACGCGTCAATCAAAGCGATGCTCGCCGACACCGTGAAGCTCATGCACGAGTCGCGATTTCATTTCCGATTCGGCCAAGCGCAGTGAGGCGTAGCTTGAGGCCTCGGCCATCAGGCGCTCGGCCTCGGACGCGGGCAATCTAGCCAGGTCGGCGAGGGTATAGCCTTTATCGCGCAGATAGGCCTCGATGTAATGCTTTTCGAGTTGGGCATGGATTTCCTCCATGCGCTCTCCCGCCATCGACAGCACACCGGGGTCGGGTCCGGTGGGTTCAACGCGTGCGGCCATTTTTTCCCTCCATAAAAATCTGTCAACCGGTATGACACATCAGAGGCAATTCCAGTTTGCCATACTCGATCGGGGTTCGCCATGATGGCGATCATGCCTAGGGCGAGAGCGACACCCATACGACGCGTTTTGAGAAAACGGAAACTCCCCGATGCCCCGATTCCCATGTCACCCGTGCGACTCGTTTGGCAAGAAACTCTTCCGGACGCCGTCCGGAGCTACCATCGTCTATCGTCCATTGTCCATCGTCTGCATCTCCCCGGTTGGTGTTCTGGGGGCTGTTGGGTAAGATGAGGGGTACCGCCTAATCGCTTGCTGCGCCTCGAATCATGACCCTGTTTCGCAAAATCCTGGTGGCCAACCGCGGGGAAATCGCCGTGCGGATCATCCGCGCTTGCCAGGAGCTGGGTATCCCCACGGTGGCCGTCTACTCCGAAGCCGATGCCGCCGCTCTGCATACGACTCTGGCCGATGAGGCCGTTTGCATCGGGCCGCCCCCGCCGTTGCAGTCCTACCTTCAGGCCGAGACTATCCTGGCCGTGGCTCGCGAGCGTGGCTGCGATGCCATCCATCCGGGCTACGGCTTTCTGGCCGAAAATGCCGATTTTGCTGCCGCCGTCGCCGCGGCCGGCCTGACGTTCATCGGCCCCACGGCGGCGGCGATGCGGGCGATGGGCGGGAAAATCCCCAGTCGGCAGGTGATGGAGGCCGCCGGAGTGCCGGTGGTGCCCGGCTATCATCCCGTTGCGACCGATCCGGCCGCGCAGAAGGCCGAGCTGGCCGAGGCGTCCGTTCGCCTGGGCTATCCCATCCGGATCAAGGCCTCGGCCGGCGGCGGGGGCAAAGGCATGCGTGTCGTCGCCGATCCCGACCGTTTTATCGCCGAACTGGAATCGGCCCGCCGGGAGGCCCAGAATGCCTTTGGCAATTCCACGGTCTATCTCGAAAAGCTCATCCCCGGTCCTCGCCACATCGAATTCCAGATCCTGGCCGACCACTACGGCCATGTCGTCCATCTCGGCGAACGCGAGTGCAGTATCCAGCGCCGCCACCAGAAAATCATCGAGGAGACGCCCTCGCCGGCCCTGACGCCGGAACTCCGGGCGCGCATGGGTGCGGCGGCCGTGGCCGCAGCCCAGGCCGTGGGCTATACCAACGCCGGAACGGTCGAGTTCCTCTTGGCGCCCGACGGCCACTTCTACTTCCTGGAGATGAACACCCGCCTGCAGGTCGAGCACCCCATCACCGAGGCCGTGACGGGGATTGACCTGGTGAAAGCCCAAATCCGCATCGCGGCTGGCGAACCCCTGCCCTGGCGCCAGGAGGCGATCACCTGGCGCGGGCACGCCATCGAGGCCCGGATTTACGCCGAGGACCCAGCCCATCGGTTTCTGCCCACGACCGGTCGGGTGCTGCTGCTGTCCGAACCGGTGGGGCCGGGAATCCGGGTGGATACGGGCATCACAGCCGGCGATGCCATCGGGCTGTACTACGACCCCATGATCGCCAAGCTCATCTGCTGGGCCGAAGACCGAGCCGATGCCGTGCGCAAGCTCGACTGGGCGCTGGCCCACTATCTCATCGCCGGGGTGACGACGAACATCCCCTTTCTGCAGGCCATTGTCCGGCATCCGGCCTATCATCAGGGCATGCTGAGCACCGATTTCGTCGAGCGCCATCTGGCCGATTGGCAACCGCCGTCCCTATCGCCGCCCGATGAGATACTGATTGCGGCAGCTGTGGCCGATGTGCAGGGCTATGGCGTGATCTCGGTGGCGGAAGCCATGGCGTCGGGGGGCGAGCCGTACAATCCCTGGGCCATGGCCGACGGTTTTCGCCTTGGAGGAGGTTGAGATGGAATTTCGCTATGCCTGGAATGACGGCGAGGCGACGGTGCGGGTGGAGCCGGAGGCCGAGGGGCTGCGGGTCACCATCTCACGGCCCGATCGAGAGCCGGTTACCTATCGGGTGACGGTTGTCCGCCGCGAAGGCGAGCGCCTGGTTCTGACCATAGAGGACCGTCCTCGTGTGTTCCGTGTAGCCCGAGACGGCAAAACGCGTTGGGTGGCGCAAGACGCCCGTGCGTTCCGGTTAGAGCCGCCAAACCCGCGTGGGGCGCAGCGCTCAGCCGCCGATGGCAGTTTGACGGCGGTCATGCCGGGCAAGGTGCTCGATGTGCTCGTGCAGCCGGGGCAGCGGGTCGGCGCCGGTGCTCCGCTGGTCATCCTGGAAGCGATGAAAATGGAGCTGCGCATCACGGCGCCCAGCGACGGCGAGGTGGTGGCCGTGTTCGTGCGGGCCGGCGATGTGGTCAATCCGGGACAAAGGCTGGTGGAGGTGCGCTGAGGAGGGGCTTCGGGGAGCTTGAGGGAGTTTGAGGGAGCTTCGGGGAGCTTGGGGGAGCTCCACCCTCTATCGTCCATCGTCCATCGTCTGTTGTACAATGACGCCATGCGCCGATTGCGTTTTGTCGCCCGCCTGGCCGTGTTGTTGCTGGCCCTGGGCTTCATGGCCTGGTTGCTCTACGGTCGCTGGGACGAGCTACGAGGCTATCCTTGGCGGTTGCATCCCCTGTGGCTGTTGCCGGCGGTCACGCTGGTTCTGTTCAGCTGGCTGTTGGAGGTGGCCGTCTGGAGACGTTTGCTGGCCGCGCTCGGCGGGTCCATCGGCTACGGCACCGGCTTTCGCATCTGGTTCATCAGTGCCGTTCTGCGCTACATCCCCGGCAACGTCTGGCAGCCGCTGGGGATGACCGTGCTGTGCCGGCAACACGGGGTGCGGCCGGAGGCGACGGTGGCGGGTGTGGCGCTGTATCAGGCCGTCAACCTGCTGGCGGCGGCGCTCATCGCCGCGTGCTACGTGCCCCTGACGGGCAATCTGGGCCTGTTGGCGTCGTGGTTGCCGCCCGTGGCGGCGCAATGGGTTTGGGCGCTGGCGGCGCCGGTGGTCGTGTTCTGGCTGCGCCCGCAGTGGCTCGTCCGCCTGCTGAACCGCGGTCTGCGGTGGGTGGGACGGCCGCCCCTGTCGGCGGTCTTGAATCGCCGCGTCCTGGGGGAGGCCCTGGCCCTGGAGCTGATGGCCTGGTTGGCGTTGGGACTGGGTTTTGCCGCGGTAACGCTGGCTCTGATCGGTGGCCGGCAGCCGGAGCGGGGGGCGTGGGTCATTCATCTCGTGGCGGGCTATCCGGTGGCCTATGCGATCGGCTTTCTCAGCCTGGTCACGCCCAGCGGCCTGGCCGTGCGCGAGGCGGCGATGTACGTGTTGGCCGCGCCGGTGGTGGGCGGCGGGTTGATCACGGTGGCGGCGTTGGCCATGCGTGTCCTGCTGATGGTGGGCGAGGCCGCCGTGGTCGGATGGGCGCTGCTGACCTGGCCGGGATTGCTGCCCTGCCGTCCCGAAACGCGTTGGTCAGGAGCCGTGCAAGACGATGGCTGAAGTGAACGCACGGCGGGAGTGGGCTGCCCGCCTGGTCCTGATCGGCCTCATGCTGGCCTATGGGGTCGTGTTCACCCATCTGGCCTTTGCCCTCCATACGGGCATGCGCACCCACAAGGCCGACCTGGGTCAAATCGATCAGGCCATCTGGAACAGCAGCCGCGGGCGTCTGCTGGAGTTCAGCGAGGGGAGCGTGCAATCGGTACGGCTAACCGACCATGTCGAGCCGATGTTCGTGCTGATCAGCCCGGTGTTCTGGTTATGGGATGACGTGCGGGCGCTGTTGCTGTTGCAGGTGGTCTTTGCCGTCTTGGGCGCCTGGCCGCTGTATGCCCTGGCGCGGCGCTATCTGCCGCCCTGGCCGGCCCTGGCGCCGGCCGCGGCCTATCTGTTGGCGCCGCCGCTGCAGTCGGCGTTGTTGAGCGAGTTTCATGCCATTCCCCTGGCCGTGCCTTTGGTGCTGTGGGCGCTGTGGGCGGTGGAGGCAGGCCGGCTACGCGCCTTTGTTCTGGCGACCGTGCTGGTGGCAATGGTCAAAGAGGAGGCGGCCCTGCTGGCGGCGGGATTGGGCCTGTGGGCGCTCTGGCAGGCCCGCCGCCGACCGGCCGGCAGCGCCGAACGGCGCCGGCAGGCAGTGGCAGGTCTGGTCATGCTGTTTTTGGGGATGGTCTGGTTTGCCGTGGCCACGTTTGTCATCATCCCGCCTTTTGCCGCCAGGGTCTACGGGCAGGAACAATCGGTCTATTTCCAACGCTACGGCGCTTTGGGCGATAGCCTGGCGGACATCCTCGGCGCTTTTCTGACCCGCCCCGGCCTGGTTTGGGCCATCGTCACCGAGCCGGCGCGGTTGCAGTATCTGTTCGGGTTGCTCGCGTCGTTTGGCTTCCTCAGTCTGGTCGGGCTTGAGGTGGTCTTGCTCGGTCTGCCGCTCTTGCTGGCCAATCTGCTCAGCGCCTACCCTGCCCAGTACTACGGCGAGTTTCACTACAGCGGGGCGCTGGTGCCCTATCTGGCGGCAGCAGCGGTGTACGGCGCCGGTCGGGTTCTGCGCTGGGTCTCGCCACCCGAACGGCGGTCCAAGGTGGCGGCTCTGCTGGGATTGTGGCTGTTGGCCTGGGCCGTCGGCTGGTATGCGCTCATGGGCCGCGGGCCGGGAGGCGGTCGGTTCGACCCGACGCCGATCACGGCTCATCATCGCCTCCTGTCCCGTTTCGTGGCGCAAATCCCGGCCGATGCCGCCGTGACGGCGACGGCCGCCGTCCATCCCCACATCAGCCACCGCCGTTATGCCTATCAGTTCCCGGAGGGTCTCGCCGGTCCGGCGCCGGCAGAGTTCGCGCTGATTGACGTCCTGACGGCTACCGACATGGCGCCGGGCGCCGTGCGAGAGCAAGTGGAGACCATGCTGGCCGGCGATTGGGGGGTAGTGGATGCCGCCGATGGTTTTTTGCTGCTGCGCCGCGGGGCCATCGTCAAGAGCATTCCGGCCGCGTTCTATAGTTTCGTGCGCGGGCCGGCTGCCGAGCCTGCGCCGGCAACGGCCTTGCAGTGGCAAGATGTTGCCGTGAACGATTGGCCGCGCTGGCGTCAAACCCAGGTGACGACGCGTTGGCAGGTGGGCGCGGCCTTCGCGCCCACAGTGCGGCCCTGGCTGGAGTTGCGCACGCCGGCCGGGGAGCTGCTCTACACGTTCGATGCCCTGGCGCCGCCGGCCCTGGTGTGGTATCCACCCACCGCCTGGCAACCGGGCGAGGTGATCACCATTACAACGGTGCCGCTGATGTTGCCGTCGGAGTGGGGTGTGATCGTCGGGGTGGTCCACGGCCCCAATCCGTTTGCTCCCGGTGATCGGCTGCCAGCGGCGCAGGTGGTGGCGGCAGCGGACCCGGTGCGTTCGCCCGATGGGACGTTGGCCCTGGTTGCGGCCTATGCGCGACGGGAGAACGGCGTGCTGGAGGCGCTGCCTCTCGATACGGGCCGAACGGCCCCGGAGGCTCTGCTACCCGGCCCACGGCAGACGGTAGCGGCGGTCTTTGTCGCTCCCGACGGCCGCTTGTGGCGTGTACAGGCGACATTGGCCCGGCGTCGGCTGTGGCCGGGCGGCTTGCTCGATTTGGCTCTGACCTGGCCCGACGGTTTGCCGGCCGGTTACGTGGTGTTTGTCCATCTCCGGCAGGGAGGGGTGAACATTGCCCAGGCCGATGGCCCGCCGCGCTTTTTTCTGCCCCAGGTCGAAGCCACGGTGGCCGCCGACCGCCGACAAGTTCCCATTCCAGCGAGCCTTCCGGTCGGGGCCGATCTCGATCTGGTGATAGGGCTTTATCATGCCGAGAGCGGCGTGCGGCTGGCCGTCCGCGATGCGGCCGGCCGGGAGATGGGCCATGAGCTGATGGTGGGCCGGTTTCGCCTGGGGCGTCCTCCGACGCCTGACCAGGCCTGTGCGTTGCTGCCGGCCACCTGTGCCTCTCAGCCGTGAGGGTTGGCGCAGGGGGAGGAGGCAGCGGGGGCGGACC
>JAOADB010000143.1 GCA_026417535.1 Caldilineales bacterium
CCTTGTAAGGGAGGCGCTCTAGCCTACTGAGCTATTCGCCCCTAGCCACAAAGACGCCCCGCCCCTCTCAGCCACGATGGCGGAAGACGATCCGGCCGCGGGTGAGGTCATAGGGCGATAACTCGACCGTGACCCGGTCTCCCAACAAAATTTTGATGTAGTACATCCGCATCTTGCCGGAAATGTGGGCCAATACTTCGTGACCGTTGTCCAGGCGTACGCGAAACGTGGCGTTGGGAAGGGCCTCGACAACGGTCCCATCCACTTCGATGGTTTCTTTTTGTTTCTTGGCAGGTTTGGTTTGTGTCTTGGCCAAGGCGTTACTCCTTTGGAACCGCGAGGAAGGGGTGATACCGACGGCGGCACCGGCCCTGCAGAGCCTGTGCCAAGTCTCATCTTACCACATGGGTCGCAAATTGACTAGAGGGAAAATCCTCATGCGTGGGGCGTTCGGACCGGTGGTTGCGATGGCGCACGTCGGAGGGCACGCCGATACCCACCGGGGCCGAACAGGCTGAGGAGGAGCGTCGCCGCGCCGAACGGTTGGCCGTCCGTCTCCGCAGCCTGGGCATTGACCTGGACGCCTGAACAGGACGAAGGACGAACGACGGCAGACGAAGCAAACCGCCATCATTCGTCGTTCGTCCTTTGTCTCGTTTGGGGCCGCTGGCGGGCAGGGGAAACATGATGGCGGGCCGAGCCGCTATCATGACATGCGCAAGACCCGGGCGATGCGCTCCAGGGCCCAATCCACCTCGCTGCGGGTGATGATGAGGGGCGGAGCCAGGCGAATGACCGTTTCGCGGGTGTCCTTGGCCAGGATGCCTTCTCGCATTAGGGCTTCGCAGAAGCGTCGGGCGCCGCCGGCTTCGGGTTTCAGGTCAATGCCGATCAGCAGGCCACGGCCGCGCACCTCGCGCACATAGGGACTGGGGATTTCGTGTAGTCTCTCCAGCCAATAAGCACCCTGTTGAGCAGCGTTTGCGGCCAGATTTTCATCGCGGATGACGGCCAGAGCCGCGCGGGCCACGGCCGCTCCTAGAGGATTACCGCCGAAGGTCGAGCCGTGATCGCCGGGTTGCAACACGCCCAGGACCGGTCTATCGGCCAGGACGGCCGAAACGGGGTAGAAGCCGCCGGACAGGGCCTTGCCCAGGATGAGGACATCCGGCCGCACGTCTTCGTGGTCGCAGGCAAAGCGGGTGCCGGTGCGGCCCAGGCCGGTCTGGATCTCATCGGCCATGAAGAGGACGTTGTGACGGCGACAGATGTCGGCGGCAGCCCGAAGATAGCCCGGCGGTGGGACGATAACCCCGCCTTCGCCCTGAATGGGTTCGACCAGGAAGGCCACCGTATTCGGCGTGATGGCCGCTTCCAGGGCTGCGGCATCGCCATAGGGGATGATGACGAAGCCGGGCGTGAGGGGGCCGAACTTCTCTTTGTATTGGCGTTCGGTAGAAAAGCTGACGACGGTGATGGTGCGGCCGTGGAAGTTACCGGCGCAGACGATGATCTCGGCTTGGTTCAGGGGTACACCTTTGACCTCGTAACCCCACTTGCGCGCTACCTTGATGGCCGTCTCCACGGCCTCGGCGCCGCTGTTCATGGGCAGGGCCATATCGTAGCCGCTGAATTGGCAGAGGTCCCGATAGAACAGGCCAAGCTGGTCGTTGTAAAACGCACGTGAGGTCAGGGTCAGGCGTTGGGCCTGTTCGATCAACGCCTGACGAATGCGGGGATGGCAATGACCCTGATTCAGGGCCGAATAGGCGCTGAGACAATCGAGATAGCGCCGGCCTTCGACATCGTAAACCCACACGCCCTCACCCCGGCTGATCACGACTTCCAGGGGATGGTAATTACGGGCGCCGTAGCACTGCTCCAGGGCGATGAGATCGGCCGAAGTCGAAGCAACAACGCTGGCGTTCATAGCAACATTCACTCCTTTGTGAAGATTGGGTCGGCGATGACATGGGGCGACACTGCCGTTCCATTCTACCACAGAGCGAAGAGTCCGACCGGTTCGGCAGCACGAAAGGCTTTCGCAACGACCGTTGTCACCCCTTTTCGTTGCGTCCTCGGCCCAACCCCGCCCGTAGGAGCCCCCTCCCGTTGGCGCCCGGCTCGTCACGGCCGCATGTTGTAGGCCCGGCCGAGAGCCTCGCCCATGGGCGCAGTCCCTTCGCTACCCTGGGCATCATAGTGACCTTCATCCCCGTTTCCCGGCCCTTCTGTGACTTGCTGAGCTTTATGCTGCGGTGGCCAGCGCCATGACCTCGGGCAAGGCGGGGAGGCGCCGTGATGTTGCCTGTCCTGCCTTTACGGTAGCGGTCGGGAGCGCCCCCTGCACAGTGGCCGCCCGTGCCCGGCGCTGGTCGGGAAGTTGGGGATGGGCCAAACGGTATTTGCCTACCTGGCAGACTTTCGCAATGTCGCAAAGTGGCATAGGAACATGAAGGCGGAGCATCCAATGACAGCAACCGAGCAACTGGCCAGCCTGCGCCCCGCAGGGTTCGCGCTGCTGGCGACCGGCATCTCGTTCATGATCGGCGCGGGGGCGGCGGCCTACTTCCGCCGCCTCCCGCTGCCCACCGACCCGTTGGAGCAGTTGACCCTCAGCGCCAACGACCGCAGCGGCTGGAGCGCGCAGGCCATCATCTTCCCCATCTGCTTCGTGACGGTCGCGATGGCCTTCGGTTGGATGGCGGTGCAGTTGCCGGCCGGCTGGCCGCGCCGGCTGGCGGTGGCTGCCGCCCTGGCCAGCGTCGCCGCGCGGCTGCTGTGGCTGCCCATCAGCGCCAACCGGCTGCAACTGGCCGCGCACGCCGCGGAGATGATCGCCGACTACGACCCGGCCGCGCCGCCCGATGTTTTCAGGAACACGGGCACGTTCTGGCCCTACACCCTCGGCTCCCTAGCCGGCATTGCGGCCTTCCTGTTGGGGATGCTCTCCACCGGGCCGACGCGCAAGAAGCTGGGGCTGTTGGCTGCCCAGGTTGGCGCGACCGGCGGCCCACCCACGCCAGCGCAGACCGCGGAGCTGGGCCTGCTGCAGGCTAAGCTGGCGACCAACAGCATGGTCAGCACGATCCTGACGACCGCGGCGCTGGCCCTCATGGCCGTGCCGCGGTATCTGCAAGGACGGAAGGAAGGGACCCATGACGAAGGAACTCAAGGAGTTCGGAGCATCGCCCCGACCCCGCGTTTCCCACTCTTGCCGTTCTCCCCGGCCAAACACCCCCGGCAGGATTCGAACCTGCGACCTGGTGCTTAGAAGGCACTCGCTCTGACCGCTGAGCTACGGGGGCGCTTGCTCTCATTCTAGGCCGTGAACGAAGGCATGTCAAAAATGTGACCTCGCATACCCCTTCTGCCATTTCGCCGTGCGATTGGTGTAGTCTGCTGGGAATGACTCAGGCCGATGACGATGATGGCCGGGGTTCCGACAGGGTTCCGTATGGAGCCTTTCATCCTGAAAAGGGCCAAAAGGCAGAGACGACGGACGAACGACGCCGAACGAAGCCTTCACCGTGTTGGCCGCCGCCAGGCCCCTAACGCCGCCACGATCGAAGTCTGCAAACCCAGGCGTCGGGCCGCGTCCACGGTCAGGGCGATGTTCCAGCCGGCCATGACCAGGGCCGTCGCCAGGGCCGCGCCCACCAGCCCCCACCAACGGATGCCCAGATAGGCCAACCCCACATAGAGCGCGGCGCTGATCCCGAACACCACCGTCACCCGGACGTGATGGCCCGTGACGATGAACAACGGCACCACCACACCCGTGGCCGCGTTGACCAGCTGACCCAGGGCCAGGATGATCAGCGGCGTTGTCGCCACGACAAAAGCCGGCCCGAACAGCCCCAACACCGGACGGGCCAGCAGGCTCAGGCCCAGGACCACGGCCAGGGCCGGCCAGAAACTGAGATGGGCGGCCAGGGTGAGCAGCCGCTGCAACTCGCGGCGGTCGTCTTTGGCCCAGGCCGCCGCCATGAGGGGCGAAACCACGGCGTTCGTCGTCGCCAGCAGGAAGGTCACCTGGCCCGTCGTCTTCAGGGCCGCGCCGTAGATGCCCACCTCGGCGGGCGGCCGCATGGCGCCGATCAGGAGCAGATCGGCCTGGCGCAAGACCTGGTTGAAGGCATCGAACGCCAGCAGCGACAACCCCACCGGCAGCCAGACCCGCAGCGCGTACACGGGCCGCGCCGGCCCCGGCCATGACCGTCGGCCCCGCAGCAGCGCGCCCCCCTGCACGACCAGCTCGACCAGCCGGGCCACCCCGGCCACACCCAGCACGACCACGGCCACGGCCGGCAGCCCCAGCCACCGGGCCAGATAGGCCAGCGCCACGACGAGCACGGGTTCCAGGATGAGGGTCGGCGCCAACGCCACCACCACCCGCCCAAAAGCGATGGCCATGGCCCACACCAACCGTAACAAGGCCAGCAACGGCAACAGAGCCACACCCACATACCAGGCCGTCGGCCCCGGCAGCCCCAGGACATCGGCCCAACGGGCCAACCCTGCCAGCGCCATCGCCGCCAGGCCCACGCCCAAAGCCAGGGTCAGACCCAGGCTGCCCCGGATCACCCCTCGCAGCCGGCCGCCGTCGCTCGTGGCCAGATAGGCCGGGATGAACCGCCCCACGGCGTGATGGAGTCCTAACGGCGGCACCAGCGCCGCCAAGGTCATCCAGGCCAGCACCAGGCTGTAAAGACCGTACTCATCGGCGCCCATCAGCCGCGCCAGCGCCACCTCCGCAGCGTAGGCCAGGGCAATCCCCGCCACCCGGATGAGCAGCCCCGCGCCCGTCCCGCGGGCCACTGCCGCCCGCACATCCCCGCCCCACAGGGCCGACCACTGTCCCCACCGACTCATGGCCCTTCTGCCCCTGCCTCGCCCACCACGATCAGCTCGGGACGACCGCCCGCGGCCGTGACCACCCCCACCTCGGCCAACATGGCCGCGATCTCGTCCCGGTAGTTGGGGTTCATGACCAGAACGATATCGGGCGGATACGACCGCAGAAAGGCCGGCGATACAATGAGCTTGCCGACGCCGCTGATGAACATGCCCTGCTTGCGCGGGTTGATGTCCACCACACAGGCCACGGCGTCGGTTGCGGTCATCTGATTGAGAAAACTGATCGCCTTCGACCCGGCGCCCCACACCACCACCCGCCGACCCTCCCGCGCCCAGGCCGCGGTCTGTTCCCACCAGAACCGCGCCGTGGCCGCGTAGCGCTCGGCAAAGCGGGCCGCCTGCTCTGCCAGCGCCGGGAGCGCCTCCGTCTCGGGCAGGAGGCCCGGCCCCGGCCCGGACGTCCCTTCGAGACAGAGGAACTGCCCGCCGAAGCCGCTATAGACCGCTGTCACGGCGAAACCGGCGTCGGCGAATAGGCGGGTCAGCGACGGCGCCGTGAAGTAGGACACGTGCTCGTAGATGACATCCCACAGAGCCGGGTGATGGAGCATGTAGCCGCCGTCGGGCACCTCGAAATAGAGGCCGACATGCGCACGCGCGCCGATGACCTGCCGCACCGTGCGGACGAAGGCCCGCGGATCGGCCACATGCTCGAGGGTGTGCCGACAGCAAACGAAATCGAGGGGCAACCCGGCGTCGGCGGGCGTCAGCGTGCGGCGAATGAACCGCAGGCCGGGATGAGCTGGCGCCGTCTCGGCCGCGGCGCTCGGCTCGAAGCCTACCCCCCGGTTGCCGCCCCTCTCGCACAATAGCCGCAAAAAATCGCCGCTTCCGCTACCGATTTCGACAATTTCTTTGTTATATAGATCGAATTGTTCGATTAGATGCATTATCAAGGAATCGGCGTATTTTTGAAATGTTGGCGAAAAATGCAGAGAATTTTCGTAAAATCCCTCATAATGCATCAAATTGGAACGAAACGACGCATTCCACATGTGCCCGCACGTGGGACAGAACACGAGTCGAATGTCCCCGCGCGGGACGGCGAGGGCCGCAGCCCGTTTCGGTTGCAACAGGTGGAGGTGTACCGGCGCCCGCGGGATGGTCACCACGGGTCGCCACTCGGCGCTGCCGCAGACCGGGCACACAGGCAAAGTGAGCGCGTGGGAGTCCATGTCGCTCAGGCCAGCGTCAACAGGGTCGGCTGCAGGCCCATCGCCTGCAAGGCCGCGGCGATCTCGTCCCGATAGACCGGGTTCATGACGATGACCACGTCGGGCCGCCAGGCGGCCAGGAACGATGGCGCAACGATGGCATGGCCGGTGCCGGGCAGGAACGTGCCCTGGCGATGGGGGTTGATGTCCACCACGTAACCGACGGCCTCAGTCGGGGCCAGCATGGTGAGAAAGGCCACGGCCTTGGAGCCGCCGCCCCAGATGGCCGCCCGCAACCCGCGGCGACGGATGTCCTCCAGGATGGCCTGCCAGCGTCGGCGGGTTGCCTCTAACCCTTGGGCAAAGGCGGCCACGGCCGCGGTCACGACTGCGGGCGGCTCTTCGGCCGGCAACGGGTTCCCCCTATCGGCCTCGGTCGGCCGCGCTTCGATCATCAGATACTGGCCGTCGTAATCACACCACACGTCGTCCACCCGAAAACCGCAGCGGCGGAACAACCGGGCCAACGAGCCGGCGCTGAAATAGGAGCAATGCTCGTAGTAGATGTCCCAAAAGGCCTGCTCCCGCAGGATGCGCATGACCTCCGGCACCTGGAAGAACACGACCGTCTCCTCGGCCTTGCCCAGGCTCTGCCGCACCATGCCCACAAAGGCGGCGGGGTCGGCGATGTGCTCCAGGGTCATCTTGCAACAAACGAAATCGGCCCGTAAGTCGGCGTAGCGAGGCCCGTAGAAATCGGGGATGAGGGTCAGGCCCGGTAGGATGGGCGCCCGCGCCGGGTCGAGGGCGGGGTCAAAGCCGATGCCCCGATTGCCGCCCAACTCACAGAGCAGGGCCAGAAACTCGCCCTGGCCGCAGCCGATCTCGAGAACGGTCTTGCCCCATAGGGCATAGCGTTCGATCAGACGACGGGCTAAGCGTTCGTGAAAGGCCCGAAAGGTGGGCGAATAGGCTTGGGTGGCCTCGTAGCCCCGGCCGTAGGCCTGGAGATGGGCCTCGAACGCGGCGTTCGTGATGAAGCCGCAATCCGAACACAGGGCCAGCAGGATGCGCCCGCGCGGGAAGTCCAGGGCCTGTTCTCGGGTGGGCATGAGGAGGACGCTGTGGACCGGCGCCGCCGCCACCTCGTAAAACGGTTGCAGGCCCTCGGCACCGCAGGCAGGGCAATGGGTGATGGCCGCCGGCCGATCCCTCTCAGACAAGGCGTGGCTCCGGGATGGGGATGATGAAACGGCCCCCACGGCGGCGGTACTCGGCCTGTTGGGCCATGATTTCCTCGGCGAAGTTCCAGGCCAGCACCAGCACGGCGTCAGGCTGATCGGTCAGCAGCCGCTCCGTCGGCAGGATGGGCAGGTGATTGCCGCCCATGTAGCGGCCGTGCTTGACCGGGTTCAGGTCCACGATGTAATCGAGCAGGTCGCGGCCGATGCCAACGTAGGCGAGCAGAGTCGTGGCCTTGGCCGCGGCGCCGTAGCCCACCAGACGCCACCCCGCAGCTTTGCGCGACCACAGCAGGTCCGACAGGCGTTCCTTGACCGCGGCCACGCGGTCGGCAAAGTCGGCGTAAAAGACCAGACGGTCCATCTGCCGCTGGCGCTCCTCGGCCAGCAGGTTCCTCACGGTGGCGGTCACGGCCTCGCGACGGGCCACGAACAGCCGCAGCGACCCGCCGTGGATGGGCAGCCGCTGCACGTCGTTGAGGTACAACCTGTGGTCGCGGAACAGACGGTCGAGGGCCGTCACCGAGAAGTAGCACAGGTGCTGATGGTAGATCGTGTCGAACTCGCAGCGGTCCACCAGGTCGGCCACATAGGGGACCTCGATCACGGCCAGGCCGTCGTCCTTGAGCATGAGCCGAATGCCCTCGACAAAGCCGGGCAGGTCGGCCACATGGGCCAGGACGTTGTTGGCCAGGAAGAGGTCGGCGCGGCCTTCGCTACGGCTGAGTTCGGCGGCCAGCTCGCGGGTGAAAAAGGTGTTCAGGGTGCGGACGCCGATGCGGGCCGCGGCCGCGGCCGGCCCCGGCGCCGGGTCAATCCCCAAGACGGGGATGCCGCGGGCGACGAAATGGCGGAGCATGTAGCCGTCGTTGCTGGCGGCTTCGACGACGAGACTGCGCCCGTCCAGCGCCAGCCGCGCCATCAGCGCCTCGGCGCTGGCGGCGAAATGGGCCATCAGGGTCGGCGAAACCGACGAAAAGTAGGGATAATCGGCGCCGAACAGCACCGTCGGCGCCACGGTGACGGTGATCTGCACCAGGGCGCAATGGGGGCAAAAGACGAGATCGAGGGGCGCCGTCGGTTCCGGCTCCTCGAGCTGTTCACGGGTGAGCAGGCGGTCGGCCAGCGGCGTCACCCCCAAGGAGAGGATGGGCTGCAGCCCGCCGTGGCCGCAGCTGCGACAGGCGGTGATGGTCTCAAACATGGTCCTTCCCGGCAGGCAAGCGCCGCCAGCGCAGGGTCTCATCCACCTCGCCGGCGGCCATGAGGGCGCGCAAGTGGGCGATGCGCTTGTAGCGCGGCCCCTCGAAATCGGCGGCGCCGAGGCCAAAGCGCCGATAGGCCGCGTGGAGTTCCTCGGCCCCGCGGCGGACATCCCATTGCGGTTGGAAGGCGGGCAGCTCGCGGGCGATGCGGTCGCAATTGACCCGGTAGTTCCGTTTGTCAGGGCCGGCGTCGGCCGCGTACTCGATGCGACAACCGGGCACGACCTCGGCGACAATGGCGGCCAGGTCGCGGATGCGGTAGTTCTCCGTGGTGCGGCCGACGTTGAAGGCGCGGTTGTGAACGCGCTCCCGCGGGGCTGTAAGGACGGCCAGGAAGGCGCGGGCAATGTCCTCCACATGGACCAACGGCCGCCAGGGGGTGCCGTCGCTTTTCAGGTAAATCCGGCCGGTGGTGCAGGCCCAGGCCACCAGGTTGTTCAGCACCAGGTCGAAGCGCAGCCGGGGCGAGACGCCGTAGGCCGTGGCGTTGCGCAAAAAGGTCGGGCTGAAATCGTCCGTCGCCAGCAAGGCCACGTCCCGCTCGACCAGGACTTTGGAGACGCCGTAGGGCGTGACCGGGTTGAAGGGCGAGTCCTCGTCCACGAAGGCGTCGCCGGCGTTGCCGTAGTTGCTGCACGACGAGGCAAAGAGGAAACGCGGGACGCCCACCTCACGACAGAGCGCAGCCAGCCGCACCGAGGCCCGGTGGTTGATGGCGTAGGTCAACTCGGGATTGAGGTCGCCCAAGGGCTGTCTCTTATACACATCT
>JAOADB010000144.1 GCA_026417535.1 Caldilineales bacterium
CGGACGAAGCTCCCCTAAGCTCCTCCGGATGGCATCCGAAGCTACAGCTCCTCCGAGCTCCCGTGAGTTCCTCTACAACCTAAAGAAGCGAGAACCATGCCCTACCATCCCTCCTTCCATTGGTGGCATGGCCTGCTCCTGGCCCTGATGCTGGTCCCGAGCCTGGTGGTGGCTGCCTGCGCCGGCCGCGCCACCCCCATCCCCAAACCGACGGCCACGCCGGTTCCTACCGTGGCGCCGACGCCGACGCCCGAGCCCACGGCCACGCCGACGCCCGCTGTGACCACCCTCATCGAGGACCGTGAGAGATCGCCGCAGCTCTCGGCCAACGATACCACCCCTGAGTTCCTCCGAGCTATGCCCTCCACCCATCTTCCCAACCATCTTCCCAACGGCTGGACGCTTGTCTGGCACGACGAGTTCGACGGTCCGGCCGGCAGCCCGCCCAATCTCGCGTTCTGGAATTTCGACATCGGCGGCCACGGCTGGGGCAATCAGGAATGGCAGTACTACACCGACCGACTCGAGAACGTGGCCCTGGACGGCCGCGGGCACTTGGTGATCACGGCGCGACCGGCCGAGCCGGGCCTGGCCTGCTGGTACGGTCCCTGTCGCTACACCTCGGCACGGCTCCACACGAAAGGCAAGGTGGAGTTTACCTACGGCCGGGTGGAAGCGCGGCTGCGCCTGCCCTACGGCCAGGGGCTGTGGCCGGCCTTCTGGATGCTGGGCGCAGCCTTTCCCACCACCGACTGGCCCGACTGCGGCGAGATTGACATCATGGAGGTCGTCGGCCGCGAGCCGTTCACGGTGCACGGGACGGTGCACGGCCCCGGCTACAGCGGCGCCGCGGGCGTCACCCACGCCTATCGCCTGCCCGGCGACGCGCCTCTTCACGCCGATTTTCACGTCTTCGCCGTGGAGTGGGAGGCAGATGAGATCCGCTGGTTCCTGGACGAGCACTGCTATGCTCGGCTGCCCCGTAGCCGTTTTGAGACGCTGCCCTGGGTCTTTGACCGGCCTTTCTTCCTGCTGCTGAACGTGGCCGTCGGCGGTCTCTGGCCCGGCTATCCCGACGAGACGACGGTGTTCCCGCAGACGATGCTGGTGGACTACGTGCGGGTGTATCAGCGTTGAGCTGTCGCACAGGGCAGGGAAAGGCCGGTGGCCGGTTGCTAGGTACTGGATACTGGATAGTGGGTACCGGCACAGGAGACGTGACAGGCGTTATGGACAAAGGTTCACGCGTGCCGGTGTTTCTCGACCAAAGCCTGCACGGACGCCGGGAAACGAGCAGCGTAGTCTCGCAGCCGGTCGGCATCCAGCGCCGACAGGTCCAGATCGGCCGGGTCCAGGGCCGACAGCCCGCGGGCGACCAGGTAGAGCTGGTCCAAGACCGCTTTCTCCGGTTCGGCCACGTAGAGGCCGCCCTGCAGCGTATAGCCAAAAAACAGCGACGGCTTGAGCTGGTGGAACTCCACCGTCGTCTCCCCCAGGGTCATCCTCTGCGTGCGATGGGTGGTGGCAAAGGTCAGCACGTAGGGCACCTGGCTGAGGATGCCGTAGCGCGACAGGGCCGCCTCGAAGGAGAGATAGGACGGATAGACGAGCTGATTGGCGATGCGGGCCGGGTCGGCGCTTTGCAGGGCGAGCTGATACACCCCCTGCCGCAGGCGCACCAGCACGCCGTTCCGCACCAGCCGATTGAGGGTCACATAGAGGGCCGGGCGCCGCTGCCCCAGCACCTTCTCCAGATCGGCCGGGCTCAAGAACGGCTTGTTCAGCCTCAACAGGGTCTGGATCAAGGCCATGTCCTTCGCCGTCATAGGTTCGCGCTCCAGGCTTCGATCACGGCCCAATGGCTCATGGGCAGGTACTTGCGCAGTTCCCGCCGCACGACCTTGGGGTCCAGGCCGCTCAGGTCGGGCGTGAAGGGACGGCGGAGCTTCTGCGCAATGAACCAGAGGTCGTATAGATCGCGCGGCTCACGGCGAGCGGCTAGCGCGGCCTGCTTGTCGGCCCACAGTCGCTCCAGCGTGGCAACCTGCGCCAAAACCGAAATCGGCGTCACCGGGCTGGTCAGCAGCCGGATCTCGAAGTCGGCTCCGCGCTGCCACGGCTCCACACGTGTCGAGACTTCCACCTTGATGGAGAACGCATAGGGCAGGAATGCCTCGGTCACCCGATAGAGGGCGAACAGAGTGAACTGCTTGGCCAGCGCCTCCACCAACCTGACCTGGGCCGCCGCCTTCGCCGCCGTTGCAGCCGCGGCTACAAAGACCTCCTCCTCCACAGGAGCAAGGAGCGAAAAATCGAGATCGTCGGAAAAGCGTGGCGAGCCATAGGCCAGGCGCAAAGCCGTGCCGCCCTTGAAGACAAGGGCGTTGCTCAGCGGCGAAGCCAACAGCTCGCGCAGGATGAGCATCTCGTACTCCTCCCGCACCACGTGCTCGACGGCGATCTTGAGTTCGCGCGAAAGGCTTTCAGCGAGCTGTTGATCCATACATAATCGTTCTTAAACTCTAAACAGATTTGTTAAGTTCTTTTGAATGATACATCGCAAGCCTTGTCCTGTCAAACGGCAGTAGCAACCCGTTACCGACCACCGTTGACCGTTTGCCGTTCACCGTTCACCGCCCCATGGTCCTCCTCTTCGGCGACTATTTCTGCGACCTGATCTTCACCGGCTTGCCCGACTTGCCCCGGCTGGGGGCGGACCTGTTCAGCCAGGACCTGGCCGTGGTGCCCGGCGGCGCCTTCAACCTGGCCCTGGCCCTGACCCGGCTGGAGGTGCCCACTCGTTGGGCCGCGCGCTTTGGCGACGACCTGTTCAGCCGCTTCGTGCGCGAGGAATGCCGCCGCCACGGCCTGGACGAGACCCTGTTCGAGGTGCACCCGCAGCCCTACCGGTCGGTAAGCGTGTCCTTCTCCTACGCCCACGACCGCGGCTTCCTCAGCTACTGCGATCCCCTGCCGGAGCGGGACGTGCGGCCCATCCTGGCGGCGCAGCGGGCCGACTGGGTGATCCACCTGCCCTTCGACGGTGCGGCCGAGACCCAGGCGCTGCTGGACTTCGCCCACGCGCAGGGGAGCCGCGTCTTCAGCGATTGCCAGTACGTGGACATGACCCTGGCCACGCCAGGCCTGATCGAGACATTGCGGCGGATTGACATCTTCGCGCCCAACCGCAGCGAGGCCGCGCAGCTCACCGGCTGCGACGACCCGGCCCGGGCCGCGCGCGAGCTGGCGCGCTATTGCCCGCTGGTGGTCGTCAAGGCCGGCGCAGACGGCGCCTACGCCTGCCGGGGCGATCGAGTGTGGCACGCGGCGGCCCTGGATGTACCCGTGGTGGACACCACGGCCGCGGGCGACTGCTTCAACGCCGGCTTCCTGGCCGCGCTGCTGCGGGGCGAAGACCTGCCCACCTGCCTGCGCTGGGGCAACATCGCCGGCGGCCTCAGCGTCACCGCCCACGGCGCCCTGGCCACGCCCACCCTGGCCGAGCTGCAGGAGGTGTTGGCGACCGACAAATGGTAATTGTGCGTCCCGGATGTCGGCCGATTGTCGAGACAAAGGACGAAAGACGGAGGACGGAGAAGTTCCTCCAGTTCCTCGAAACGGCTTGCAGGGGGACAATGTTCGGCTCATAGCGACGCAAGATGGCATCTTGCGCTACGCTCCCATTCCATCCTCCATCGTCTAACCATGAAACTCACCCTCATCGGCGGCGGGGGTGTGCGCACCCCCCTCTTCCTCATGTCCCTCTTGCGCTGGCATACCCGCCTGGGCCTGACCGAGCTGTGCCTGATGGACGTGGATGCCCGCAAGCTGTCCGTGTTCGCGGCGCTCAGCCGCGCCCTGTTGGCGCAGGCCGGCGATCCTTTCCGGCTGACCCATACCACCGACGCCCGCGCGGCCCTGACCGGCGCCGACTACGTGGTGACGGCCATCCGCGTGGGTTTCGAGCGGGGGCGGGCGCTGGATGAGCGCATCGCCCTGAAGTACAACGTCCTCGGCCAGGAGACCACCGGCCCAGGCGGCTTCGCCATGGCCCTGCGCAGCATCCCGGCGGTGCTGGAGTACGCCCGGCTGATGCAGGAGGTGTGCCCGGACGCCTGGCTGTTCAACTTCACGAACCCGGCCGGGCTGGTGGCGCAGGCGCTGCACGAGGCCGGCTTCGAGCGGGTGGTGGGCATCTGCGACGGGGCCAACGCCGCGCAGCACGCTGTGGCTTGGTGGTGCGGCGTGCCGGCGTCCCAGGTGCGGGCCGAGGTGTACGGCCTGAACCATCTCTCCTGGTGCCGCCACGCCTGGCACGGCGACGAGGACCTGATGCCCCGCTGCCTGGCCGACGACGGCTTCCTGCGGGAGGCCCAGGGGATGTTCGACCCGGAACTCGTACGGATGCAGGGCGCGTTCCTGAACGAGTACCTGTACTATTACTACTACGCCGAGCGGGCGGTGGAGGCCATCCAAGCCGACCGCTGGACCCGCGGGGAGGAGATCGAGCTGCTGAACGCGCGGCTGCTGGCGCAGCTCGAACGGGTGGACATCGCCGCTGAGCCGGAGCGGGCGCTGCGCATTTTCTTCGGCTACAACCGCCGCCGTGGGGAGACGTACATGCACTACGCGCACGGCGCCGCGGCCATGCCGCCCATCCCAGAGACCTTCGACGGCGACATTCCGGAGGAGGCGGGGGAGGGCTACGCCGGGGTGGCCTTCAGCGCCATCGAGGCGCTGGCCCACGACCGGCCAGCGTGGATCGGCCTGAACGTGCCCAACCGGGGCGCGCTGCCGGGCATGGCCGCCGACGACGTGGTCGAGGTGACGTGCCGGGTGGACGGGAGCGGGGTGCATCCCCTGCCCGTGGCCGCGATCCCCGAAGGGCACCTGTACCTGATGCGGGCCGTCAAGCGTTACGAGCGGCTGACGGTGCAGGCCATCCGTGAACGGTCGCGGGCGCTGGCCATCGAGGCGCTGATGGCCCATCCGCTGGTGCTCTCCTACTCCCGCGCCCGCGGGCTAGTGGAGGACTACCTGCAGGCCCACGCGGCGTATGTGGGGGAGTGGCGTTAGGGACCGGGTTCGTCCGCCCATGATTTCATTGACAATGAAATCATCTGCCTGCATGATTGCAGTATGAATGACAACCGTTGGGCGGCCCGGTGGTCGAAAGATCACATCGTTTACATTTCTCGGTCAAGCGCCAGCAGGTGGCGCCGAAGAAGGTCTACGCCATTGACACCGGCCTGGTGAATGCTGCCAAACTGAGGCGTTTTTTTCCTCTCGCGGCTCGGCCTGGGCCCTTCTCACTCGCCTCAACCGGCGCCTCGCCCTCGGGAACATCGTCAGTGCGTTTTTCCGCTTCCCCGCCGTGGCCATCCGTGGTATGATAGGACCCGGAGGCGAGCACATGGACACAACGGCTCACTGGACGGAGGCTGTGAACTCAACCGAGGCGGCGATAGATCGCTCATTGGTCATCGAGGAGATCGTGCGCCGACTGGTGGCCGGTATGCAGCCGCAACGGATCATCCTGTTCGGGTCGCATGCCTATGGCCAACCTACTGCCGACAGCGATCTCGACCTGCTGATCGTGGTGCCACACTCGGAGCGGCCCGCCTATCGCCGCGCTCAGGAAGCCTATGCCTGTGTGGGCGCCGTCGGCATGGCTAAGGACCTGATCGTGCTGACCGAGGAGGAGTTTGAGCGCCAGGCACAGGTACTGACTTCCCTGGCCCGGCTGGCGAAAGAGCAGGGCAAGGTGGTGTATGAACGAGGAGAAACGGCGCCAGACGCGCAACTGGATACACAAAAGCCGTTTCCGTCTAGCTCTGGGAGGCAAGATGGAAACCAGGGACCGCAACATTGACTTTATATCTGACTTGACGCCGCTCACGCTGAAAATTCCCTGGCTTTACACCGTTGTCGGCGTGGTGGGGCTATTGCTCGGAGGACTTATTGTTGTTGTCACGATCACGAGCGGAGACATTCAGCTGCCGCCGCTGATTGGGGGAGCGCTTTTCGGACTTGGCGGCCTCTACCTAGTCTGCGCCGGCAGCACCACCGTCCATATCGAGGGACAAACTATCCGCACGAAGGGATTATGTCGCAAGCCTCGACAAATCGACGTTAGTCAAATCAGTCGCATCGAGCACAGTGCGCTGTTTGCGCGATTGACGCTATTCGGATCGCCGACGGCGCCGCCAGTCCATTTGGACTATCAGCTCAGCGGCTTCGAACTGTTGGTGACTTGGCTGTGGGCTCGGCGGCCCGATTTGTGGGTCGAGGCTCGGCATCAACGAGTATTCCGCCGAACGCCGTGGCTGTGGCTGCTCCTCGGTGGCGTTGCTGTGCTATCCATCAGCGTCGGTCTTTTTTCCATCAGTGATGCCCTATGGGTGCGCCTTTTCCTCGTCGGCCTGGGTCTACTGATGGTCCTCACCCTTCTGTTGCAGCCTATTGCGCTGCTTGTAGAGAGCGATGGCTTCACACTGAAGGGACCCTTGCGCCAAGAGCATGTACCCTATCGGGACATCACTGACCTTGGGCTCGTTGCGTCAAACGGGTTCCCCACGATATACCTCAAGCTCTCCAATCGAAAGGACATGCAGCTGGGAGGCTTTCGGGACTGCCTTAGTCTTTACATCGCGCTGCTCGAGCGGTTGCTGGCCGAGCGGGAGAAAGGTGCTTCTTTCTGACCCGACCTTCTTCATCAGAAGGTCGCTTGATGGGTTTCAACCTGCGCTCACAACCAGCTCCTCCCCCTTCAGATCCTCCAGGTTGGCGCGGATGGCCGTCATCTCGGCCGGGGTAAGGGCCCACGGTTGCATGGCCGGGGCGTCCATCTCGGCCTCGTTGTGGGCTTGACCGGCCGCGCGTTGGGTGTGAGAGCCCTTGCTAGACGGGTACAGGCGTAAGCTCGCGCACACCAACCCACACTTGCTCTCGCGCTGCCTCCTCAGCCTCTTGCAGGAGCTGTTCCGTGACCGCTTCGGACACGTAAGCCTCGCCACAATTGGCGCAGACCTGTGCCGGCACACGCTTGAACACCAGGATGGTGCGGCCGCGTTCCAACGTCACGGTCGTGTAGCCCGGTTGTGTCTCACCATGTTTACAAATAGCGCACTTCATCGCTGTGTCCGTCGTTAAGAGCCGGGTTCCAGGTCACCTCACCCCTCCTCTTGGCCGGTACGGCTGCCCGATAGGGTGGTAAGGGTCGCGGCCGGTGTTTGCGCAGCGACAACGGCGGGCGCGCGACGGCGCTGTTCGGCGTCCAGGGTCACCAGGGGTGCACTCAATCGGTGGGCCAACGCTACGTAGACCGCGTCGCAGCCGCGGATCTGATGGGCGGCTGCGATCTCGGCTGCCAACTCCCCTAACGGCTTATCTACGGGCACGAAGATGACGTTCGGCATACGCTGTAGCAGCGCCGTGAGTCGCCGGGCTAGGGCCGGCCGGCCTGTGCCGCGGGCGATGCCTGCAGCCACCTCGGCGAGGACGATCATCGGGCTATAGACCTCCGCGCCCGTCTGGTGCACGTGACTCAGGAACGCGCGCGTCTCCGCATGGTGCGGCTCCGAAGGTCGCATATCGGCGATGTAGACGCTGGCATCCACCACGAACATCGTCACCGCCGCCCTTCGGCAATCAGCTCGACCCCGGATTTGGCGGAGCGCCAGCTCTCGTCAATCTCGCGGCGCAGCGCCTCCAGCTCGGCCAACAGCTCCGGGCTGGGCTGAGCGGCCTGGGCCGCGCGCGCCCGGATCCCCTGCTCCCAAGCCGCGTCAATCGGCAAGAGCACGGCCACCGGCCGGCCGTGATAGGTGACGATGTACTCGGCCCCTTCCTCCCGCACTGCGCGCACGATCTCGGTGGCCTGGTTTTTCAAGTCCTTTACGCCAATGCTGGGCATCGTATCACCTCGGAAAAAATGACTACCAAAGTAGCCATATTTTACTTACGACGGTCGCATTCGTCAAGGGCCTCGAGAGCCGCCGATCCAAGCCGGGCTTTCACTGCACTGCCCCACGTTTACGTCTCCTCCTCCCCAGCCTCCCCTGTCTCGAACGGCTCTTCCCCCTTCAGCTCATCCAGGTTGGCGCGGACGGCCGGCATGTCGGCCTCGTTGTGCGCCTGCGCAACGGCCTGTTGGGTGCAGCGGGCCAAGGCCGGCGCCAGGCGGCGGATGTGCTGGTACGTCTCGGCGATGGACATGGGGCTCTCTCAGACGGTTATAGGCGCAAGCTCGTATACATCAAACGGCACCTGCTCCACGGCCTCCTCGGTTTCTTCCAAGAGTCACTATGTGACCGCTTCGGGTGCGCAAGCCTCGTCAACATAGCCGTAAAGACCACGTTGGTCAACCCGCCGCGCTTCCGGTCGGCCGTTATCGAGCGTGCCGACCGGAAGCGCCATCACAGAATGAAAGTACTATATTTTGTATAGTATATTCACCGATGACTTCCGGCGTCTGCGCAAGTGCGACGCTTTTTTATGACCCCATTGCTATGTTTTCCATAGCAAAACCCACTCACAACACCGGCCACATCTGCCCCGTCGCGGCCGTTACCCGGCTCCTGGGCGCGCGCTGGACGATGCAGATCATCCATCCCCTCCGCCAGCCGCGACGCTACTGCGAGCTGCAAGACCTGGTGGGCGATGTCAACCCGGCCACCTTCACCCAACGGCTGCGCTTTTTGGAACGGCAAGGCCTGATCGTGCGCCGCGAGGATCCGGAAAACCCCCGCCATGTTCAGTACGAGCTGACGGCCAAAGGCCGTGAATTGCTCCCCATTCTGGATGCGCTGGCTGCCTGGGCGCAGCGGTGGATGGTCGCCGAATCATCACCCAAGGAGAACCCATGACCGACTTTCACCTGCACCCCCGAACCCGTCCGGCGGCCGTGGCGCTCACCGTCGTCAACCTGCCGCCCTTGCTGGACTTCTATCAAACGCTGATCGGATTGCGCCTGTACCGTCGTGCGAACGGCCTGGCTGTCCTCGGCGCCGGTGGACCCGACCTGCTCTACCTGGTCGAAGACCGCACGGCACGGCGCTACCGGGGGACGAGCGGCCTCTACCATTTTGCCGTGCTCTTCCCGAATCGTCGCGAGCTGGCGCGTGCCGTTGCCCGCCTGATCCAAGCTCGCTACCCTAACGCACCCACCGATCACGTCATGACCAAGACGACCTACCTGGACGACCCGGAGGGCAACGGTATCGAGCTGTACTGCGAGTCGCCCGAGGACGGCGTGTTCGTGGTGGATGACCAACGCTTCTACGCCCGGTGGGCCGATGGCCGCTGGAGCGACGGCCGCGAACCGCTGGACCTGCGG
>JAOADB010000145.1 GCA_026417535.1 Caldilineales bacterium
AGCTGGGGTATCCGTTCGGGCAGGGGGCTGGCGACCTCGACCGTGGGTGCGGCAGGCTGGGCGCCGTAGCCCGGCGGCGGTTCGCGCACGGTGACGGCCACATCGGGGTAGAGGACACGGGAGGACGGCCATTCCGTCACGCCCAACGCCAGCCATGTTCCCATCGGCGGCAAGGCGGTCACGAAGCGTTTTGCCAGCAGGGCCACGTAACGCGAGCCGAGCTACGGCAACAATTGGCCGCGGATGGCATGGGCCAGAGTCTCGTGGAACTCCTGCCACAGCTCGCCTTCGAGATAGGGGTCCATGCCGGGAAAGGGCGAGGGCATAGCCGTCTCCTGGGGATGCCATTCAATCGTCGCGCGGGCCGACTGCCGGCATTGTAGCACCGGGTCGAGATGGCGACAAGCCCCTTCGCGACCGGGGTAACCGGTTGCCCATGCCTCGCTGCGCCCGGCTTTGTCAGGATTCCCCAGTGGTGCAAAAACCTCCGCTAGCCCATAATCCGCGGGAGGAAGAGCGGAACGAGGGGCTCAGGCGTCGGCGTCGCCGTGGGCGTGGGTGTTGGCGTTGGCGTGGATGTGGGAGACGGCGTTGGCGTCGGAGTCGGTGTGGGCGTCGCGTCGGCGACGGTGACGACCAGGGGCGGAGAAAGGGCCTGATGGTGGGCGGCGTCGAAGCCGCGAGCGCGCAGCTCGTGGGTGCCGGCCGGAAGGACGAGAGAGGCCGTCAGGTCGGGCGTTGTGGCTACGGCGGCAACGGCGCCGTTGACCAGGTACTCGACCGTGGTTACGCCCACATCGTCGGCGGCCTGTACGCTCACGCTGAAGGGGACGGAGGCGAAGAGGGGCTCCGGCGCTATGACCTCGACCCGAGGCGGGGCGGTATCAGCGCCTTCGCCGACGGCCATGGCCGGGTCGTGGGCCATGGCGATGGCATAGCGCAGGGCCAGGCGGTTGCGCGCGGTCTGCGCGGCGATGACGCTATCGGGCGGATAAAAGCCTGGCACGGCGCTGCGGGGGTAGAGCTCCCAGGTCATGGCGTAGATGTCCAGCGCGCCGTAGAACCAGTCGTCGTGGGAGCCGCTGACCAGGTAGAGGTCGCTGGCCTGCATGGCGCGGTAGCCGTTCATGTCGGTGATTGCCTCGGCCAGGGCCAGGAAGATGGCCCGATCCTCAGGGCGCATGTCGGGCGGCAGGTCCTCGTAGGTGTAACCGTAGGGAAAGAGCACGTATTCGCCGTAGGTGTGCAGGGAGACGATGAGCCGGACATGGGGTCGGGCCAGGACGAAATCGCGCAAAGCTACGTTCTCCGGTTCGGAGAAGGGCGCCGGCCCACGGTAGATCTCGGAAGCCGTGAGACCGCTGCTCCCCTCGCGGCCCCAACCGTAGCCGAAATTGCGGTTGAGGTCCACCCCCCAGGTGCCGTCGCCGTTGTTACGGCGGTTTTTGCGCCAGTAGGGCGGCGCTGCCCCCCAACGGGTGATGTCGTATTCGCTGCCGTCGGGATTCAGGTTGGGAATCACCCAGATATCGCGTTGGGCGACCAGGTTGGTCGTCTCGCCGTCCCGGCCGTAGTTCTCGAGCAGATCGCGCAGCAGGAACAGGGCCTGTTCGACCGTCAGGTGCTCACGGGCATGGGTGCCGGCAAAAACGAGGATGCCCTGTTCGCCGGGTTCGTCCTCATCGGGTCGGTCGGTGACGCGCAGGGCCCAGATGGCGCGGCCTTCCCAGCTTTGGCCGATGGTCTCCAGGCGGGTGATGTGGGGATAGCGTTCGGCCAGCTGCCGGAGCACGGCCACCATTTCGGCGTAATCGTGATAGCCCTGGTAATTGGGCGGGAAGGCCAGCGGCTGCACGGCCAGCACCCGATAGCCCTCGCGTTGCAGCGCGCTCAGCCCGGCGCCGGTGACAACCAGGGTGATACTCTCCGTGTCGGCGCTCCATACGGGCCATCCCTTGGCGGCCAGGGCGGTGCGGGCCTGCGGGCTTGTCGCCGCTACCGTGACTACATAGCGGCCGGGATCCNGCCCACGCACGGGCCAGGTCAACAACAGGCCGAAAAGAACCGCAGCCAGGAGCAACAGGCGCAGGCGCATCAGACCACCCCGGTCGAGGACGGTTGCAGGAGGATGAGCCGATAGCCGTCGGGGTCGGTCACGTTGAGATAGCGGGTCCAGCCTTCATCCACCGGCGGCGCCGTGGGATAGCGGCGCTCGCTCAGGCGACGGTACATGGCCTCGATGTCGGGCACGGCGATGGCGATGTAGAGGCCCAGCCCGCGCGGCGCGCCCGGCGCCAGGTACAGCGGCGCCCGCCCGAGATGGACGATGGCGAAGGGACCGGGATCGTCCTGGACGGGGAAACCCAGGGTCTCGCGGTAGAAATCCACCGACCGCTGCAGGTCGGTGACCTCCAACCAAAGGAAATGCAGGGAAGGTTCGCGAACGGGTTCAGACATGACAAACCAGACGAACGAATGCGGATGACCGATACCGTGGAGGAGGTTACTACAGATCGCGCGGATTTTTTGTGATTTGTCGTCAATCGGCCGTAAACCGAGACGAAGGACGAATGACGAACGACGAAGGACCGCTCCGTTGTTCGTTCTTTGTCTGCGCAAGCGGTCAAAAACCGAGACGAAGGACGAATGACGAAAGACGAAGAACTGCTCCGTCGTTCGTCTGCGCAAGCGGTCAAAAACCGAGACGGAGGACGAATGACGAAAGACGAAGAACCGCTCCGTCGTTCGTCGTTCGTCGTTCGTCTGCGCAAGCGGTCAAAAACCGAGACGAAGGACGAACGACGCCATCAGCTTCCTCAGCGATACCGCTCGATTTCCGCCCGCAAGGCGCTGCGTTCGTCCAGGGCCGTTTCCAGGGCGCGGCCCACCCGCGTCTGCCAGGCGGCGGCGAAATCGGCCACGGCCGTCAGATGGGCTTGGAGGGGGTCGAACAGGCCGCTGATGAGGGCGTTTTCCAGGCGGCCGAGCAGGCTCTGTTCAGGGTCGTCGCCAAACCAGACCTCGCGTAGCGGCGTCAGAAGGCCGGTGTTGACGGCCAGGATGAGTTCCGGCAACGCGCTGAGCACATCGGCGATGGCGACCAGGACCCGGCGCACCTCGTCGCCGATGCCGAAGGGCAGCAGCTCGAGCAGGCGGTTGACAAAGGCTTTGATCGCCTCGAGCAGGGGCTGCGCCGGTTCGAGAAACCGCGCGAGGGCATCCTCCAACCGCTGCACGGCTTGGGCGATGTGCTCGACCAGACCCTCGACGGCGGCGATGCCCTCGCGCACCGTGGGGTTGACGGCATCGAGTTGCTGCACCCCGGCCTCGACCCGTTCCAGCCCCCGACGCAGGCTCTCGGCACCGGTTTCGAGCGCGGCCAGGGCGTTTTCCACCGTCACCAACGCCAGCGCCGCAGCGTCGTCCAGACCGGCGCGTTCCATCTGCTCGTAAAGCAACAAAAGTCCCCGCCATTTGGCCGCCTCCACCCCATAGCTGACGGCGGCGTAACCGCCGGCCGTGACGAGGACCAAGCCGCCGCCCAAACCCAGGGCGCGCAGCAGAAACTGACGCCGATCCAGGCCCGGCCCGGCCGCAATCGGGCCGCCCGTCGGGGGTGGCAGTTCCCGCAGGTAACGGTCCACGGCCAACAGGCCCGCGTCGTCGAGTTCGCGCAGGCGGGCCGTCATTTGGGTCAACAGGGTTTCGCGGTCGAGAGGAAGGGTAGCGGCGGTCATGGTCTCCTCCGCAGAAGACGAACGATGAGGGACGGAGGACGGACGAAAAGCGGGAAATGGGGAAACGGGGAATCGGGGAATCGGGGAAACGGGGAAAGGGAGAGTTCCCTCCGAGTGCTTTTTGACGAGTTTCGTCTTGCGTTGTCTGGCGCTCGTTCCGGCTCGAAGCCGAGGGGGAACGAAAGACCCAGCCGGCATTATACCCCCATTGTGGCGCGCCTGCCACCTGGGCTTCCGTTTCCACCATCGGCTCAAGGCCAGGACGAGGGCTTGCACCCGAACTCCTCATCACGAGCGAACCCCGGCTATAATGGAGGCGTTTTCCCGGCCTGCCGGGATAGGCGAACGATCCCTCGGAATAGGCTTATGGACATCGCCTCTTTACTCGAAGCGTCTTCCCGTCGGCATTCCCATCTCTGCCCTCGTCAGGTGTTGGGGGCTCGCATCGGCCTGGCTGGCGCCGCCGCCTTGGGGTTGGAGGTGCCGCGGCGGGATAAGCGCCTGCTGGTCATCGTCGAGACCGACGGCTGTTTTGTCAGCGGCATCGAGGTGGCGACCGGCGTGGCCGTGCACCATCGCACCCTGCGCGTGGAGGATTACGGCAAAGTGGCGGCCACTTTTGTGGATGTCGAGACCGGCCGGGCCGTGCGGGTGAGTCCGCGCCTCGATGTGCGCGAGAAGGCCCGCCTCTACGCGCCGGCAGAAAAACGCCGCTATTTCGCCCAGCTCAAGGCCTATCAAATCATGCCTGATGAAGAACTGTTGGCGCTCCAGGAGGTGACGCTGAACGCACCGGTAGCAAGCCTGGTCAGCCGGCCGGGCATACGCGTCAACTGCGCCCTCTGCGGCGAGGAGATCATCAACGAACGCGAGATCCGACAGAACGGGCTATGCCTGTGCCGAACCTGCGCTGGCGAGGGCTACTACCGGCCCAACCTGTGTGTGACCGAGGAAACAACCGCTTCGAGCATGCCGTTGCCTGCGCCGATCTCACCCTGCACACCGTAACATGCCCAACTCCGCAGGGGTTGGGCCACAGAGGAGGTCTCGCATGTGGCGTCCACACGTGTCCGCTGTCCGGTCGGTTGCCGATGGGAGCCTTTGGCTGCCGGTTGCGCTTGTGGCCGGGAATCTGATCTTCAACATCGTAGCCAATGCCAGTTTCAAGCTCTCGGCCGCCAGCCCCACCTGGCGCGGTTTTCTCGTCTGGCAGATCGTCGGCAACCTGGCCGGGTTCATCACCGTGTTGACCCTGACCGGCCTCTTGCGCTATGTGCCCTTACATGTTGCCTACCCGGTCACGGCAGGCCTGGCCGTGGTGGGCGTTCAGGTCGTCGCCGCACGGTGGCTGTTCGATGAACCGATTTCGTCGGCGCAGTGGTTGGGCACCCTGCTGGTCACCTTGGGCATCGTGCTGATCACCCGCGGCGCCGAGGGCCGCTGAGCAGGCCGGTCACGACTTGGGGATGCCGTCCGGTTGTAGTAGAATAGAACAAATGATCTAACCGTTCGCTCCCGTCCGAGGTCTGCCCATGTCTGCCAAAGCCCGTCTCCAATTCGTCTGTCAGAACTGCGGCTACAGCCAGGCCAAATGGGCCGGCCGCTGTCCCAAGTGTGGGGAGTGGAACAGTTTCGTCGAAGAGGTGGAACGCCCTGAGCCGCGGGGAAGCAGTCTGAGCACGGCGGTGGCGCCCGTGGCCCTGCCCGATGTCCCCCTCGACGGCGGCGAGCGGTTGCGCCTGCCCATGCCCGAACTCGAACGCGTCCTCGGCGGGGGCATCGTGCCCGGCAGCGGTGTGCTCATCAGCGGCGACCCCGGTATCGGCAAGAGCACGCTGCTCATCCAGATGGCCGCAGCCGTAGCTCAGGGTGGGCGCAAGGTCCTCTACGTGAGCGGCGAGGAATCGGCCCATCAGATCAAACAGCGGGCCATGCGGCTGGGGTTGCACACCCCGGAGCTGTATCTCCTCGCCGATGTGCGCGTGGATAACGTCCTGGCCCAAATCGAAAAGCTGCAACCGGCCTTGGTCATCGTGGATTCCATCCAGGCCGTCCAGCTCGACGGCCTTCAGAGCAGCGCCGGCAGCGTCACTCAGGTGCGCGAGAGCGCGGCGGCCTTGCTGCGCCTGGCCAAGGCGACCAACATCCCCCTCTTCCTCGTCGGCCATGTCACCAAAGAGGGGCTGATCGCCGGGCCGCGGGTGCTCGAACACATGGTGGATACGGTCCTCTATCTGGAAGGCGACCGTTTTCACAGCTACCGCTTGCTGCGGGCGGTGAAAAATCGCTTTGGTTCGACCAACGAGGTGGGCGTTTTCGAGATGAAGGCGCAGGGCCTGGTCGAAGTGGCCAATCCGTCCGAGGCCTTTTTGGCCGAGCGCCTGCCCCATGCCTCGGGCAGCGCCATTGCCGTGCCTATGGAGGGCACGCGGCCGCTCCTGGTCGAGGTGCAGGCCCTGGCCTCGACCACGTCGTTTCCCCAGCCGCGGCGCACGGCCAACGGTGTGGATATGACCCGCCTGCTGTTGGTGACGGCCGTGCTGGCCCGCCGCGTGGGGTTGCGCCTGGCCGATCAGGACATCTTCGTCAACGTGGTCGGCGGGCTGAAGGTGGCCGAGCCGGCTAGCGACCTGGCCATGGCCGTGGCCATCGCCTCCAGCATGCACAATCGGCCGGTGGCAGCCGACCTGGTCCTCATCGGCGAAGTGGGGCTGAGCGGCGAGCTGCGCTCGGTGGGACAGCTGCCGCGGCGCTTGGAAGAAGCCCGCCAGATGGGCTTCAAGCAGGCCGTTATTCCCCACCTTGTGCGCCGCCGCGGGGGCGGCGACCCCCTGCCCACAGGCATTGAGATCATCCCAGCGCGCTCGCTGGCGCAGGCCATCGAGGCGGCGCTCGTGTAGGCGCGACGGTCGGGACGAGGGGCGAAGGAGGGGAAGGAATCCGGAGGGGCCGAGGGCGCTTGGAGAGCCTCCTCTCTTTCTCGCATCCTGCCGAAGGCCGCCGGTCGCAACGGCGGCCAGGCTCAGCGCTCGTCCAGGGTGTATTCGGCTCGGATTTGGCGCAGGGTACCCGTCTCTCCGCGCAGGACAAGGGAATGGGTGGTGGCGTAGTGCCCGCGATAGTGGACGCCGTCCAGGAGGGGGCCATCGGTGACGCCCGTGGCGGCAAAGAAGACCTCGTTGCTCTGCACGAGCTCTTCGCAGGTGAGGATGCGCCGCGTGTCCAACCCGGCGCGGGTCACGGCCTCCCATTCCTGGCGGCTTTGGGGCGCCAGGCGGGCGACCATGGCCCCGCGCAGGGCGCGCACGGCGCAGGCCGCGGTCACCCCTTCGGCCACACCGCCGACCCCCATGAGGACATCCACGCCATGACCGGGCAACGCGGCCATGATGGCCCCGGCAATGTCGCCGTCGCTGTGCAGCGAGACGCGCGCGCCGGCCCGGCGGATTTCTTCGATCAGCTCGGCGTGGCGAGGACGGTCGAGGACGAAGACGACGAGATCGCGCACGTCCTTGCCCTTACAGCGGGCGATGAGGGCCAGCGTCCAAGCCGCCGGCGCCTCTAGGCATTCGGGCACCAAGGCGCGACCCACCTCGCGGTCCACCACGATTTTCTCCATGTAGGCCGCCGGCGCGCAGACCCACATGGCATGGCGCGGGGCCACGGCCACGACCGAGATGGCGCCAGCGCGCCCCTGGACGAGCAGATTGGTGCCGTCAATGGGATCGGCCACGACGTCCATGGCCGGGCCGCCGCCTTTGCCCACGCGGTTGCCCGTGTCGAGGGGCGAATGGCGACCGCTTTTCGACTCCTCGCCGATGACGATGTAGCCGTCCATCTCCAGCTCGTTGAGCGCGGCCAGCATGGCCTCGGTGGCGACCCGGTCGGCCTCGATGCGGTTGCCCAGCCCCATCCAACGGCCGGCCTTGAGCGCAGTCCATTCCGTTACGCGCACGAGATCGAGACCGAGATTGCGTTCGAGCGGATTGGTGGACATGGGTGGTGATTGGGTAACTGCTAATTGGAATTTGGACGATTGGAAGATGAAGGACGAAGGACGAAAGACGGAGGACGAAAGACGAATAATGACCTTGTCATCTTCTTTTTTTCGTCCGTCGTCCTGCCGAGCGGCCGACGGCGGGAAGGGAAGCCCCATGACGTCAAGAAGGAAATTCGTCAAGGGCTTCCAACAAGGCAGCGGCGCGCCAGGCGACCATGCCGCCCGCCAGAATCCGCAAATCACGATAGCCATGTTGGAGCAGATGCGCAGCCGCCCGGCGACTGCGCCGGCCCGTGCGGCAGGCCAGCACGATGGGCCGGTCCTTGGGCACCGCGTGGGCGTTCTCCAACAGCCGGGGCAAGGGGACGTTGACAGCGCCGGGCACGCGACCTTGTCGGAACTCACGCGGTTCGCGCACATCCACCACCAGGGGCGGTGTCGGCCCCCGCAGCTCGCGATAGAGGGTCTCCGGCGCCACTTCGGGCAGCTCCACCGTCGGCAGCGCGGTCGGCGCCAGGGTGAGATGGAGCATGGGCTTGGGCAGATTCTGGCACTCTTTGAACGCCCGCACCTCGCACTCGTAGATGCAAATGGCCGGGTCGAGGACGTGATAGAAAAGGTGGGCGATGGCTTCGTCTTCGGCTAGGAAATGGTCCGGCCCCAAAAACCGATCGAAGCGCGAGGCCTCCATCAAGGCCCGGACTTGCGGCCGCACCTTGATCAGAAAGACATCGCCGCCATGCTCCCGATAGGTCTTGACCACGTGCTCGAGCATGTAGATGCCGCTGATGTCAATCTGATGGACGGCGTGCATGCGCAAGAGCAGGAACGATTGGCCGGGGTGGGCGCGACGATGGCGCAGAATGCTCTCTTCGACATGGTTGACCGCGCCGAAGTAGAGGTCGCCCCGAATCTCGAGCACGGCCAGCTGCGGGCAGGGTCGCCGGTCGGGCCGCTGGATGAAATGGCGAAAGTCATCATCGGGCAGGACGGAGACGACCTGGGGCGTGCTGGTACGGAGGAGGTAGTAGGCCAGCGACATCAGAATGCCGCCCAAAATGGCGTAATGGAGCGGCAAGACCAGCGTGCCGACCAGGGTGACGACCATGATCGCCGCTTCTGCCCGCGAGGCCGTGAACACCCGGACCATGCGGCGGTGGTCAATGATGCTGATGGCGTTGAGGATGAGCAAACCCGCCAGGGCCGAACGCGGCACCCACACCATGAAGGGCGCCAGAACCGTCGAAAGTACGAGGACGATGAGTCCGGAAAAGGCCGAAGCCATGGGCGTGCGCCCACCGGACCGATACAGAGCCGCCGAACGGTTGAACGACCCCGAACACACGAAACCCGACAGAAAACCGGCAGCGATGTTGGACAGTCCCTGCCCCACGAACTCCTGGTTGCTGTCCAGGCGCTGCCCCGATTGCGCCGCCAGGCTGCGGGCGATCGAAGTGGCCTCTACCAGCCCGATGGCCGCCACGGCCACGGCGCCCATAAAGAGTTGGCTGCCCAGCTCGAAGTCGAAAAGCGGAAGCGATGTCGGTCGAGGCAAGCCTCCCCGGACGGGGCCGATGGTGAC
>JAOADB010000146.1 GCA_026417535.1 Caldilineales bacterium
AGATGTGTATAAGAGACAGCCCTCGTAGAGGTCCTGGGCCAGGCGCATGGTGCGGTTGGCGGTGAACCCCAGGGCGCGGGCCGCCTCTTGCTGCATCGTGCTGGTCGTAAAGGGCGCGGCCGGTCGGCGGCGGCGCTCCCCACGCTGGACCTTGCTCACCTCCCAAACGGCCTGCTCGAGTTCGGCGACCAGCCGTTGCGCCTCTTCGCCAGTGGCAATGCGGAAGTCCTGGCCGTTGATCTTGACCAATCGGGCGCGGAAGCTGCGGCGTTCCGGCTCGCGCTTGGCCAGTTCTGCCGTGATCGACCAGTACTCCTCCGGCACGAAGGCCTGGATCTCGCGCTCCCGCTCGACGATCAGACGCAGAGCTACGGTCTGCACGCGGCCGGCAGAAAGGCCCCGCCGTACCTTGCGCCAGAGCAGCGGACTGATCTGGTAGCCAACCAAGCGGTCGAGGATGCGACGGGTTTGCTGGGCATTGACCAGATTCTGGTCAATGCCGCGGGCATGGGCAAAGGCTTCGGCTACGGCCTGACGGGTGATCTCGTGGAAGACCACGCGGCGAGTACGCTCCGGTTCGAGGCCGGTCGTTTCGGCCACATGCCAGGCAATGGCCTCGCCTTCGCGGTCGGGGTCGGTGGCCAGATAGACCTCCTCGGCGCGAGCCACGGCCTCGGTCAGCTCGGCCACCACCTTCTTCTTTTCCTTGGGAACGGTGTAAATCGGCCGGAAATCGTGCTCGATGTCCACCGAAAGCTTCGATTTGTAGAGGTCGCGCACGTGTCCGACCGAGGCGCGCACGGTGTACTCGCGGCCCAGGTAGTTGCCCACGGTGCGAGCCTTGGCTGGCGATTCGACGATGACGAGCTTACCCTTGCGCGGACCTTGGTAGGTCGAGCGGGGTGCCTTCCCATCGCCCTCCTCCTCCTTCTTGCCGGACCGGCGTCCGGTTTTCGACTTGACGGCAGTCGTGCGTGTCGAGCGTTTCGATGTTGAAACGTTCGGGCGTTCCGCCGTCTGGGTCTCTGCCGGCGGCTTCAGCCCCTCATGGGCCGGGGTGGCGCCCATGCGAAAGAGGGTCGCCCCGCAAATCGGACAGGTGCCGCGCGTGGCGGGCGCCCCTTTGGCCGTAAACACCGGCGTGGCCGCGATCATCTCGCGTTGGGTCTTACATCTTACGCAATACGCTTCCATTCGTTCTCCTTGAGGGCTTGACTCGGCCAACCCGCCTACTCAATACGATACACAGGACCGGGTTCACGAGCAAGCACATAGTGCATCCCCCCGACCTGGCGCGCCAGTCCTTTCAGTTCCATCAAGGCCAAGGTGCTCGTCACCTCGCCGATGGGCAGGCCGGCGGCGCGACCCAGCTCGTCCACGTGTTGGGGCTCGTCGGACAGAAGGGCGAACAGTTGCATCTCGAGCGGTTCGGTGGGCAAGAGCTGACGGGCCTGTCCTTGCTCCACGGCGCGGGTCAGGTTGAGGGCTTCGAGCACGTCGTTGGCCGAAAGGACGGCCGTGGCACCCTCCTGGATCAGCCGGTTCGGGCCATTGCTCATCGGGGAGAAAATGCTGCCGGGCACGGCGAAGACCTCGCGCCCCTGTTCCAGGGCCTGCCGTGCCGTGATCACCGCGCCGGACGACCAATCGCCTTCGACGACGATGACGCCCAGGCTCAGCCCGCTGATGATGCGGTTGCGGGCCGGGAAATTGCGCGCTTCCGGCGCCATGCCCAGAGGTTGTTCGCTGAGCAAGGCCCCCTGTTGGGCGATCTGCTCGGCCAGCCGGCGATGTTCGGGCGGATAAATCTGGTCCAGGCCGTTGCCGAGCACGGCCAGGGTGCGCCCGCCGACCGCCAGCGTGGCCTCGTGGGCGATGCCGTCAATCCCACGCGCCAGCCCGCTGACCACGGTGACACCCGCGGCCGCGAGGTCGGTTGCCAGCCGGCGGGCACACTCCTTGCCGTAAGTGGTGGCCCGGCGGGTGCCGACGATGGCCACGGCCCATTCGTCCTGCGGGACCAGCGTGCCGCGCAGGAACAGCACAGGCGGGGGCGCTTCGATCCGGCGGAGATTGGCCGGGTAGGCGGGATCCTCCCAGGTCAGGACGGAAAGCCCCGCCTGGCGGACGCGTTCCAGCTCGGCCTCCAGATCGAGCTCGCGACGCAACCGCAGCAGATTGTCGAGCGCCCGGCGCTCGAGGCCGGCCGCGGCCAAGGCCTGCGGCGAAGCCTGCCAGGCGGCCTCGACATCGCCAAAGGTCTCAATCAGGCTGCGTAGCCGTTTGGCGCCGATGCCGGGAATTTTGTTGAAACCGAGCCAGTAGCGAAGCATTGCCGGTGCAAGCAAGGAGACGCCCGCTGTGGACGGCGGACGACAGGAGCAAGGCGGCTGCCAGCATACCGACTCATCCCAGCTTTGTCAATTGTAGAACAACTCCTCTGGAGTTGTTCTATAATTTGCCTATGGACATTCCTCCGCCCGTTTCCCCTCCCTCGCTCCCTCGCGGGGTTGCCGATTATTTTGGCGGCGCGGCCTGGGCACGGCGCCAGGCCGAGGCCACGCTGCGCGAGCTGGCGCGCACTTGGGGCTATACCGAGGTCATCCCGCCCACCTTCGAGTTCGCCGAAACCCTGGCGACGACGGCAGGCGCTCGTCTGGCCGAGGAGCTCTATCGGTTTCTCGACCGCGACGGCAGCGCGCTGGCCCTGCGCCCCGACCTGACCATCCCCACCGCCCGCATCGCTGGCTCCAAGCTGTACGACCAGCCGCTGCCCCAACGGTTTTTCTATGCCGGCCCGGTCTTCCGCTTCGAGGAACCGCGCGCCGGCCGGCAACGCGAGTTCTGGCAAGTGGGCATCGAGCTGATCGGCGTCAAAAGCGCCGACGCCGATGCCGAGGTCCTGGCCTTTGCCGTCCGGGCCTTGCAGGCCCTCGATTTGGGCGCCAGCCATTTCACCCTGGGCCATCTGGGCTATTTCCACGGTCTCATCGCCCATCTCGGTCTGGAGCCGGACATGGCCCAAACCCTGCAATCGGCCTTGGACCGCAAGAGCTACGATGACCTGGCGGACGTGGCCGGGGTGCTCCGGCTCGAAGGCGATGACCGCCGGGCCGTATTGGGCCTGCTCGACCTGGCAGGTCCCCAAGGCGCAGGGATCCTGGCCCGCGCCGAGACCCTAGCCCGCAACGAGACCATGCGCGCGGCCGTAGCCGAGCTGCGGGCGGTTGAGGCCCGCCTGGACCATTACGGCGTGAAGGGCTATTTCAGCGTGGACCTGAGCGACGTACGCGGGATGGACTACTACACCGGTATCACCTTCAAGGCCTATACGGCCTACATGGGCGCCGCCATTGTCAACGGCGGTCGCTACGACAACCTCATCGCCCATTTCGGTCCCGGTCGGCCGGCCGTTGGCTGCGCCTTCTACCTGGACCGGCTGCTCCTGGCCCCCACCCGCCGCGAGGGGCCGCCCCCCGACCCAAAGCCCGATCTGCTCGTGCCGCCCTGCGGGTGCGGCGGCTATGTGACGCTGGCCGACGAAGCTCGCGCCGCGGGGCTTGTCGTCGCCCTGGCCCTGGGGCCGGAACCGGCGACAGGGACGCCCAAGGCGCAGTGTACCTGCGACGGCTTCATCACCCACCAGGACGGAGACGCAACGAGTCGCCTATCTCGACGGGATTGGCCGGATGCGGTGCTCGGGCGCCGGCCCTGAAACGTGGCTTCAAGCGCCGACGCCAACGGCCCGCAGCACGGCACGGGCCACGGCCTCGGCTGCCAGCACGCCCACCAGGTTGGCATCGGCCACGGAGCCGCGGCCGGTGCTGAGGGCAAAGAGGGTATCGCCGTCGTAGAGGGTATGGCTGGGGCGGATGGTGCGGGCCAGACCGTCGTGGGCCATCTGCGCCACCCGCAGGCATTGGGCCTTGGTCAGGGTGCGGTCGGTGGCGACCACGCCGATGGTGGTGTTTTGGCCGAACGCCGGCGCAGAGCCGGGAGCATCGGCCGACGGCGGAACCGCGGCCACGACGACCCTGCCCGTGGCCGGGTCCACGATCTCGCCCACGGCGTTGACGGCCACCAGCGCCGCCACCCAACCGCCGTCGGGCAGAGGCAGGGCGGCGCTGCCGATGCCACCGGGACGGGCGCCGGCCGGGCCGTAGAGTTTGGCCACGGTGGCACCGGTGCCCGCACCCACACGCCCCTGCGGGACGGGGTCGGCACTGGCGGCCTGGCAGGCGCGATAGCCCGCAGCGGCATCCGGCCACACATCGGCCCGCCCCTCGCTCAGGTCGAAGAGCACGGCCGCCGGCACGATGGGCACGCGCGCCCAAGGCGTCTCGAAGCCGTAACCGCGCTCGTACAGCCAGCGCATGACGCCGTCGGCCGCAGCCAGGCCGAAGGCCGAGCCGCCGGTGAGCAGGACGGCATGGACTTTTTCCACCAGGTTCTCCGGCCGCAGGAGATCGGTCTCGCGCGTGCCGGGCGCAGCTCCGCGCACATCCACCGCCGCCGTTGCACCCTCCGGCGTCAGGACGACGGTGCAACCGGTAGCGGCCTCGATGTTCGTATCATGGCCGACCCAAAGGCCGGCCAGGCAGGTGATGGTGTCGTTCATGGACGATGGACGATGGGTGGAAGAGGGTGGAGGTTTTTGGGTCCTTCGTCGTCCGTCCTTCGCCCTGCTTTCGGCCGGGTGGCGAGACGAAGGAGGCAGACGGCGGACGAGATGGATTATAATGGAAAGCATGGAAACGATCTATCCCGTCCTAGAACGCCTGTTGCAGGAAGGCGAGGTTGTCGCCCTGGCCACGGTTGTCGCCACGAAAGGCTCGGTGCCGCGCGGGGTGGGCACCAAGATGATCATCCACCCCTTGGGCCAGCATGTCGGCACCATCGGCGGCGGCTGCGGCGAGGCCGAGGTCATCCGCGCCGGGCTCGATGTCATTCAGACGGGCCAACCCGCCCTAGTGCGCGTGGACCTGACCGAGGAGATTTCGATGCAGGCGCTGGGTGTGTGCGGCGGCATCATGGACGTATTCATCGCGCGCTGGCCGGCGTAGAGGCCGTTTGGCCAAATGGCACGTCATCGTGCGCCAGGAGACCCTCGCCCTCCTCCCGGCTTCCCCATGTCCTACCGGGTCCCTGATGGTCCATCACCCCCAGCAAGGGCCACTCCCCTGTGACATGCTGCTCTCCCTGAACGAACCATGTCATCCCTCGCGTTGCTCCGTGTGCTCAACGAGACCCTGGAACAGGGCGAAACTGCTGCCTTGGTGACGGTGATCCGCAGTCCTGCGCCTGAGCAGGTCGGCGCCAGGGCGCTGGTGCGGCCGGGGCAACCGCCCCTGGGCACGTTGGGTTTGGGCGAACGGGAGGCCGAGGTCTTGGCGGCGGCCGAAAACGCTCTGGCCGAGGGGCGACCGCGGCTTCTGCGCTATCCCGCCTGGGAGTTGGAGGTGTTCGTGGATGTGCAGGCGCGACCACCGGAGCTGATCATCGTCGGCGCCGGCCATATCGCCGTGCCCCTGTGCGAGATCGGCGCCCTGTGCGGTTTTCGGGTCACGGTCATTGACGACCGCCCCCAATACGCCCATCCCGGCCGCTTCCCCAAGGCCGCCCGCGTCATCGCCGCCGATATCCGCCGCACCGTGCGCGAGCTGCCGATGGATGCCAACACCTTCGTCGTCCTGGTCACGCGCGGGCACAGCCTGGATGTCGAGTGCCTGCTCGAGATCCTCGACCGTCCCCTGGCCTATATCGGCATGATCGGGTCACGGCGCCGGGTCTCCGCCGTCTTCACCCTGCTGGAACGGGAACAGGGCATCCCACGGGCCAAACTGGAGCGGGTCTACGCGCCCATCGGCCTACCCATCGGCGCCGAAACGCCCGCCGAGATCGCCGTTGCCATCATGGCCGAGATCATCAACGTGCGTCGAGGTGGACAGGCGGTTTCGCTGGCGGCCGAACGCCGCCGGACGAGTCGAACTTGAAGCGGGGAACCCCTTTTCACCCTCCTGCGTCTGCGTGATATGCGTTTGCGGTTACTGCGCTGGCGACGACGCGGCCTGGTTATCGGGCTGCTGGGGCTTTGTCTGGCCGTGCTGGCACCGGTCGTGGGCCTGCGCGCCTATCTCGGCCCGTTGCCCGACCCAACCCATCTCGACCGGCGCCAACCGGCCCCGGCCATCCGTATCCTCGACCGCCAGGGTCTGCTGCTCTACGCGATCGCCGACCCGGCCCGCGGGAACTACCGACCCATCCCAGCCGAGGCCATGCCCCTCGCCTGCCGACAGGCCATCGTCGCCGTCGAGGACATTCGTTTCTACCACCATCCCGGCGTAGACCTGCCCTCCATCGTGCGGGCGGCCTGGGCCAACTGGCGCGCTGGCGGCATCGTGCAGGGCGGCTCGACTCTGACCCAACAGCTGGCGCGGTTGTTGCTCCTCGACGAGGATGAACGCCACGAGCAGAGCCTGCGCCGCAAGCTGCGTGAGGCCATCCTGGCCTGGCAGCTGGAGCGACGCCTGAGCAAGGACGACATCCTGACCCTCTACCTGAACCACGTCTATTTCGGCCATTTTGCCGTCGGGCTCGAGGCGGCCGCGCAGTCCTACTTCGGCCGTCGCGCCGCCGAGCTCGATCTGGCCCAATGTGCGCTGCTGGCAGGGCTGCCGCAGGCGCCTGTGGCCTATAACCCGGTCGAGCACATGGAAGCGGCCCGACGACGGCAACGCCAGGTGTTGGAGCGGATGGTCGAGGCCGGCTTCATCGACGCAACCGCGGCGGCGCGGGCGGCGGCCGAGCCCATCCATCTGGCGCCGACGCCGTTTCCCATCGAAGCGCCCCATTTCGTGTTCTACGTGTACGGCCAGTTGGAAGAGGCTCTGGGCCGCGAGCGGCTGGCGCAAGGCGGCCTGACCGTCTATACCACCCTCGATCTGCCTCTCAACCGGCACGCCGAGCGTATCATCCGCCGCCGTCTGGCCGAACTGAACCGGCCTCTGCCCGGTGGACCGCCCCAACGTCGGGCCGAAAACGCCGCCCTGGTTGCCCTGGAACCGACCACCGGTGCGCTGTTGACCTTCGTCGGCAGCCCCGACTACTTCGACGCCCGTATTGACGGCGCCGTCAACGCCGCCCTGGCCTTGCGCCAGCCGGGTTCGGCCATCAAACCCCTCACCTATGCCGTGGCCCTCGATCCCGACCTCAGCGCCGCGGCCGGGCGCCGCCCCTTCACCCCGGCCACCATCCTGGCCGATGTGCCGAGCCGTTTTCTCACCCGCGAGGGCACCTACTACGAGCCTTTGAACTACGACCTGACCTTTCACGGCCCCACGTCGGTGCGGATGGCCCTGGCCAATTCGTACAACGTGCCGGCCGTGCAGACTCTGGCCACGATCGGGGTGGCCGCCCTGGTGGAGCAGGCGCGCCGCCACGGCATCACCACCCTGGGTCGGCCTGAAGACCATGGTCTGTCGCTGACCCTGGGCGGCGGCGAGGTGCGGTTGCTGGAGCTGACCACGGCTTACGCACCCTTTGTCACTGGCGGACGGGCCTTGCGGCCCCTGGCCATCGCCCGCATCGAGGATGCCGAAGGACGCCTCCTGTTCGCTGCCGGTCTGGATGGGCCGGTTTTCAATCCCGAAGGCTGGCCGTTGCCGACCGTCGGCGCCGGTCCGACCGTGCTCGATGCCCGCACGGCCTATCTCATCACCGATATCCTGAGCGATAACGACGCCCGGGCGCGCAGTTTCGGCTTTTCTGGCCCGTTGCGGTTGGACCGCCCGGCTGCAGCGAAGACGGGCACAACGACCGACTGGCGGGATAACTGGACGATCGGCTACACGCCCGACCTACTTGTGGGGGTGTGGGTGGGGAATGCCGACAACACGCCCATGCTCGGCGTCGGCGGCATTGACGGCGCCGCGCCCATCTGGCACGATTTCATGACCGTAGCCCACCGCGGACGGCCACCCCGCGCTTTTGCCCGACCACCGGGACTGGTCGAAGTAGCCGTTTGCCTGCCTTCCGGGCTGCTGCCCTCGCCTGCTTGCCCGCAAGTTGGTCGGGAACTCTTCATCGCCGGCACCGAACCCGACCAACCCGACGACCAGTACCGTCGCATCGCCGTGGACGTACGCACCGGCCGACCGGCCACGGCCGCAACCCCGGCCACGGCCATCGTCTATCGGGTGGCCTGGGCGCCGCCGCCGGCCCTGCGCGATTGGGCGCGGCAGCAGGGGATGCTCCTGCTGGCGGACGAAGGCTCCGCCCCCACGACCATCAGCGCCCAACCCGTCTTGCAGATCGTCAGTCCCGAACCGAATGCCGTCTATCTGCGCGACGAACGCTTGCCAGCGACGACACAGCAGCTGCAGCTGGCCGTCGGCTACAACGGGGCCGACGACCTGCTCGCCGTGACCTACCTGCTCGACGAGACCCCTTTGACCACCGTCCGAGCCTGGCCCTGGACGGCTTGGTGGACGCCGACGGCCGGCGAGCACAGCCTGCAGGCTATCGCCCACACCCGCAACGGTAAGACGGTTTCCTCCGAAACGATTCGTTTTCGGGTGGAATAATGAAAAATACCGTTTGCTATCTTTTTATAATCAAAAAGACACCAAGAATATTAAAAGGATAATTTTTTGAATATATTGGAGAGTATTTGGAGATTTTTTGATGAATATATATTAAAGTTGTTATAATGGTTAAAAATAAAAAATAAGAAAAACTGCAAAATAGCAAAAGTTCAACAAAGTGTTTTTATTTTATCGATTTGATTCATAAGTGTTCTTGGTGTCTTAGTGTCTTTGTGATTATAAAAACATGGAGCCGTCACCGGGGTGGAACCGAAAAGCGGGTGCTGGCGTCCGGGTGATCATCACGCAACGACCCCTTGCGCTTTCGCCCCATCGTGCCATCTGCTATAATCTGCCGTCGTTGCGGCATCGGGACGAACACCGTTCGCCTCGATGCCCTTTTCATCCTGACACCAAGGTTACACCCCATGATGTCAACTCACCTTCGGACCCTTGCCGGGGTTCTGGTGGTGGCCCTTTTCGTCGTTGCCTGCGGCAACCGGGCCACGCCCGAACCCACACCCACCCGCACCCCC
>JAOADB010000147.1 GCA_026417535.1 Caldilineales bacterium
ATCTCGTAGGGACGGTCAATGCCGTAGTCGCGGGTGACGATATGCGCCACGGCCCGCGAAGGGACGATGATCTGGTCGGCCTTGCGGGCGAAATTGGCCACGATACGCTTGACAATCTGTTTCGCCAGGGCCGTATCGAAGCCGAAGTAGTGGGTGTACTCGTGGTAGAGCGTGTGGAAGGTGAAAACGAGGGGGATTCTCAGCTCGCGGCTGAAGTTGAGCGCGGCATTACCCACCACCACGGGATGATGGGTATGGATGATATCGAGTTTGAGACGGGGAACGAGCCAGTCAATCTGCGGCGCCACCAGCACCGGCAGCGAATGGTCCAGGTCCGAGGGCAGCGGCAAGGCCGGATAACGGAAGACGAAGGGCTCGTCGTCCTCGTAATCGTGGCTATCGGGGGCGAAGATGGCAACGAAATGGCCTTCTCGGCGCAGGCCCTGGGTGAACAGGTCAATCGAACGCACAACGCCGTTGACGGTCGGTTTGTAGGCGTTGCTGAACATGCCGATGCGCATGACGGCCTAAACCCCCAGCCGGGCCTGGGTCAACACGTTTTTGAGATGGCGGATGGTCTCCCGGCGCTCGCCGTCCTCACCGGGTTCCTCCTCCAGGGCCTTGATGGACTGTTCCAGGAACTCCAGGAACTGTGGCGTGACCAGGGCTTTGTTGTCCCGCAGGATTTGGCGAGTGCCGTCGGGATAGTCGGCTTCGGTCAGGGCGTAGAGGAGCTGAACCTCCGGCGGAATGGCGGCCTTCAAGGCGGCGGTCACCCGTTCCCATACGTCGGTCAGGCGTTTGACCGCGGCCGTGGCCCCACGGCGTTCGGCCTCTTCGATGTTCGCCAAGAGCAGGGTGAGCACGGTCTGGTCAATGTAGGGCAGCATCTCGGCAATGGCCTTGTCCAGGTCCTCGGCCGTAAGCAGCTCCTGCAAGACCTGTTGGGCCATTTGCAAAGCCGCCTGGTCAGCCGCGCGAAGGGTTTCCAGCACTTCCAGGATGTGTTGGCGTTTTTGCTCTTGGGCAGCCCGTTCCTCTGCGGGCAAGGCTTCGATGCGGTTGGTCAGCTCCTGGAAGAAGCGATAGTCCAAAATGGGCCGCGCCACGACGGCGATGGCCTCGGCTTCGTCCATATCACCCTGGAGAATGGCCTGGAGAACGCGCTCGCGCGTGGGGCGTTCGCCCAGATTTTGCACGGCCTGGCGCTGTTTGAGGATACGACGCCCGTACTCGGTGAGAGGCAAGAGCTTCTCCCGCACATCGGCCAGCGCCATCGCCTGCTCGCGGTTGCCTTCGGCCTGGGCCGCCATCATGAACTGGGTGAGAAGGCCGAAGAATTCCCGATCGAGGAATTTTTCGTTTTCCTTGACGACGATGTTGAAGGCAATCGTATCGTTACGGACCCGCACCAGGTCCTGCACGAGATCGAGCTTCTTGCGACTGGCTGCCAGCATCTCCGGCGTGATGCCCTCGAAACCCAGCAGTTTTTCGATCAGGCTGTCCATGGTCAGGAACTGCTGGGGATTGAGCATGTAGAAGCGCCGTTGCTCGGCGGGGATGCTGTTCATCAGCGCGTTGGAGAGGTCGCCGATGATTTTCTGGCGCTGGGCTTCGTTCAGGTTGAGCTGGGGCGGGATGAAGACGCCGAGGAATTCGTGGGCCGGGTCGTGATAGAGCAACGGCGCCACGATGGCGTTGATGTTCCCACAATGGGGGCACTGCGAGGCATTCAGCCCACCCGAGAGCACGAGCTGCTTCAGTTCTGGGGTCTGGCCGACATCAATGATGGTGAAGACAGGCGTCTGGTAGGTGAAGCCGCAGCGAGGACAGCGTAAGGAAACAGCTTGGGGTCGAAACATGGTGGGAAAGAATGGGATAACTGGTAAGGGATGTGATCGGGGTTGGCCGACTACCGGGACGGAAGACAAAAGACGAAGGACGAAAAGGCTTCGTCTTTCGTCGTTCGTCCGTCGTCCTGGGTTCAGGCCCGGTGCGGAGGGGGAACGGCCGCTTGTTGGTTAGCGAAATAGGCTTTATACGCCCGGGCGCGTTGGCGATAGCGGGCGGCGCCTTCGGCCCCTGCGGCCCGCGCCTCGGGCTCGAGCTCGCGGATGACACGGGCGGGGACGCCAGCGGCCAGCGTGCCGGGTGGAATTTCGGTGTTGGCCGTGACCACGGCGCCGGCGGCCACGACGGCCCCGGCCCCGATGCGGGCGCCGTTCATCACCACGGCATGCATGCCGATCAGCGCGCCGTCGCCGACGGTGCAGCCGTGGACCACGGCGCCGTGGCCGATGGTGCAATCCCGGCCGATGAAGGTGGGGAAACCGGGGTCGGCATGGACGACGGCATTATCCTGGATGTTGCTGCCGGCGCCGACCTCGATGCGGTCTGCATCCCCGCGCAACACGGCGCCAAACCAGACGCTGGCTTCAGGGCCGATGACGACATGACCGATCACAGTGGCATTGGGAGCCACAAAGGCGCTCGGGTCAATGAGATGGGGTTGATGACCGATAACGTCCATGCACCGGACACGAGGGAACAGGGTGACACTCAGGGCCGATGGCCGTGACAGGCTGCCGTCCGGGCTTTAGGCCGATGGACAGGGACGAACGACGAACGGAGGACGGCTCCGTTCCGTCTTTCCTTTTTCGTCCTTCCTCTCGATCCTCAGCCGATGGCGGGGACGGGGACATAAAAAGCACCGGCTTCGCCGGCACAGCGAATAAGTGTAACACGACGGGCCATCCGATACCCAAATGGGAGTTGGTGGCGATGGTTATCTGGCGTATACTTGCCCTTTGTCGGCGTTGTTGTCGCCTTTACCCGTTACGGCCTTCCCCACGCTGCTATGAATCCCGTTGACATTATCGCCAAGAAGCGCGATGGACTGGTCCTCACCGCCGAGGAGATTGATTTCTTCATCCAGGGCTACACCCGCGGGGACATCCCCGACTATCAGGCCGCAGCCTGGTGCATGGCCGTGACGCTGCGCGGGATGACCGACGAGGAGACGACCCATCTCACCCTGAGCATGGCCCGCTCCGGACAAATGCTCGACCTGAGCGATGTGGCTCCCCTCGTGGCCGATAAACACTCGACCGGCGGCGTGGGCGATAAGGTGACGCCGGTGCTCGGCCCGGTGGTGGCCGCGGCGGGTCAGCCCGTGGGCAAGATGTCGGGACGGGGCCTGGGCTTTTCCGGTGGCACCATTGACAAGCTCGAGTCCATCCCCGGCTGGTCGCCCTATCTCGATATCCCCGCTTTCAAGCGCCAGCTGGGCCGGGTGGGCCTGGTCGTCACCGCCCAAAGCGCGGACCTGGCTCCGGCCGACGGCAAGCTCTATGCCCTGCGCGACGTTACGGCAACCGTTCCCAGCCTGCCCCTGATCGCCTCGTCCATCATGTCGAAGAAACTGGCGGCAGGGGCCAACGTCGTCCTCCTCGATGTCAAAGTCGGCGAAGGCGCTTTCATGCGCACCCTGCCCGAAGCCCGAGACCTGGCGCGCATCATGGTGGCCATCGGCCGGCTTTCCGGGCGCACGGTCGCGGCGCGCATCACCGACATGAGCCAGCCCCTCGGTTGGGCTGTGGGCAACGCCCTCGAGCTCAAGGAGGCCATCGCCACCCTGCATGATGCCGGCCCGCCCGATTTTACCCGGCTCATCCTCGAAGAGGCCGGGCTGTTGCTGGCCCTGTGCGGCCGCGTGGCCGACGAGGAAGAAGGCAAGGCCCTGGCCCGCCGATTGCTGGCCGATGGCAGTGCCTGGGCCAAATTCCGCGAATTCGTAGCCGCCCAAGGCGGCGACTTGCGGGCCGTGGACGAACCGGAACGACACCTGCCGGCGGCGCCGGTCGTTCACACCCTGGTCTCCCCCCGCCGCGGCTGGATCGCCGTGGCCAATGCCCGCGTCTTCGGCGAGACCGTGGTCGCGCTCGGCGGCGGCCGAATCCAAAAAGGCGACCCGATTGACCGCAGTGTAGGGGTGGTCATGGCAGCCAAGGTGGGCGATTTCGTCGAGGTCGGCCAACCCCTCTGCACCATCCACGCCCGCACGGCCGCCGAGGCCGAAGCGGCCGCGCAGCGCCTCCTCACGGCCTACACTTGGACCGATGAACCCGTCACACCGCCGGCATTGGTCAAAGAAACCTTCCTCCCATCCCCATCATAACGCGCAGCGCCGCTGGCGTTGTGCTCCTGTAATGGTTCGGCCCACGGCCTTCCTTGCCGGATGGGGTCTTCCCTTCCCGCCAGCGGCCGCTCGCCGCAACGACGGACGCCAGACGCAGCGCGAGATGCCATCTTGCGCTACATCTGGCCTGAGCTGTTGCGTGTTCCCTACAGAAAGGTGCCATCATGTCCGAGATTCCCGTCATTCTGGCTGCCGCCCGCACGCCCATCGGCAAATTCGGCGGCAGCTTTACCCAGGTGCCGGCGACGACTCTGGGCGCCCATGCCATCCGGGCCGCGGTCGAGCGCAGCGGCGTGGACCCGGCTGCCTTCGATGAGGTGCTCATGGGCCAGGTCATCCAGGCCGGGTCGGGGATGGCCCCGGCGCGGCAGGCCGCCGTGGCCGCCGGCATCCCTCCGTCCGTCGGCGCCGTCACCGTCAACAAGGTGTGTGGTTCCGGTATGCGGGCCGTCATGGCAGCGGCCACGAACATCCGTGGAGAGCAGGGCCTGGCCTACGTGGCCGGCGGCATGGAGAACATGAACCGGGGGCCTTATCTGGTGCCCCAGGCCCGCTACGGCTATCGTTTGGGTTCGGCCGAGCTCCTCGATGCCACGGTGTACGACGGCCTGCGCGACCCCTTCTCGGGCGAGCATGTGGCCATGGCGGCCGAGTGGTTGGCCGAGACCTTCGAGGTCTCCCGCCTGGACCAGGACATTTTCGCCCTGGAAAGCCATCGTCGCGCGGCTGCCGCCACCGATGAGGGCCTCTTCCGCGACGAGATCGTACCCGTCACCGTGTCCGACAAGCGCCAGAGCCTTGTCGTGGCCGCCGATGAGAACATCCGCCGCGATACGAGTCTCGAAAAACTGGCGGCGCTGCCCCCGGTCTTCAAGCGTGACGGCACCATCACCGCCGGCAACGCGCCCTCCATCACCGACGGCGCTGCGGCCCTGGTGGTGACGGCTGCCTCGTTTGCCCAGGCCCACGGTCTGCGGCCGCTGGCGCGTATCGTGGGCTACACCCACTACGCCGTCGAGCCTCTGCGCCTGTTCACGGCCCCGCCCCTGGCCATCCGCAAGCTCCTCGACCGGATTGGCTGGCAGTTGGAGGATGTGGACCTTTTCGAGATCAACGAGGCCTTTGCCGTCCCGATGGTCCACAACATCCGCGAGCTGGGCCTGTCCGAAACCCGAGTCAACGTCCAGGGCGGCGCCATTGCCTTGGGCCACCCCCTCGGTGCCAGCGGCGCCCGCATCCTGGTCACCCTGTTGTACAACCTGCACCGTCGCGGCCTGACCCGCGGTGTCGCCGCGCTCTGTTTGGGCGGCGGCGAAGCCGTAGCCATGGCCGTGGAGATGATGCCTTGAACGGACGATGGACGATGGTGTTCGTCCGCCGGCGTTCGTCTTCCGTCCTGAAATCGGCTCCAAGCCGGCCGGGACGAAGGACGAATGACGAACGACGAAAACCCCTTCGTCCTTCGTCCTTCGTCATCCGTCTTCCGTCCTCAAATCGGCCGAAACCCGCACCCCATCACCATTCCCCAGTTACCAGTCCCCAGTCCCCAATCACCCCCATGACCCCCCTCCATGCCGGCGCACGCGTGGCCGTGCGCACCTGTCTCAACATCGGCCCGGATGACCGGGTCTTCATCCTCACGGACGAACCTACCCTGGCCATCGGCCAGGCATTGGCCGACGAAGCCGCCGCTACCGGTGCCGCCGTCGCCCTGGAACGGCTGGAGAGCTACGGCGAGCGGCCCTTGCGCCGCCTGCCGCCGGCCCTGGTCGCAGCCTATCGGGATGTCAACCCCACGGCCGGCTTCTTCGCGGCAGCCGCGCTCCCCGGCGAAATCACCTTTCGCATCGAGCTGGGCGATTTCATCCGCGGGTTGGGCACGGTCCGGCACGGGCACATGCCGGGCATCACCCCCCTCCTCATGACCGACGGCATGTTGACCGATTACAACCGGGTCTATGCCCTGACCATGCGGGTCTATGAGCTGGCCCGCCGCAGCCGCCGACTCCGTGTGACCAATCCCAAAGGCACCGACCTGACGGCCACCTTCCGACCCGACCGGCGTTGGGTGCCCTCCCACGGCCGCTATCACCATCCGGGCGATTGGGGCAACCTGCCCGAAGGCGAGACCTTCACCTGCCCCGACCGGGTGGACGGCGTGGTGGTGGCCGATGTCCTGGGCGACTACTTCTCGGAGAAGTACGGCCTCCTGGCTCACCCTGTCCGTTTCATCATCGCCGAGAGCCGGGTGCAGGAGGTGAGCTGCGCCGATGCCGCTCTGGCCGCCGAGGTGTGGGACTACCTGCGCAGCGCCGAGAACGGCGACCGGGTGGGCGAGCTGGCCATCGGCACGAACATCGGGCTGACGCGGCTGGTGGGCAACCTGCTCCAGGACGAGAAGTTCCCCGGCCTTCATCTGGCCTTTGGCAACCCCTATCCGCAGCGCACCGGCGCCGACTGGACCTCGTCCATCCATGTGGATGTCATCCCCACCGTCTGCACCATCGAACTCGACGGCCGCCGGTTGCTGACCGACGGCGTGTACGAACCCGACATCCTGGCCGACCTGTGAGTGCGCCCCTGCCCATCGCCATCCTCCTGCCCCATGCCGGCCTAGCCGTGCCGCCGGAACTCGCAGACCGTCTGGCCCTCGACGAGGCGGCCCTGTTCCACGAGGCCGATGCCTACACCGACCTCATCTACGACTTCCGCGGGCGGGTGGCCCGCTGGCTGCGTTTTCCCTATGCCCGCGCCCTGGTGGATGTCAATCGGAGCGATAGCGACAACCACACCCGGCCGGGCGATGGGATCGTCAAGCGGCAGACGAGTTACGGGCGGCCGGTCTATCGGCCGGGCTGCGAACCCGACCCGGCGCTGGAGCGGGCGCTCATCCGGCGCTACTGGCAACCGTGGCATCAGCAGCTGGCCGCCATTGCCGCCGACCCCGCCATCCGACTGGTGCTCGATTGCCACAGCATGGCCGCGGTCGGGCCGTATGCCTACGGCGATCCCGGCGCCCTCCGGCCGCGCGCGTGCGTGGCCAATCTGGGCGATGAGCAGGCCGAACCCGTTTTCTGGCGGCCCGTAACGGCCCCACCCGAACTCACTCGCCAGCTGGCCGAAGCCATCGGTCGGGCGTTGGCCGATTTGCCGGCGCTCACCCCAACCGGCCCGGCCGTGGCTGTCAATCGGCCTTTTGCCGGGGGCTGGAACCTGTGGGCGCACGGCGGCAAGGCGCAGCCCTGGCTGATGATCGAAATCAGCCGGGGGCTATACATCGGCGCCCAGCACGACCGCGCTCCCATCGTCCCGCCCGATGGGGAGCGGATCGCCGTCCTGCGCAAGCGGCTATGGGCAGCCATCACGTCGGCGCTGAGCATAACGCAGTGAGGGATGCCGTACCTAAATCTGAGCGACCATCGGGTGTTCTACGAAACGGCCGGTGAGGGTCCGCCGGTCGTGCTGCTGCACCACGCCACGGGCAGCCACAACGACTGGCGCGGCCAGATGGATTTGCTGGTGACGGCCGGTTACGCGGTCTTTGCCTACGACCGCCACGGCTTTGGCCGTTCCGACCCGTTGCCCGAATGGCCCCTCGATTACCATGACCGCAGCGTGGCCGAGTTGATCGAGGTGTTGGATGCCCTGGCCTTGCCGCGCGCGGCGCTCGTGGGCCACAGCGACGGCGCCACCATTGCGCTGATGGCCGCCGCACGACATCCCGACCGGGTGGCGGTCGTGGTGGCCGAAGCGCCGCACATGTGGGTCGAACCCGACTGGCTGGAAAGGAGCTTTGAGACCTTTCGGCGCACGGTCGGCGCTTCCCCACGGTTTTGGCGGGCCGTCGCGCGTGACCACGGCGAGCGCGGGCAGGAGGTGGTCGAGCGGTGGTGGCGACGCTGGATGGACCCGGCCTTTCGCCGTTGGGATGTGAGCGCCTGTCTGCCTCTGATCCGCTGTCCGGTGCTCGTGGTTCACGGCGCGGGTGATATGTTCTTCCCCATCAGCCACAGCGAAACCATCGCTGCCCACATCCCCCGGTCTGCATTCCGCCTCATTCCCGACGCCGGCCACACCCCCCATCTCGAGACGCCAGACGTGTTCAACGACGAGTTGATTGCGTTTTTGGTGACTGGTGATTGGTGACTGGTGACTGGTTACTAGTTACTAGTCACCAATCACCAGTCACCAATCACCATCACCATGCCTTTCCTCACCACCCCACGCGGCCGCTTTTTCTATCGGCAGGCCCCAGGCCGGGAGCCGCGGCTCGTCTTTCTCCACGGCAACCTGGGCAGCTCGCGCTGGTGGCGGCCGGTCCTCGACCGCCTGCCCGCGGGCTGGCACGGCCTGGCCTTCGACGCCATTGGCTTCGGCCACTCCGAACGCAGCGACCGCCTCGACCGCTACACCGTTTCGGCCCGGATGCTCGACCTGGCCGCCTGTGTCGAGGCGCTGGCTTTGCCCTCGTTCTATCTGGTGGCCCACAGCACGGCCACGCCGGTGGCCATCGAATTCGCCCTGGCCTATCCGGCGCGGGTGCACGGCCTTGTGCTGGTGGGACCGGTACCGGTGGAGGGGGCCGTCACGCCGGCCGAGGCTTATCCCTGGCTGGAGCAGATGGCCGGAAACGCCGGACTGCTCGAACGGGCCATTCGGGCCAGCGCGCCCGGCCTGGACCCGACTTCCGAGCTGTTCGCCCAACTCCTCGAGGAGGCCATGACCATCGCTCCGCATGTGCTCGTCGCCGTGGCCCGCGGGTTGGATGCCTGGACACCAGGAGCCGATGAGGCCGGTCGGCAACGACTGCGACGGCTGACCCTACCGGTCCTGCTCGTGCGCGGGAGCGAGGATATCATGAGCACGGCCGAGGAGGCCCATCGCACCCTG
>JAOADB010000148.1 GCA_026417535.1 Caldilineales bacterium
GATCTACATCACGCCCCGGCTCAATCGCCTCAACCAGACGGCGATGGAAGAAGCCGACCGCATGGGCGATGCCTACATCTCCACCGAGCATCTGTTCCTGGCCATTGCCAGCGAGCGCAACACGCCCAGCGCCCAGGTGCTGCGCCGCTATAACGTGAGCAAAGACGCCGTCCTCCGCGCCATCGAGGAGCTGCGCCGTCTCAAGCCGGCCTCCGAAGCGCGAAGCGAAAGCAAATACCGCACCCTGGAAAAATACGCCCGCGATCTCACAGCCCTGGCCGCGGCCGACAAGCTCGACCCTGTCATCGGACGGGAACAGGAAATCACGCGGGTCATCCAGGTCCTCAGCCGCCGCACGAAGAACAACCCCGTGCTCATCGGCGAGGCCGGCGTGGGCAAGACGGCCATCGTCGAAGGGCTGGCCCAGCGCATCGTGCGCGAGGAAGTGCCGTCCCTCCTCCTGGGCAAGCGGATCATGGCCCTGGACCTGGGCGCCATGATCGCCGGTACCCGTTTCCGGGGCGAATTCGAGGAACGGCTGAAGGCCGTCCTCGACGAGGTGCGCTCGTCCAAGGGGGAGGTCATCCTGTTCGTGGATGAGCTCCACACCGTTGTGGGCGCGGGCGCGGCCGTGGGCGCCATGGACGCCAGCAACATGATGAAACCGGCTCTCGCGCGTGGGGAACTGCGCGTCATCGGCGCCACCACGCCCGACGAATTCCGCAAGCACATCGAACGCGATGCCGCCCTCGAACGCCGCTTTGCGCCCATCTGGGTGGACGAACCCACCATCGAAGAGGCGGTGCAAATCCTGCAGGGCCTGCGCGGGCGCTACGAACAGCACCACCAGGTCCGCTTCACCGACGAGGCCCTCAACGCGGCCGTGCGGCTTTCCCATCGCTATGTCAGCGGCCGCCATCTGCCCGATAAGGCCATTGACCTGATTGACGAAGCCGCCGCGCGCATGCGCGTGGCCATGCAATCGGAACCGGCCGAGCTGCGCCAGCTGCGGCGCACGCTCAAAGACTTGCAGCAAGAAGAAGAAGCGGCCTGGAACCAGCGCGACTACGCCCGCGCCGCCGAACTGAAGACCGAAGTCATCCGTCTGGAGAGGGAACTCCAGATCAAAACGGTGGCCTGGCAGGAACAGGCCGGCCTCACCGGCGTGGTGGATGCCGAACACATCGCCCACATCGTCCATGCCTGGACGGGCATCCCCGTCAGTCAGATGCTCGAATCGGAGACGCAGAAACTCCTGCGGATGGAGGAATTCCTGCACAAGCGCATCATCGGCCAGGACGAAGCCATCAAGGCCGTGTCCGATGCCATTCGCCGCTCGCGCGCCGGCCTCAAAGACCCGCGGCGTCCCATCGGCTCCTTCATCTTCCTAGGCCCGACCGGCGTGGGCAAGACCGAACTCGCGCGGGCGCTGGCCGAATTCCTCTTCGATGACCCCGACGCGCTCCTGCGGGTGGATATGAGCGAGTACCGCGAGCCGCACACCGTCAGCCGCCTGCTGGGCGCGCCGCCCGGCTACGTGGGCTACGACGAAGGCGGCCAGCTGACCGAGGCCGTGCGCCGACGCCCCTACCAGGTCATCCTCTTCGACGAGCTGGAGAAGGCCCATCCCGAAGTGTGGAACACCCTCCTGCAAATCCTGGAGGATGGCCGCCTGACCGACGGGCATGGCCGCACCGTGGATTTCCGCAACACGGTCATCATCATGACCACGAACGTCGGCTCGCAACACGTCACCCAAACCCGACCGTTGGGCTTCCATGCGGGACATGGCGTGGACGAAACCCGCCTGATCGGCGACATTCAGCGCGAACTGAAGCGCACTTTCCGGCCCGAATTCCTCAACCGGGTGGATGAAATCATCCCCTTCCACGTCCTCACGCCCGAACAGGTCTTGCAGATCGTGGACTTGCAGGTGGCCGAGGTGGCGAAACGGCTGGAGGAACACGCCCTGGAGATCGAGCTGACCGACCTGGCCCGGCGGGCGCTGGCCGCTCAGGGCTTCGACCCCGAATACGGCGCCCGACCCCTGCGGCGGGTCATTCAGCGGGCCATCGAGAACCCGCTGAGCAAAATGCTCCTCGGCGGCGAGTTCGGCACCGGCGACCTGGTGGTGGTGGATGCCGAGGTGAGCGGCGACGCCAACGACCCCAAGGCGTTGAAAGAGGCTCGGTTTACCTTCCGCAAGGGCGAACGCCAGCCGATTGCCATTGACCTGCCGTTGTCGGTCGAGCATTCAACCTGAAACGCGGCGGCCGTTTTTTGCGTAACGATTCAGCTCAGCCCACTGTCTTACGCTCCGGATGGGTCTTCCCTTCCCGCCATTGGCCGCTCGTTAGGACGAGGGACGAAAGACGAAGGACGAAGAAAAGCCGTCCTTCGTCCTTCGTTCCATTGATCATCCGATTCCCTTCCAACAAGGTCATTTCATGGAACTGCTTGCTACGCTTCGTGAACGGGTGCAGGCCGAGCAGGAGGCCATCATCCGCTTCCTGCGCGACATCTGCGCCATCCCTTCTTTTGACAGCCAGATCGGGCCGGTGGGCGAGCGCATCGCCGCGGAGATGCGGCGGCTGGGCTTCGACGAGGTGCGTTTCGACCGCCAGGGGAATATCCTGGGCCGCATCGGCAACGGCCCGCGGGTCCTCCTCTACGACAGCCACATTGACACGGTTGGCATCGGCGACCCGGCGGCCTGGGCCTGGGATCCGTTCGAGGGCAAGGTCGAAAACGGCATTTTCTACGCCCGCGGGGCCTGCGACGAGAAAGGCTCCACGCCGGGCATGGTGTATGGCCTGGCCATCGCCCGCGATCTGGGGCTGCTGGAGGGCTGGACGGCCTGGTACTTTGGCAACATGGAAGAGTGGTGCGACGGCATCGCGCCCAACGTGCTCGTCGAGGTGGAGGGCATTCGACCCGATTACGTGGTCATCGGTGAACCCACGCGCCTGCAGGTCTATCGGGGACACAAGGGCCGCGTCGAGATGCAGGTCGTGGCCAAAGGCCGCAGCGCCCATGCCGCCAGCAATCACCTGGGCGACAACGCCATCTACAAAATGCTGCCCGTCATCGCCGGCATCCGCGACCTGGAGCCGCAGCTGGGCGACCATCCCTTCCTCGGTCACGGCAAAATCACGGTGAGCGATATGCGGGTGAAGACGCCCAGCATCAACGCCGTGCCCGACGAATGCACCATCTTTGTGGATCGCCGGCTCACCTTCGGCGAGAGCAAAGAAGAGGCCGTGGCTCAGGTCGAGGCCCTCATCCCGCCGGAACAACGTCGCGATTTCACGGTGAGCATCCTGCAATACGCCGAACCGAGCTACACCGGCTTCGTTTTCCCCGTCGAAATACTTTCCGGCCTGGGCCTTGCCCGAAGACGCGGCCATCGTGCAGGCCGGTGTGGCCGCGGCCGCGGCCTATCTGGGCCGACCGATCGAGACGGGGAAGTGGAATTTCTCGACCAACGGCACCTACTGGATGGGCAAGGCCGGCATTCCCAGCATCGGTTTCGGCCCCGGCGACGAAATCCACGCCCATACCGTGCTCGACCAGGTGCCGCTGCAAGACGTGGTGGACGCGACCGGGGTGTATGCCCTGTTCCCCCACTATCTGGCCGGGATGAGGGGATGAGCACGCGCAACCCCGTGGACCGTCGGTTGCTGGCGGCCTGGCTGCGGGCCATCCCGCAATCGCGGCATGCTCCCCGGCCCCTGGAAGCCCTGCCCGGCGGTGATGTCATCGGTCGGGGGCTGGCCACGATGCTCCAGGTGTGGGGCGCGGTGGAAGTGAGTGAGGCCGGCATCCGCGCGGTCTCGCAGCCGGCCTATTACTTCCTTCACAGCCTGGCCGCATGGGCCGAAACGTCCGGTTCGGTCGTGCTCGATTGGTCCGAACAACAGGGGACCATGCCCGGCGAGGGTCTGCGCCACGGCACGAGCCTGGTCTATCTGCTCGAACAGGAGCGGCTGCGCCGCGATCCGCAGGCGTCCCCCATCCGCCACACGCCGGTCGCCCAGGTGCTGATCGTGCAGCCGGGTTCGCCGCCGACCTTTCTGACCCAATGGGATGCCCGCGCCGGCGCCTATCAACTCATCGGCGGTCGCCAGAAGAGCGACGAGAACTGGGTGGAACCCATCGAGCAGACGGCCATCCGTGAGCTCGAGGAGGAGCTGGCCGGCCAGGTGCGTTTTGCTGCCGGCGATTTCGGGATCGAACCGCTGGCCACCTTCACCGGTTCCGTCCGGCTCTCGCCCTCCTTCGGCGCGCTCACGGCCTACCACTTCCACTTTTTCCGGGCCTACAACCTGCCGCCGCTTCGGCTTCATCCCGATGACCGCTGGGTGACTCGCAGCGAGTTGCTCGACGGCGTCACGGCCGAGGGACGGCCGCTGCGCGGAGACCACATTCTCCCGCTGGAAGCGGTCCTGGGGCGGAGTATCGAAACCTTGCCATCGTCGTTCCGTTCGTAGCACAACTCCTGCGGAGTTGTTCTACAATTCCTTTCTCGTTTCCGGAGTCGTCTATGCAAACCCATCTGCGCGGCCGAGATTTCATCGGCGACCTCGATTTCAGCAAAGAAGAAGTCGAAACCGTTCTCGACGTGGCTTTTCAGCTCAAACGCGAACGGGCCTTGCGCATCCCCCACCCCCTTCTGCGCGATAAAACCCTGGCCCTGCTCTTCTTCTTCACGAGCACCCGCACCCGTTCCAGTTTCGAGGCAGGTATGGCCCAGCTGGGTGGGCACGCGGCCTTCATTGACTCGAAGACGACGCAGATCAGCCACGGCGATACGGCCAAGGAAATCGGCGAGATTTACGGCCGTTACTACGATGGCATCGCCATCCGCCATTGCGATTGGGGCACGGGCAATCGCTACATCAACGAGGTGGCCCAGGCCAGCCGGGTGCCCGGGCTCAACATGCAGTGCGATATCTACCATCCCTTCCAAATCTTGGCCGACCTGATGACCATTTTCGAGAAGGTCGGCAACCCCCGCGGCAAGGTCATCAACGTCAGCTGGGCCTATGCCTCCAGCTATCAGAAGCCCATTTCGGTCCCACAGAGCCTGATTTTGCAGATGACCCGCTTCGGGATGCACGTGCGGCTCACCCATCCGCCCGAATACAAGCTCATGCCCGACATCGTGCAACAGGCCCGTGACAACGTCCGCAAGTTCGGTGGCAGCTTTGAAATCCTGGACGATTTCGACGCCGGCTTCAAGGACGCCGACATCGTCTATCCGAAGAGCTGGGGCGCGCTGCTGACGACCACCGACGACGCCGAGAGCGCCGCCATCGGCCGCAAGTACACGGACTGGATCACCGATGACCGGCGCATGGCCCTGGCCAAACCCGACGCCATTTACATGCACTGTCTGCCGGCCGACCGCAACATCGAGGTGACCGATAGCGTCATTGACGGTCCGCAAAGCGTGGTGTACGACCAGGCCGAGAACCGTCTGCACGTCCAAAAGGCCGTCATGGCCCTGACCATGGCCTGAGTCATTCCCGTTTCTTGACGATAGCCCTATGACCTCACGCCCTCCTACCGCTCTCATCGCCATCGGCGGCAATTCCCTCATCACCGACAGCCGGCATCCCGAGGTCGAGCACCAATGGGAAGCCGTGCGCGAGACCTGTAAGCACATTGCCGACCTGATCCAGGCCGGCTGGAACACCATCATCACCCATGGCAACGGTCCGCAGGTGGGGTTCATCCTGCGCCGCACCGAGCTGGCCATGCACGAGGTCCATCCCGTGCCCCTTGACCTCATCGGCGCGGATACGCAGGGCTCCATCGGCTACATGGTCGCCCAATCGCTGGACAACGAGTTTCGGCGCCGGGGGCTGTATCGCCGGGCCGTGGCCATGGTCACCCAGGTCGTGGTGGATAAGGACGACCCGGCCTTCATGAATCCGACCAAGCCCATCGGCGGTTTTATGACCCGCGAGGAGGCGCAGAAGTTCGAGGCGATGGGCTGGACCGTGGTCGAGGATGCCGGTCGCGGGTATCGGCGGGTGATCGCCAGCCCCAAACCGCTGGAAATCGTCGAGGTGAATGCCATCCGCACGATGGTGGATGCCGGTTGGATCGTGATCGCGGTGGGCGGCGGCGGGATTCCCGTCATCCGGGACGAAAACGGCGACCTACGCGGCGCGCCGCCGTCGGTCATTGACAAGGACCACGCCAGCGCGCTCATGGCCATCGCCGCCCAAGTGGACCTGTTCCTCATCTCGACCGGGGTGGAAAAGGTGGCCATCAACTTCAACAAGCCCGACCAGCGCTGGCTGGACCGCATGACCGCGGCCGAAGCGCGGCGCTATCTGGCCGAGGGGCATTTTGCCGCCGGCAGCATGAAGCCCAAGATCGAGGCCATCCTGACCTATCTCGAACACGGCGGCAAGCGCGCCATCATCACGAATCCGCCCAACATCGCCCGCGCCTTGAACGGCGAGACGGGCACTCACATCTACCCATGAACGCGTCGCCGTTGCCTGCGCACGTTTTGGGCGGGCGGTGCACGGCCTGCGGCCGGCTCGTCGAGCCAACACCAGAGCGGTATCTCTGCCCCGACCACTCCGAGCGGCCGTCCGAGACGCCGCTGCCCACTCTCGACATTGCCTACGATTACGAGCGGATCGCCGCGCGCACGAATCCGACCCGCATTGCGGCCGATCCCGATCCGAGCATCGGCCGCTACGAGGCCCTGTTGCCCATCGCCGACCGGCGCTCGTTGCCGCCGCTGGCCGTGGGCGGGACGCCGCTGTTGCCGGCCCCGCGGCTGGCCGCACGTTTGGGTTTGCGCCGGGTATGGGTGAAGGACGACGGCCGCAATCCCACGGCCAGCCTGAAAGACCGGGCCAGCGCCGTGGTGACGGCGCGGGCGCGGGAATGGGGCCTGGACACGGTGGCGACGGCGAGCACGGGCAACGCCGCGGCCTCGCTGGCAGGTCAGGTGGCAGCTTGGGGAGGCGGCCGGTGTGTCATCTTCGTTCCGGCCACGGCGCCGCCGGCCAAGATGGCGCAGTTGCTCGTGTACGGCGCCACGGTGTTGGCCGTCGAGGGCACCTACGACCAGGCGTTCGACCTGTGCACGGCGGCCTGCGCCCGTTTCGGCTGGTACAACCGCAACACGGGCCTGAACCCCTTCACGACCGAGGGCAAAAAGACCGTGGTCTACGAGATCGTCGAGGCGCTGGCCCAACAGGAGGGCCTGGCCCCTGGACGCTGGCTGGCGCCGGATGTCATCCTGGTGCCGGTGGGCGACGGCAGCATTATCGGCGGGGTGCACAAGGGGCTGAGCGATGCCCTGGCCCTCGGCTGGATTGACCACATGCCGCGGTTGATGGGGGTGCAGGCGGTCGGATCGAATGCTTTGACCCAGGCCTGGCGTGCCGGCGCCACCGACCGGGTGGCGGCCGTGCCGGCGACTACCCTGGCCGATTCCATCGCCGTAGACTGGCCGCGCGATGCCCGCAAGGCGCTGGCCGCCGTCCGCGAGACCGGCGGCGCGTTCATCGAGGTGACGGATGAGGCCATTCTGGAGGCGATGACCCGGCTGGCGCGCAGTACGGGCGTCTTTGCCGAACCGGCTGCGGCCGCGGCCACGGCCGGACTCGTCGCCGCCGTAGCGCAGGGGCTGATCGCGGCCGACGAACGGGTGGTCGTCCTCAGCACCGGCAACGGTCTCAAGGACATCGCCGCAGCCCGCCGTAGCGCCGGCGACCCCCTGCGCGTGGCCGCTACCCTCGAGGCAATCGAGGGCTTGGAGGAGTTGGGAGGAGGTTGGAGGAGCTGAAGGAGCTTGGAGGAGCTTAGAGGAGCTCGAAGGAGCTTCCATCGTCCATCGTCCACCGTCCACCGTCCATCGTCTATCGTCCATCGTCCATCGTCCATCGTCCGATCATGCCCGAACTCATCTTCCTCGGCGTTGGTTCCATTCGGCCCACCCGGCCGGGCGACCACACGGCCCTGCTGTTGCGCTACGGCGAGGCCCATATCCTGCTCGATGCGGGGCCGTCTGTGCTCATGCAGCTGGCGAACGTCGGCGTCCACCCGGCCGAGGTGTCCCATGTCTATTTCAGCCATCAGCACGGCGACCACATCCTGGGCAGCCCTATTCTGCTCTTTTATCACCGGCGGCGGGTCTATTTCGGCGCGCTTCAGGTGCTGGAAGCCTGGCGGCGGCTGATCGAGCTGGTCTATCCCGGCATCCCGCCCCTGTTGGGCGATGAGATCGTGCTCCATCCCCTGCCCACCGACCATCCCCACCCCTGTCCGGATGTGCCCGGGATGACGGCTCGGTTGGCCCTGGTCAATCACGGCGCCGTGCCGGCCTTTGCCCTGCGGCTGGACCTGGAACTGACGCCGGGCGGCCGGCGTTTCGGCCTGGTTTACAGCGGCGATACGACGCCTTGCGAGGCCGTGGTCGAGCTGGCGCGTGGGGCCGACTTGCTCGTCCATGAGGCTACGGCCCTGGCTGCCCACACGGTCGAGCTGGCGGGCGTGCACACGAGCGCCCGCGCCGCTGGCGAGGTGGCCCAGGCCGCGGGCGTGCGTCACCTGGCCCTGGTGCATCGGACGGCCGGCGATCCCGAGGCCTGGCGCCGCGAGGCGGCCGAAGCCTTTCGCGGGTCCATCCTGATCCCCCAGGCCGGCGACCGCCTGCGGCTACCGGAGGATCTGGACGATGGATAGCTTTTCGTGGTTTGTCTTCTGTTCGCGCAATCTGTGATGAAGGGCGAGCGACAGAAGACGAAACCCCTCCGTCGTTCGTTGTCCGTCCCGGCTATCGGCCTAACCTCACCATCCCATTACCCCCATGTCCCAACTGATTCTCGGTCCCACCTTCGAAGAAATGCTCCATCCCTGGACGATGGACCCGGCCGTGCGGGCGCGGGCGTTAGCCGCACGTGCAAACGACCCCCTCGACCCCATCAACCTGTTCAATATCACCCTGTCTCTTATACACATCT
>JAOADB010000149.1 GCA_026417535.1 Caldilineales bacterium
ACCGGCCAGGGCCAGTTCATAGACACGGCCTTGCTCGATTCGCAGATCACCTGGCTGACCAACCTGGCCGGCAACTACTTTGCCACCGGCCAGCGCCCGCGCAAATTGGGCAATTACCATCCCCAGATCGCGCCCTACGAGCCGTTCCAGGCCCAGGACAAGCCCTTCCTGGTGGCCGTGGGCAGCGAACGCCTGTGGGAGGAGTTCTGCCGGGTGCTGGGTGTGAGCGAGACGGTCGGCGCCGACCCTCGTTTCCGCACGAACGCCGACCGCCTGGCCCATCGCTTCGAGCTGCGGGCCGAGCTCGAACCCCTCTTCCGCAGCCAGCCGGCCGAGTTCTGGCTCTCCCGCCTGCGCGAGGCCGGCATCCCCTGCGGCGCCATCAACGAGATTGACGAGGCCCTCAACGACCCGCATGTGCAGGCGCGGGGGATGATCGTCACCCTGGAACACCCGGTCATCGGTCCTGTCCGCTCCATCGGCAACCCCATGCACCTGTCGCTCACTCCGCCCTCTTACCGCCTGCCGCCGCCCCTCCTGGGCCAGCACACGGACGAAATCCTCCAGGCCCTGGGTTATCCTCCCGATCACATCGCCCGGCTTCGCCAGGAAGGCGCTATTTGAGAGGAGCTTGGAGGAGCTTGGAGGAGCTTCGAGGAGCTTTGTCCATCGTCCATCGTCTATCGTCCATCGTCTATCGTCCATCGTCCCTATCATGACCTTCTCATCCGTTCATCCCCTCGTTGTGTGGCTTTTCGGCCTTGTTGTCGGTCTCATCCTGGGCTGGCTTTTCTGGCGTCGGCCCGCGCGACAGCGGATAGGTGAACTGCAGGCGCGGTTGGGGGAACGCGAGGAGCGGCTGCGCGCCAACGAGCAAGCGCTCGGCGCCGCGCAACAGCAGAACCGAACCCTCGAAGCGAGTCTGACCGCCTATTACGCCCGCTTGACCGAGGCCTACAAGCGGATCACCGAGTTGCAAAACGAGCTGGTCAATCTGCGCAGCGCCCATCACGAGCTGCGGGCGCGCATGGAAACGCAGATCGCCACCGCCAAGGCCGGGAAAGAGGTTCAAGAGGTCGAGCTGGAGGAGCTGCGGACGAAGGCGGCCGAGCTGCGGGCCGGTCTTGACATCCGGGAGGCCGAAAACGCCGACCTGCGCCATCGGCTGGAAGCCGCGCAGACGGCCCGAGCCGAACTCGAAAACGTTCTGGCCCACCGCGACCGTGAACTCGAAGCCTTGAACCGGCAGGTCGCGGCGCTTCAGGCCGAGCTAGAAGCGGCCCAAATCAATCGCCGCGGTCTGGAGGCCACCCTGAGCCAACGCATGACCGAACTCGCCGCCCTCCAGATGCAGGTCGAAAGCCTGCAGGCGCAGGCCGCCGCGATGCCGACTGCCCCGCCGCCGGCCGTGGTTCCCGATGCCACGACAACCGTCGCCCTCGCCGAACAGGCCGCAGCAGCACCCCAGGCCGAGACCCCCACCGTGGCCGAGGCCGAGGCCCTGACCGAACGCGCCGCGGCAGCGCCGTTCGTAGCCCTCGATGTGGCGGCCATCAAGGCCCGCATCCTGCGAGCCACGCCCGAAGCCGGCGTGACCGTCCGGCAACAGGCCTGGCCCCAGGATTTGGAGGAGGTCCGGGGCATCGGACAGGCCTTCGCCAATCGCCTCTATCGCGCCGGCATCGGCACGTTTTGGGAACTCGTCCACCTGAACGATGCCGAATGGCTTGCCATTCTCCAGCCGGCCGTCGCCCAGCGTCGCCGCCTGGATTGGGATGCCATCCGGCAGAGCGCTCTCGCCCTGGCCCAGACGACGGATACCGTCGGTCTCGTCTGGTCGGGTACGCGGGCGGACGATTTCGTGGCCCTGCCCGGCCTGGGTAAGGCTCTGGCCCGGCGCCTTTACGAGGCCGGCATCCTCACCTATGAAGACCTGGCCCAAAAGACACCGGAGCAATTGGCAGCCGTCTTCGGCGTCCCACCCGGTGGCCGTTTTGACTACGAGGCCTGGATTGCCGAGGCCCGTCGCCGGGTGGCCTCCGCAGGTGACGAAACGGAGAACGTCCGAACATGAAAAAACACTATCTGATCGACCTCGATGGGGTGCTGGTCCACGGCAGCACTATGATCCCGGGCGCGGACCGTTTCATCGAGCGCCTCAAAGAGGCGGGGGTCGAATACCTGGTTCTGACGAACAATCCGACCTACGCACCTTCCGACCTCTCCCATCGCCTGCGTACCATCGGCATGGATGTGCCGACCGAGCGCATTTTCACCTCGGCCATGGCCACGGCCCGCTTTCTCCATTCCCAACGCCCTGGCGGCACGGCCTTTGTCCTGGGCGAAAGCGGCCTCATCACGGCCATCCACAGCATCGGCTACGTCATCACCGACCTCAATCCCGATTACGTTGTCCTGGGCGAGGGCAGCTTTCAGCTGGACATGCTGACCAAAGCCATCCGCCTGATCCGGGCCGGCGCCCGCTTCATCGCCACGAATCCCGATGTGAGCGGTCCCGGCGAGGGCGGGCTGTGGGTGCCGGCCTGCGGCGCCATGGCCGCGTTCATCGAGAAGGCCAGCGGCGTCCCGGCCTATTTCGTGGGCAAACCCAACCCGCTGATGATGCGCACGGCTCTCAACTACCTGAATGTCCATTCGGAAGAGACGATCATGGTCGGGGACAACATGGCCACCGACATCAAAGGTGGCGTCGAGAGCGGGATGGAGACCATCCTGGTGCTGACCGGCGTCACCCGCCGCGAAGAGGTGGCCCGCTATCCCTACCAGCCCACCCGGATCGTCGAATCGGTGGCCGATATCATTCCCTGACGGCAGACGGTTCAGACCGATGACGAATAGGACGAAAGGCGAAGGACGGAGAGAAGCCGTCTTTCGTCGTTCGTCTTCCGTCTGCGCAGTGACCCCTAGCCCGACGTAAGCGCAGCCAAGTAACCCCTATGACATCGCTGCTCCATGCCCATCCCCTGGCGCCGACGGCTGCAGCCCTGCGCGGGGGCAAGCTCGATCTGACGGGCTACCTCGAACGGCTATGCGACCGGATCGACGCGGTCGAACCCCACGTGCAGGCGCTGGTGCCCGAACCGGATCGCCGCAGGCGCTTGCTGGCCGAAGCCCAGGCCCTGCGCGACCGCTATCCCGACCCGGCCTCGCGGCCGCCGCTGTTCGGCATCCCCGTCGGCGTCAAGGACATCATCCACGTGGCGGGTTTTCCCACCCAGGCCGGCTCGCACCTGCCAGCCGATGAGCTGACCGGGCCCGAGGCCGAGGTGGTGGGCCTGTTGCGCCAAGCTGGTGCCCTCATCCTCGGCAAGACGGTGACGACCGAGTTCGCCTACTTCGAGCCGGGGCCGACCCGCAATCCCCACAACCCGGCGCACACGCCCGGCGGGTCCAGCAGCGGCTCGGCCGCGGCCGTGGCCGCAGGACTGGCTCCCCTGGCCTTGGGCACGCAGACCATCGGTTCGGTCATCCGGCCGGCGGCGTTTTGCGGCATCGTCGGTTTCAAGCCCAGCTACGACCGCATCCCCACCGCCGGCCTGCTCTACTTCGCACGGTCGGTTGACCATATCGGTCTGTTTACCCAGGATGTGGCCGGCGCGGCGCTGGCCGCAGGCGTGCTCTGCCGAGATTGGCGTCCCGTGACCGATCCGGGGCGTCCCCGGCTGGCCGTGCCCGTCGGCCCTTACCTGGAACAGGCCACGCCCGAAGCCCTGACGGCGCTGGCCGAGCAGATCGCACGGCTGCAGGCGGCCGGTTACGAGGTCCTGCAGGTGCCCCTCTTCCCGGACATCGCGACCATCAACGCCCGGCATCGCCGCCTGATCGCGTTCGAGTTCGCCCAGGAGCACGCCCGCCTCTTTGCCCGCTACGAGTCCCTCTACCGCCCGCGCACGGCCGCGCTCATCCGCGAGGGCCAGGCCGTGCCGGCCGCTGAGGCCGAGGCCATCCGCCGGGGTCGCGCCGAGTTGCGCGCGGAGGTCGAACAGGTGATGGCGGCCCACGGCATTGACCTGTGGCTGTGTCCGGCCGCAACGGGTCCGGCGCCGGCCGGCCTTGAGAGCACCGGCAACCCGATCATGAACCTGCCCTGGACCTATGCCGGTCTGCCGGCCCTCACGGTACCTGCGGGCCTTATCGGCGGCCTGCCCATCGGGTTACAGCTCGTCGGCCGTTGGTACGACGACGAACGACTGCTGGCTTGGGCCGGCCCCATCGCTGTGTGCGTGCAGCCGAATTTCTATGAAGATTTTGATAAAAATTGACACGACTTGCCCGGTCGTGGTAGAATCCGAATCGCCATGCATGCGGTTCGGAAGTCCATCCTCGAAATTCTGAAACGTCGGGGCCAGGCCACGATTCAGACCCTCGCCGACGAGCTGGAGATGGCGCCGGTCTCGGTGCGGCATCATCTCGATCTGCTCATCGGCGATGGGCTGGTGACGGTCGTCCGGTCGCAGCGCCAGAACAGCGTCGGTCGGCCCCAGCAGGTCTATGCCCTCACGGACGAGGCCAACGCCTATTTCCCCAACCGCTTTCGCGAGTTGGCCGATAGGACGTTGGATGCCCTGAAAGGGGTGCTCTCGGAGGAGGACCTGCTGGCCGTCATGGCCGATTTCGCGGCCCAAACGGCGGCGCCGTTGCGACCGCAGCTCATGGCGTTGCCCACGGAACAGCGGGTGGAGATGGCCATCCGGCTGCTGACCGAACTCGGCTACATGGCCGAATGCGAGCGGGTCAATAACGATTTCGTCATTCACACCTGCAACTGCCCCTATGCCGACCTGGCCGATGACCATCGCGAGTTGTGTCACATGGACCTGATACTGGTGAGCGAACTGACCGGGCTGGAGCCGCAGCGCATCAAGCATATCGTGGCCGGCGATGGGCGGTGTTCGTATCGGCTTGTCACCTCGTCGGCGCAGGTGATTCCCCTGTTGCCGGAATCCGTTCTAATGGATGCTTACCATGGTCAGGATTCCTTTGTTTGAAACACCGCTGTCCTTGCGGGAACCACCGCAAGACCGTCTGTATCCGACCGGTCCGGGGCTGTACGACCGTTTCGGGCGGCATATCAACTACCTGCGGGTTTCGCTCACGGATGTCTGCAACCTGCGCTGTGTGTACTGCATGCCCGAACGGATGACCTTCCGTCCGCGGCATGAGCTGATGAGCGACGCCGAGCTGTTTCAGATCGTGCAGGCACTGGTCGAATTGGGGATCGAAAAAATCCGGCTCACAGGCGGAGAACCGACGGTGCGGCCCAATCTGGTCGAGATCGTGCGGTTTATCGCCCATCTGCCGGGGCTGAAAATGCTGGCGATGACGACGAACGGGATTCTTTTGCCCCAGCTGGCCGAGCCGCTGGCCCGCGCCGGGTTGAAACGGGTCAACATCTCCATTGACACGCTCGACCCCGTGCAGTTCCGACGCATCACGCGCTGGGGCGACCTGGACACGGTGTGGGCCGGGCTGGAGGCCGCCGAGGCGGCCGGTCTGCGGCCGATCAAGATCAACGCCGTGGTCACGCGCGGCTTCAACGATGACCAGGTGGTCCCGCTGGCGCGGCTCTCGCTGGAACGGGACTGGGAGATCCGCTTCATCGAGCTGATGCCGTTCGGCAGCGAGGCGGAGTTCGCCCAGGCAGCCGTGGTCTCCTCCCAAGAGACGCGCGCCCGCATCGAGGCCGAGCTGGGACCCCTGCAGGAGGTGCCCGGCCATGATCCCCGCGATCCCGCCCGCCCCTATCGGCTGCCCGGCGCCCGCGGGACCATCGGTTTTATCAGCACGATCACCGAGCCGTTCTGCGCCGGATGCAACCGCGTACGGCTGACCGCCGACGGCAAGTTGCGGCTCTGCCTGTTGCGCGACGGCGAACTCGACCTGCTGACGCCCCTGCGGCAGGGGATGAGCATGGCCGAACTGAAGCAGCACATCGTGGCTGCCATTTGGCAAAAGCCCTGGGGCCACGGTTTGCCCGAAGGCATCATCCCGCAGTCGCGGCTCATGTCGCAGATCGGCGGGTAGTAAACCCGTGCCGGTTTTTTGGAACTCCAGTCACTTGTCCGCACGATGGTTTTGACATACAATCACTACGGTTTTCATCCTTTCTCCTGATGAGGCTTTTCCTATGGCAAACGACACCATGACGATGCCCTTTGCAGAAACCACCTACGGCGTCACCCTGACCCCTGCGGCGGCAGCCAAACTGCGCGAAATTCTCGTCCAGAAGGGTCTGGCCGAGACCCATGGCCTGCGCGTGTTCGTGCAGGGCGGCGGTTGCGGCGGCCTCAAGTACGGCATGACCTTCGACAACAACCCGCGTCCCGACGACGAGGTCTACGAGCAGCATGGCCTGCGGGTCTACGTGGACCCCATCAGCCTGTTTTACATCAACGGCTCGCGCATTGACTGGGTGGACACGCTGATGGGCGGCGGGTTCAACATCGAGAACCCGAATGCCACCAGCTCGTGCGGATGCGGCAGCTCCTTCCGCACGGCCCGCAGCCACACCGGCGAAGCCATGCCCGAATCGTGCCATTGATCCCGATGCGAGAACGCCGTTTGTTCACGGTGGCCGAGGCCAATGCCTTGCTGCCTCGATTGACGGCGCTGCTTGATGAACTCCGGGCCGCGCGTGATGCCATCCGCGCGGCCCGTGCCGATCTGTTGCCCGTGCTTGAGGCCGCCATCGGCAACGGCGGCAGCCGCAAGGCGGGCGAGATGTTACCCTACTTCGAGCGCATGGAAAGGGCCATCCTGACCATTCGCGACCTGGGTTGCGAGCTGAAGGACATTGACATGGGCCTGGTGGACTTTCCGGCCCTGCGGGAGGGACGGGTGGTGTACCTGTGCTGGCGCTATGGGGAGGATCGTCTGCGCTATTGGCACGAACTCGATACCGGCTTCGCGGGTCGGCAGCCGTTGTAGAGCGATGAAACGGAAGAGGAAGTAGGGATGACGAAAATCCGTCGTCATCCGTCTTTCGTCTTTCGCCCTGAGGAAGCGCCAAACCCCAATGAGGCGATCACGCAACCATCGCCGCCAGGTCCAGGCTGAGTTCGGGGAAGAGGGCGGGGCGGAAGAGCTGGCCGGGGGCTACCACCTGGGCCAGCAAGTAGCCCCGCGGGGTCAGCTCGAGCTCCTCGACGGTCAGGTCATCCTGGTCCACCAGCCAGTACCACGGCACACCGGCCTGCTGATAGGCTTCTAGCTTGGTGGTGCGGTCGCGCAGGCGGGTGGAGGGCGAGAGGATCTCGACAACCAGGTCGGGCGCGCCGTGGATGCGGCCGTCGCCCTCGTGGTGCCGGTCGAGATGCTCGGCCCGGAGGTAAACCAGGTCGGGCGCATAGACCCGCTGCTCCCCCGGCAAGATGACGTCAATCTCCGGCCAAAGACTGCCGAGACCATGCGCCACGATGTGCGCATCGAGAAGCGCGGCCAGGCGCAGGAGGATTTTCTGATGGCGGCTGTGGGGTTGGGGCATGGGGATAAGGGCACCCTCCTCGAATTCGTAGCGCGGGGGCGCTTCGGGCAGGGCCAGGAACTCGGCCAGGCTCAGCCGCAAAGACGCGGGCATTGTCGTCGCAGTCGGAGCCGGGGATGGGGCAAGGATGGTCATCGTGATAATCGGTAGTTGGTTGTCGGTCTTTCGTTCCGGGAAAAGCCGAGAGCGAGATGGAGGACGAAGGACGGACGACGACGGGTCTTCGTCATCCGTCCGTTTTTCGTCCTGTCCTCGGCGAGCGCATGCGAAATGAGGGGACAGCCATGGCTCATTGTACCAAAGGATGGCCCACTTCGTCTTCCAAAAGGGTGATGAACTCGGCAATGGTCATGGCCGTGGCGCCCCAAGCCTTGTGCTCGCCGAGGCGGAAGAAGGGGATACGGTGCATCTGGCCCTGAAAGGGGCGCCATTCCTCGCCCCAATTGGCGCGATCCAGGAAGTGCCGCAGGGGCGGTTCGAGCAGCACGGCGATCTCACGGGGATTGGGTTGCCAGACGGGGCGTTCAGGGGTGTAGCCGACGACGATCTGGATACAAAAGTGGCTGGGCGGGATGTAAATGTGGGTGAGGCGGCCGAGGACTTCGACCCGGGCCGGGTCCACGCCTACTTCCTCCTGGGCCTCGCGCAGCGCCGTCTGCGCCACCGTTTCGTTGCCGTCGCGGGCGCCGCCGGGGAAGGCCACCTGACCGGGGTGATCGGGGAGATCGAGCCGTCGCACCGTTAGCACGGTGTGGAGCTCGCCTTGCCAGGGGTAGAGGAGGAAAAGCACGGCCCCTCGGCGACAATCGCGCGACTGTCGCCGGTACAGATCGGGATCGAGGCGATAGCTGGGCGTCATCCGCATCTGGCCCCGCACGCCCGGCAAAGGTCGTTGCATGGCCCGACGAATGGTGACAATGGAGAGATCGGACAGGACGTCCATAACGGCCGTTTGATCGGGGGGAGAACACCCGCCGTTGGCAGGTAATCGCCACGGTGTGTACAATCGGATAACGCCAATCATAGCACGTTTTCCCGCCAAACCGGCAGGAACTCACCCCATCATGCCACTCTCTGCTGAACTGCTTCGCCGGGTTCCTTACCTGGAGGACCAGCCCCGGCCCGTGCTGGAGGCGCTGGCCGCCATAGCGTCGCCATTGACCTTTGATGCCGGCGAGATCATCTTTTTGCAGGGAGAACCCAGCCTGGGGCTTTATGTCGTGGAGACGGGAGAAGTCAAGATCAGTCGCCTTTCCCGGGATGGGCGGGAGCAAATCCTCCACATCATCCGTCCCGGCGAGACCTTCAACGACATCGCGGCCCTCGACGGCGGGCCGAACCCGGCCATGGCGACGGCGCGAACTGCCGCTCTGATCTGGCTGATCCGCCGCGGCGATCTCAGGCAGGTGGCGACCCAATATCCCGGCCTGGCCTGGGCTTTCATCGAAAGCGCGGCCCGTCGAGCGCGCTATCTCCTGTCTCTTATACACATCT
>JAOADB010000150.1 GCA_026417535.1 Caldilineales bacterium
GCCAGGGGCCGAGCGTCAGCCGCAGGTACCACGAGACCACGGCCAGGGCCAACAACAGCGCCGGCCCGGCCGCCAAGGGCGAAACCGCCGCCACGGCCGACGACCGGCGGCGGATCAGCCTCCTGGCCGGGGTCGAAGGGACCGGCAAATCGAGGGATTGGCTCACGGCGAGGCGTTCAGCGACCAGGAGCGCGGGAAGAAACGGGCCTTGTTCCCGATACGGACGAAAATGTAATGGTAGCGCAACTCCGGCGTCGGCGACGGGGTGAGGGTTGGTGTCGCCGTCGGAGTCGGCGTCGCGGTCGGGATGAGGGTTGACGTCGCCGTCGGGGTCGGCGTCGCGGTCGGGATGGGCGTCGGCGTGGGCGTCGGGGTGGGCCTGGCCATCTCTCGCCACATCACGGGCAGATAGAGCGCCGACGGGGTGGCAGGCGCTGGCGAAGGCGTCGGCGTGACCGTGGGCGCCGGCGTGGCCGTTGGGGTCGGCGTCCCTGTGGGGATGAGAGTCGGCGTCAACGTCGCCGTCGGCGTGGCCGTTGCGGTCGGCGTCGAGGTCAACGTGGCCGTCGGCGTTGGGGTTTCCGTCGGCGTGGCGGTCGGTGTCTCCGTCGGGGTCGGCGTTTCCTCGCCGGCCTCGGCCACGAACTGGGGGCTGGCCGTCACGGGGATGCGCACGGCCCCGTTCGTCTGGCCGTCCAGGTCGCCGGCCCCGCCATCGCGGATGCGCTGCCCATTGCCCAGTTTATCCACCACCCGCAGGATGCCACCCGGCGTCGAAACGGGGAAACTCACCGGCACCGTCGTCTCGTTCAACGTCCACAGCACCGTCACGCGGCGCTCACCCACGGCGAAATCGTAGCCTTCGATGGCAGCCGGCAGGTCGCGGCGGACCGTCAGGAACCGGGCGCCCCGCAGCTCGGTCGTCGTTGTGCGATAGGCGAAATAGGCCGGTTTCGGCGTCAGGTTCGTGCGCAACAAACCGTAGGCGTAGTTCAGCCAGGGTTCATCCACGGCCTGCAGCCAGATGACGGGATGGATGGCGTTGGCCAGGCTGCGGGCATAGACCTGCACCACGAAGCGGGCCGTCAGCTCGTCGCTGTAGACATTGCCGTCGTTCACTCGGCTGCTCGTGGGCCGGCCCGTCTCGGTACAGAGGATGGGCAGGTCGCGGCCGGTGGCATTCCGCACCTCCTGGCGGAGATGGTTGGCCTTGCCCATGATGTCGCTCGTGTAGGGGTCGCCGGTGGCCCAGGTGCGGGCAAAGGCCGGGAAATAGTGGAAGTTGATCATGTCAATGAATTGGCCACCGCCGGCTGCCAGCATCTCATCGAGAAAGTGGGGATCGAACGGCCCGCGCGACCCCTGCGCCGGGTTCCACCAGTAGTCGTAGGCCAGGCCGCCCATCAGCACCAGCACATCGGGATGACCCGCCTTGATGGCCGGATAGGCATAGGAGAGCATTCGCGCATAGGCGGCACCGCCGGCCCCAGAGGCATGGTTGGGATGGGTGCGGCCCCAACACCCACCCAGCCAGGGAAAGGTGAGCGGGTCGCCGTTATCGGGTTCGTTGTAGAGGGCCACATGACGCACGTTGTAAGGCGCTGCGCTGTAGCGCTGCACCATGCGGGTCAGAAAGGCGGCGAAATCGGGCAGACGTTCCGGGCGGATGGGGCCGCAATACGTGTCGGCCGCCCATTCCGGGTTGCCCACCACGGTCAGGATGACCTGAAAACCGTGGCGAACGGCGTCGCCGATCATGGCATCGGCCGCTGCCCAATTGTACATCCCTCGCACGCTCTCGATCTGTCGCCAATCCAGATGGAGTTCGGCCCACACGGCCCCGGCCTGTTGCATCGGCGCCGCACCCACCAGGCTCGTAGCCGGGTAGAAATAGACCCCGAAGGGGTCCGTCGGCAGAACGACCGTTTCCGCCGCTGGAACCGACGGCCCGCGGTTGGGCGAGACCCTCTCGCGGCTGCCGGCCGCGCCCAAACCGGGGGCCAGGAAGAGCAAGAGCAGAACCAGGCCGAGGATTCGCCCTACCGCCTGCGGGGACGTCGCAAAATGGGTCATGGTCCACCGCCTGCGGTCTCAGCCCCGGATGAATTGCAGGGTTTGCCAGCCCACACTCACGGCGCTCTTGAAGCCTTCCCAGCTGTTGAGACCCTTGAGGAAGGTGAGGATGGGGCCGGGGCGCAACGACCATTCGCGCGTCGCCCGTTTCTGCCAATACTCGAGCTGCTCGGCGGTCAGGCCCGGATAATCCAACACGGTGGACTGGTCCATGTCCACCTCCTCCCAGCGGGTGCCGGGCCGGAACCAGCCGTTCTCCACCACCTCGAAGAAGAAAGGCGTGCCCGGATAGGGCGCGGCAATGTGGAACAGAGCGATGTCGAGGGGCAACGATTTGGCGTAGGCGATGGTTTCCTTGATGGTCTCCTCGGTCTCGCCGGGCAGACCGATGATGAAATAGCCCCAGTTCTTGATGCCGGCCTCTTTGGCCCAGGTCAGGGCCTGGATGGCTTGCTCCTTGCGATAGCCCTTGCGGATGCGCTTGAGGATGGCCTCGTTGGCGCTCTCGATGCCCCACGAGATGAGGGTGCACCCGGCCTTGCCCATGAGCTGCAGCATCTCCCGGTCCACGTAGTCCACGCGGCTGTTGCAGGTCCAGCTGATGCGCAGCCCCGACTCGATCAGCGCCCGGCACAGGTCCACGACGTGGTCGCGGTTGACCGTGAACAAGTCGGCGTACATGTGGATGTGATGGACGCCCAAGTCCACCAGCTGCCGGATCTCGGCCAGGATGTTCTCGGCCGAGCGCACGCGCACTGTGTTCTGATAGGTGACGTGCTTGATGCAGAACTTACACCCTGCCGGGCAGCCGCGGCTGGTGACGATGAAGGTGAACGGCCCCTTGATCATCGGCATCCGCTGCTTCTGCAAGGGCAGCAAATGGTGGAGCGGCAGGGGCAGGTCGTCGAGGTTGGGGATGAAAGGCCGGTCGGGGTTGATGACGATCTCATCGCCGTCGCGCCAGGCCAATCCCAGGATGCCGGCCAGGGGCGAACGGCGTTGCGGGTCGGGGATGACGTCCGGCCGGGTGCTCGTTTCGGCCAGCATTTTGGCCACCTTCGGCTGCGAAGGCGATTTGCCCTCCAGGGTGTCGAGGAGCTGGCGCAGGGTCATCTCCGGCTCGCCCCGCAAGACGAAATCGAGGGCCGGGAAGGGCCGCATCGTCTCCAGGGTCATGGGCGTGACGTGGGTGCCGAAGGCGATGGTGCGGGCGCCCACGGATTTGGCCAGAAAGACGCCGTACATGTCGTTGCGCAGGGTCGGCGCCGTCACCTGGGTCAGGTAGTACTTGGGCCGTTTTTCGTCCAACAACTTCTCGAACTCGGGCCAGCTCATGCGCTCGGCAATGGCATCCACAATGGCGACCGTGTAATCGGGCGCCAGGAGAGCTGCCATCTGCGCCAGCTCGACCTGAGGCCAGATCATGTTCTCGCGGCTGCGCCGGCCCACGCGGTGCTGGCTGCGAATCCAGATGCCGCCGTCCGGCGCGGGTGGATTGACGAGCAGCACATCCACGCTGCCGGGCGGACGGAGGGACGATGTGACGGTTGCTACGGCGGCGCCTGCGTCGGGAAAGCGGGCCATCCGCAGCGGCGGCAACCGGCGAGCGCCCAGGTTGGCGCGCACGTCCGGGGGCAAATCGTGCGGCGTGGTCATCGTGTCACCTCACAGGTGGGTGTGGGAGAGCGGGGAATTTAGACCGAGAGCCGGTACAAGCACGAGACGAAGGACGAACGACCAGAAGACCCTTCCTCAGCCGTCCTTCGTCCTCGGTCTTTCGTCCGTCCGGGATGCGACGGGATAGCCATTGGAGCCATTGCCGTCCTCGGCCCGAACCATTGCCGAGACCTCTATTGTAGCCCGATCGCCGTTGGCGCGCATATCGGCCTTGATGAGGTCGCTGCGCGCATGGAGGGCGCGCAGCACCTCCATTTGCACCCAGGCGATCACCAATTGGATGCCCACCAGGGCCAGCGAGGCCCCGGCCAAGTAGTAGAACCACAAACGAGAGGTCGGCCAGCCACGGACGCCCAACATCAGGCTGCTCAGACCGAGCACCGTCGCCACCACGATGGCGACAAGCCCCATCCAGCCGAAATGGCGATCCAGGCTGACGGAGAACAGGGGACGACCGAAGAGGCCCTGGCGCACGGGCCGGCGATGGAACAGGGCGACGAAGTAGTTGAAACTGATGCCCAGGCTGAGGACGCTGATGCCGGAGACGGCCAACACCAGCCCGGCGAACACGGCGAACGCACCCAACGGCCCCAGCGCCGTCACCCCTTGCAGGCGCAACACGACCACCCCCACGGCGATGACGGCCGCCAACGCCAGCGCGCCCAAACCCACGAGGCCCAGCGGCCGCACCGGGTTGTAGTGCAGCGCCGTCCAGATGATGGACTGGGCGAAACGCATGCCGTCGCGCACGACGCTCAGCTTCGAGCGGCCGATGCGCTCGTGGTAGGGGATGGGCGTCTCGACCATGCGCAGGTGCTCGTGCAGGGCGCGGGTGCTCATCACGGGCGTCAGGTTGAGGCCGTCGGGCAAGGGATAGAGCCGGTCGAGCAGCTCCCGCTTGAAGATGCGCATGCCGCTGGCCGAATCGGTAATGCGCCGGGCGCTGACCAGGCTGACCAGGTGGGCGAAGAGGATGTTGCCGACCCGTCGTACCAGGGGCATCCGGCTTTCGGCGCCGGCCATGCGCGAGCCGATGACGATGTCGGCGTCCTGGCGCACGGCCTCGCGGTAAAGCCGGGGAAAGTACTCCGGCGGATAGGTGCCATCGGCGTCGAGGAAGCCGATCCACTCGCCCGTGGCCGCGGCAAACCCCGTCTTCAGGGCGGCGCCGTAGCCGCCGTTGCGTTCATGGCGGATCAGCCGCACCTCGGGGTGGACGGCCGCCATGGCCGCCGCCAGCACCGGTGTGCGGTCGGCCGAGCCGTCGTCCACGACGATGACTTCCAAGCCGGTCACGCCGACCTCGGCCAGGGCCGGCCGGGTGGCCAACACCCGCCCGATGATGGCCTGGATGCCGTCCTCCTCGTTCCACGCCGGGATCACGATGGAGAGCGTGGTCATTTCCTCCTCCTGGACAGGTTTTAGGGGACGATGGATGGTAGATGACGGACGATGGACGACGGGGTGAGTCTCTCCGTCTCGGGTTTGGGCCGATGGCCGGGATGGAGGACGAATGACAGAGGGGTTTCGTCATTCGTCCTTCGTCGTCCGTCTTCTCAATCGGCCCCGCTCCGGAATCAAAGACAAACCATGAACGACGAACCCTTCACAGGTAAACCGTGCGTTCCGGACGCGGCGCGCCGGCCTCGATCCGTTTCAGCACTCGCGCCGGCACCCCGCCGACGACGGTATGCGGGGGCACATCGGCCGTCACCACGGCGCCGGCGGCGATGACGGCGCCCTTGCCCACGCGGATGCCGTCGGTCAGGATGGCACCGGCGCCGATCCACACATCGTCCTCCACCAGAATCCCCTCGGCCGTGATGCCCTGCTCGATCATGGGCCGCTCCGGGTCATCATAGACGTGATTGACCGCCAAGATTTGCACGTTCGGCGCCGTATACACCCGGTCGCCGATACGGATACCGCCCTGTCCCCGCAAGATGTTGTATTCGCCGATCAGACTATCGCGGCCGATATGGATAAAAGCATGGGGTAAATTGCGAAAATTGTACACATGAAGCACCGAACCGTACATGATGAACGTGTTATCGCCGATGCGAATTCCCTGTGGGCAGGCGTGGAGATAGACATTTTCGTCAATATAGACGTTTTTGCCCAGATGGATTTGATCGGCGAAACGCAATCGTACCCCTGCTTCGATGGCGGCGATGCCGTCCATGTGAAGGATGGCCCGATACAGCAACGCCCGCAGGCCGATGCCGATCACGGTCGGAATCCATCCCACCAGCGCGTACAGGGTCTGTTCCAGCACATAACGCGGTACACTGCTGGCCTGTCGCCGGATATAGAGTCCCAGCGAAGGCGTGCGATCGGTAGACATGATAACGATGGATAACGGGTATCCCGGGTTTGAGCCGATGGCCGAGACGAAGGACGAAACACGGAAAACGAACCCCCAAACTCCCTTGAGTTCCCCAAGCTCCTGTAAGCTCCCCGACCGTAACGCATGCTCCGCCACGCCCGCACCCGTTCCGGAACGGGCTATCGGAGGGCTGTGACCGGTCCGCGGAGCTAACGCTGCGACGCGCAACCGTTTGCGCAGGAGAGCAGGCGAAACGACAAAACGTCAGCCAAACAACCTGTTAGCCGACCAACCGAACGGGCCGTTGCCCCAATGCAAAGGCCCTATCTGCCATGGGGAGGATGTGATTGGCGAACCATATGGAAATGGAGAAAACCGGGGGATGCCTCAGAAGACTGCCAACTGGCGAGGCGTCGGCAGGAGAATAACCGGTAACCGAATCCAACAGCGGAGACCAGCGGAGGAAGAGTCGGAACGGAATCAAACCGTGGGCCAAAATCCGACCGGGCTGCAACGAGAGCTATGAGAGCGGCAAACTGAGGGCAGGTTTTTTTCTATCGCAAAATGCCCTGGTCTGTCAAGTAGCGATCCTTCCCGAACGGGCCTTGCGCGGGGTGTCTTGGGGAGTTTTTGGGGAGCTTGGGGGAGCTGGGCCGTCACATCGCGCTTTTTGTCGTCCCTTGCTATACTCTACCCCAATCCACCCGATGGAGGCCCCGCCGAAGCGGCCACCTAATCCAGTATCCAGTATCCAGTATCCAATATCCAACCCCCACCACCCACCATGTCCAACCCCTTCGCCATTCTTTTTGAACCCGTTCCTATCGGGCCGGTTGTGGCCCCCAATCGCTTCTATCAGGTGCCCCACTGCAACGGCCTCGGCTATCGCATGCCGCGCGCCCTGGCCGAAATGCGCCGGGTCAAGGCCGAAGGCGGCTGGGGCGTCGTCTGCACCGAGGAGGTGGAAATCCATCCGTCCGGCGACCTGGCCCCCTTCTTCGAGGGCCGCTTGTGGGATGATGACGATATCCCGCCCCTGGCGTTGACGGCCGAGCTCATCCACCGCCACGGCAGCCTGGCCGGGATCGAGCTGTCTCACAACGGGGTGGATGCGCCCAACCTGTACTCGCGATTGCCGCCGTTGGGACCCCGCTCGATGGGGGTGATCGGCGGCACCGGCTACGAACCCGTGCAGACCCGGCGCATGGACAAAGAGGACATCCGCAACGTGCGGCGCTGGCACCGGGCGGCGGCCCTGCGGGCGAAAGCCGCCGGCTTCGACATCATCTACTGCTATGCCGGGCACGGCCTCAGTCTGGCCATGCACTTTCTCTCCCGGCGGTTCAACGACCGCAGCGATGAGTACGGCGGCAGCCTGGAAAACCGCGTCCGCTTCCTGCGCGAGCTGATCGAGGACACCAAGGAAGCCGTGGGCGACCGCTGCGCTGTGGCCGTGCGCCTGGCCGTGGATGAACTGCTCGGGCCTGACGGCATCACCGCCGAGGGCGAAGGCCACGACATCATCGCCATGCTGGCCGAATGGCCCGACCTGTGGGATGTCAACATCAGCGACTGGAGCAACGACTCGGTGACGTCGCGCTTTGCCGGGCAGGGCTATCAAGAGCGCTACATCGCTTTCGTCAAGAAGCTGACGACGAAGCCGGTCGTGGGCGTGGGGCGCTACACTTCCCCCGATGCGATGGTCGCGGCCATCCGCCGCGGCATCATGGACTTCATCGGCGCGGCGCGGCCTTCCATCGCCGACCCCTTCCTCCCTCAAAAAATCAAGGAAGGCCGTTTCGAGGACATTCGCGAGTGCATCGGTTGCAACATCTGCGTCAGCGCCGACAACAAGGTCGTCCCCATCCGCTGCACCCAAAACCCGACGATGGGTGAGGAGTGGCGCCGCGGCTGGCACCCCGAGACGATCGCCCCTCGGCGCAGCGATGCCGAAGTGCTCGTCATCGGCGCGGGGCCGGCCGGTCTCGAATGCGCCGTCGGGCTGGGGCGCCGCGGCTATCGCGTGGCCCTGGTGGAGGCGCGGCGCGAGTTGGGCGGCCGCGTGGCCCTGGAATCGCAGCTGCCGGGTCTGAGCGAGTGGCGGCGGGTGCTCGATTGGCGCGAGGTCCAGCTGAAAAAACTGCCCAACGTGGCCGTGTATCGGGGCAGTCCCATGAGCGCCGACGACGTTTTGGCCGCCGGCAACGAGCACGTCATCGTCGCCACGGGCGCCACCTGGCGTCGCGACGGCATCGGCCGCACTCTTTGGCGTCCCCTCCCCGGCCTTGAAGCCCTGCCCGTCTTCACGCCTGACGACCTCATGGCCGGCCGTCGGCCGCAGGGCCGCGTGGTCATCTACGATGACGACCATTACTACATGGCGAGCGTCCTGGCCGAGCTCCTGGCGCGGCAAGGCTGTCAGGTGACCCTGCTCACCCCGGCGCCGATGGTGGCCTATTGGTCCCAATTCACCCTGGAACAGGCCCGGATCGAACGGCGCCTGCTCGAGTTGGGCGTGGCCCTCTATCCCCGCCATGTCCCGGCCGCTATCCGGCCCGACGGCGTGACCCTGACCCACACCCTGACCGGCGCGCCGGTCGAGCTGGCCTGCGATGCCGTCGTCCTGGTCACGGACCGATTGCCCAACGACGCGCTCTATCAGGAACTCCGACCGGCCTTGGCTGCGGGTCGGCTCAAGTCGTTGCGGGTCATCGGCGACGCCGAGGCGCCGAACATCATCGCCCAGGCCGTCTTCGCCGGACATCTGGCCGCCCGCGAGTTCGAGGAAACCCCACCCGAAGGCGTCCCCTTCCGCGTCGAACGCGTGCCGGTATGAGGGGGACGATGGAACCCTCGCCCCTCGGCCAAGACACGGGACGAACGACGAACGACGAAGCCCTTCGTCCGCCATCGGCCGCGA
>JAOADB010000151.1 GCA_026417535.1 Caldilineales bacterium
AGATGTGTATAAGAGACAGGCCTGGTGGAGAACCTGGCGGCATGGTGCGATTACAATCCGCAACAGAAAATCGTCATCGAGTACAAGGCCTGGGAACCGCGGGCCCACATCCTGCTGCCTACTATCGGTCATTGCCTGACCATCGTCAACGAGATCAACCGGCCCAACCTGGGGATCAACATTGACATGGGCCATGCCTTGATGATGAAAGAGAACTTGGCCGAGTCCATCTCGCTATGCTGCCGATACGGTAAGCTGTTCCACACCCACTGGAACGACAACTGGAAACTGTTCGACGACGACGTGATCGTCGGCACGGTCCATCTGTGGGAGACGCTGGAGGCCCTTTTTTGGCTGGAGGAATGGGGTTACGATGGCTGGTTCGGTCTCGATCTCTTCCCCTATCGCGAGGACCCGGCCCAGGCTGTGGCCGAAAGCATCCGCAATCTCTATTTTGGTTACGAGCTGCTCGATCGCGTGCCGCGTGAGGAGTTGCGCCAGGCCATGCAGAGCAGCGATGCCATCCAGATCGCCCGGCTGATGCGTCGAATGCTCGGCGGCCAGTAGGGACGTTTTCGCGGTTCAAAGCCCCTGTGCAGGCGCGTGCCGTTCGTGTGAGGTCTTATGGACATAAACCGGTTGTACGCCATGGCCCGGCAATTGCGGCTGGATGTGTTGGAGATGACCACCCTAGCCCGTTCTGGGCATCCCTCGAGTTGTTTTTCGGCCACCGAGATCGTCACTGCCCTCTACTTCGGCGGCCTGTTGCGGTATCGCCCCCATGACCCCAGGTGGCCGGGGCGAGATCGGTTCATCATGAGCAAGGGCCATGCCGCGCCGTTGCTCTATGCGGCGTTGGCCCATGCCGGCTATTTTGACCGCAGCCTGCTGTGGACCCTACGCCAGATCGACAGCCCGCTGCAGGGCCATCCCATCCAGGCCTTGCTGCCGGGGGTCGAAGCGACAACGGGTTCGCTGGGCCAGGGCTTGTCGGTGGGGCTGGGGCATGTGCTGGGCGGACGGCTGAACGGACTCGATTATCGGGTTTTTGTGCTCTTGGGTGACGGCGAATGCCAGGCCGGCCAGGTGTGGGAGGCGGCCATGGCGGCTGCCCATTTTCGGGCCGACCGCCTTATCGCCATTGTGGACTACAACAAATTCCAGGAGACCGGCCCCATCGCCCGCGAGATGGCCCTGGAACCCCTTGCGGCCAAATGGGAAAGCTTCGGCTGGTCTGTCCTGGAGATGGACGGGCATGACATGGCAGCCGTCATGGCGACCCTGACCGAATCTGCTCGCCCTCCGCGACCCGGCCGTCCTACCGTCGTCATCGCCCACACGGTCAAGGGCAAGGGCGTCTCGTTCGTCGAAGCCGATTACACCTTTCATGGTCGGGCGCTGACGCCGGAACAGGCGGCACGCGCCCGCGAGGAGCTGATGCGATGATCCAAACCGTGGCGATAGCACAAACACCGGGAGAGGCCAGGCGATTGGGCGCCAGGGCCGGATTGCCACCGGCCACCAAACCGTTGCGCGATGTCTTCGGCGAGGCGCTGCTGGAAGTGGCCACACACAATCCGCGGGTGGTGGTGCTCGACGGCGATCTGGGCAATTCGACCAAGGCCGAGACCGTGCGTCACGCGTTCCCGGAGCGTTTTTTCAACATCGGCATCGCTGAAAGCAACCTGGTGGGTGTGGCAGCTGGCTTGGCCGCCTGCGGTTTCATCCCCTGGATTACCAGTTTTTCCTCGTTTTTGCTCTGTAATGCCTACGACCAGCTACGATTGGCCGTGGCGATGTCGAACATCAATGCCAAAATTCTCGGCAGTCACGGGGGCATCACCCTGGGCAAGGATGGGCCGACGCAAATGGGCATCGAAGATTTTGCCCTCGTGGGCGGTTTGCCCACCGTGGTAATGCTCGTACCCTGCGATGCCGCTGCCATGAAGGCGGCCGTGCGAGCAGCGACCGACTACGTCGGGCCGGTGTGGTTGCGCTCCAGTCGAGTGGCTTTGCCACCCGTTTACCCTGCCGATGGCTGTCCTTTCACCATCGGCAAGGCCAATTGCCTGCGCCAGGGCGATGACGTCACTCTCATCGCCTGCGGGATCATGGTCGCGGCGGCCCTTGATGCGGCAGCCGTGTTGGCCGATGAAGGCATCGAGGCCCGTGTCCTCGACCTGCACACCCTGCGCCCACTCGATGTCGAGGCCATCGTCGCCGCAGCCGTCGAGACAGGCGCCATCGTCACCGCCGAAGAACACCTGCTGACCGGCGGCATGGGGAGCAACGTCGCCCGTATTGTTGCCCAGCATCGGCCTGTGCCCATGCGTTTTGTCGGTCTCGCCGACACGTACACCGAATCGGCGGAACCCGACGAACTGTTGCGCAAATACCATCTGACTGCCGATGACATCGTGACGGCTGCGCGCGCGGCGGTTCGGGCTAAGGGCAAGAGGTGAAGGCCATGCTCTACGAACACTTGCAAGCACGTGAACGCGTCGGGCGCCCTATCCGTATCGGCTGTCACGGCGCCGGTTGGATGGGGAGCGGCTTTGTTGCCGCCGTCGAGCGCATTCCCGGTTTGGCGATCGCCGTGTTGGCCGATGCCAATGTGACGGCAGCGCAGGCGGCGCTGGTGGCGGCTGGTGTGCCCGCCGCCCAAATCCACGTGGCGAGCACACCCGGCGAGGCGATGGATGCCATCCGACGCGGCTACCGCGTCGTCAGCGACGACATGACCTTGCCAGCACAGGTCGAGGCGGTGGATATCGTCACCGATGTGACGGCCTCACCGGCGGCCGGCGCCGAAGTGGCCTATGCCGCCATTCGCCATGGCAAGGACGTGGTCTTGGTCAACATCGAGGCCGATGTCACGGTGGGGCATGTGCTCAAGAGGCTGGCCGATGAGGCTGGGGTGCTCTACAGCGTCTCATCCGGGGATGAGCCGGGTTGTCTGATGGAGCTGTGGGATTACGTCCGCGTGCTCGGCTTTGAACCCATCGTGATCGGCAAAGGTAAGAACAATCCCCTGGACCCCACGGCCAATCCTACCACCGTAGCGGCTGCGGCCGCAGCTGCAGGCAAAGACCCCTATCAGACGGCCTCGTATGTGGACGGCACCAAGACGATGTTCGAGATGGCCTGCGCAGCCAACGCCACCGGCTGTGTCCCTTTGCGTCGGGGTATGACCGGCCCCGAGGCCACCCCGGAGACGATCACGGCCCTGTTCCGGTTGCAAGAAGACGGTGGCACCATCCCTTTCCCCGGCGTGGTCGAATTCGTACAGGGACCGGCCATGGCGGGCGGAGTGTTCATCACCTGTCGGATGCCCGATGCCCGCCTGGCCGCCGACCTGAAGTACCTAAAGGTGGGCGACGGTCGCTATTCCACCTTTTTCCGACCCTATCACCTGTGGTTCATCGAGGCGCCCCTGTCGCTGGCGGCTGCTCACCTGTTCCGCACGGTGACCCTGGCGCCGTTGCCGCGGCCCGTGGCCGAGGTGATGACGGTTGCCAAGCGCGATCTGCAACCGGGTGAGAACCTGGACGGCTTCGGCGGCTATACCTTTTACGGTCTCATCGAGCGGGCTGAGATAGCCTGGGCCGAGAACGCCCTTCCCGCCGGCCTGGCACCGGGCGCCCGGGTCGTCCGTCCCGTCCCGGCCGGCCGGGTTGTTACCTGGGCCGATGTGCGACTCGACGAGACCGCCACCGTTGTTCGATTGCGACGTTTGCTGCGGTCCAACGGCATCCATCCGGCCTGAGGGCAGAAAAGTATCCGCCCTTCGTCCTTCATCCCGTTTTTTTGTGAAGGAGGTTTGCCATGCGCATCGGTGTTTTCACTGCCCTGTGGGGGCGTTTCTCGTTTGAAGAGGCGCTCGATAAAGCCGTGGCCGCCGGGGTCTCGGCCGTCGAGATCGGTGTCGGCGGCTATCCGGGCAATCCCCACTGTCCGGTGGACGAACTCCTGGCCGATCTCGGCAAGCGGCGGGCTTGGTTGCAGGCCATTCATGACCGCGGCCTTATTCTCAGCGCGCTCAGCGTCCACAACAACCCCCTCCATCCCAACCCGGCCGTTGCGCGCAAGGCCGATGAGGAGATCCGCAAGGCCGTGCGTTTGGCTCAGCTTCTGGAAGTGCCGGTTGTCAACGGCTTTTCGGGCTTGCCCGGTGGCGCGCCCGGCGACACCATGCCCAACTGGATCACCTGTCCCTGGCCACCCGATTTCCTGCAGGCCCTCGATTACCAATGGAATCAGGTCGCCATCCCCTACTGGCAGGAGGCCGGTCGTTTCATCGCCGACCATGGCGTGCGCTTTGCCTTTGAGATGCACCCCGGCATGCTCGTGTACAACGTCGAGACGCTGTTGCGGTTGCGCGAGGCCGTGGGGCCGATGCTGGGCTGCAATTTCGATCCCAGCCATCTCTTCTGGAATGGGGTTGACCCGGTGGCTGCCATCCGGCGCCTGGGCGATGCCATCTTCCACATGCACGGCAAGGATGTGTACGTGGACAGGCTCAACGTGGCCGTGAACGGCTGCAACGATGCCAAACCCTACGACCGCATTCCGCAGCGGTCGTGGACGTTCCGCACCATCGGCTACGGCCACGATGCCAAGGTGTGGAAAGACATCGTCAGCGCCTTGCGGATGGTGGGGTATGATTACGTCATCTCCATCGAGCACGAAGACGCGCTGATGTCGAGCGACGAAGGGCTGCGTAAGGCCGTGGCGTTGCTCAAGGAGGCTTGCATCGTCGAGGGGGCGGGCGAGATGTTTTGGGCCTGATTCGGGACGATGGCCGATAGACGATGGATGTGGCTCCTCCAAGGCTTCTCTGAGGTCCCCTCTTCCACTTTTTCTCTGAGAGGTCCTCCGCCGTCGTTTTTCGCCTCCTTGCGATTTGACAGACCCGACCGGATCGGTATAATACAACCCACATACCGCCTGTATACAGCCTGCATTGCCCATGCATGCGCTCACCATCCATCAAGGCCGATGGACACCCTCGAATCCTACCTCGCCACCCAAACCGAGACGACGGTCACCGGCAACTCGCAGCTCCTGCGCGAGGTAGCCTATGAGCGCATCAAGGACGCCATCCGGCATGGGATGTTGCAACCGGGTGAGCCGCTCTCAGAGCCGCGGCTTTCAAAGTTACTGGGGATCAGCCGGACGCCTGTCCGCGAGGCATTGCAGGTGCTGGCGCAAGAGGGGTTGGTGCAGGTCATTCCGGGCCGGGCCGTGACCGTGGCCGCGCCTTCGATGCAGGATACCCTCAACATCATCCAGGTGCGCGCCATTCTCGAACCCGAGGTCGTGCGGCTAGTGACCCCGATGCTGAGCCAGGCCGACTTCGACGAGCTGCGCCGTATCCTCGACGAGATGGATGAGGCCGTGCGCCGGGGCGACCGGCAGGCCTGGTCCAAGGCCGATACTCGCTATCACGAGTTGCTCAGCGCCCGCTGTCCCAATCAGCTGCTGGGTGAGCTGGCCATCCAAATGCGCAACCGCGTGTCCTACATCCCCCTGGACACGCGTTCATCGCCGGAACGCCTGGCGGCATGCACCTACGAACATCGCGTCATCGTCGAGCGCATGGCCGAGCGGGACGCCGCCGGCGCCGAACAGGCCATGCGCGTCCACATCAAAAACCTGTGGGAGAGCACGTTCCGCCGTTTCCATCCCGCAGGGTGATGCCGATTTCTGATTATCCGGCCGCACCCCCGGCGGCAGAAAGGAGGTGAGGCACGCTATCTACCCCAACACCCGTTTCCCATTCCTTCGCTCCCGTTTTTCGCTCCTATCCACGTCACCGTTCTCAAGGAGGAGTGCAACCATGTTTCGTCGTTTCACCGTGTTTGTCGTCCTGGCCCTGGCCGTTGCCCTGTTGGCGGCCTGCGCCCAGCCTACACCCACGCCGGCCCCCGCTGCGCCGGCACAGCCCGAACAGCCGACGCCTGCTCCGGCCCCGGCGGTCAAGGAGCTGAAGATCCTGTGGGCCCAGTGGGACCCAGCCGACTATCTGCAGCAGATCGGCAACATGTACGAGCAGGAGACCGGCATCAAGGTCACGGTCGTGCAGGAGCCATGGGGTTCGTTCTACAACCTGTTCGCCACGGAAATGGCCGCCAAGGGGACGACCTGGGATATGGTCGTGGGCGATAGCCAGTGGTTGGGCCAGATGACCACCCAGGGCCATTACGTAGACCTGACCGACTTCCTCACCAGCACGGGGTTGAAGGATTCGGTCACGCCGGCCACCCTGACCTACTACGGCGAGTATCCCACCGGTTCCGGCCGCTACTGGGCCTATCCCACCGAGGGTGACGCCAACGGTTGGGCCTATCGCAAGGATCTCTTCGAGGATCCGGCCGAAAAGGAGGCCTTCAAGGCTCAGTACGGCTATGACTTGGCTCCGCCCAAGACCTACGCCCAGCTGATGGACATCGCCAAGTTCTTCCCCCGCCCCGACAAGGGTCTGTACGGTGTGGCCATCTACACGCAGAAGGACTACGACGCCATTACCATGGGTGTGCAGAACACGATGTTCAGCTGGGGTGCGGACTGGAAGGATGCCAAGTACAACGTGATGGGTGTCGTCAACTCGCCTGAAGCCATCGAGGCCGTGCAGTTCTACCGCGACCTGTATGACTGCTGCCAGTGGCCTGGCGGGAGCAACGCCTTCTTCACCGAGACCAACGACGCCATCATCAGCGGCCAGGTGGCGATGAGCATGAACTACTTCGCCTTCTTCCCGGCCTTGGTCAACCCCGGCACGAACCCGAACTACTACGACAAGATCGGGTTCTTCTCGAACCCCGCCGGTCCGACGGGCAAGCAGCATGCGGCGTTGGGCGGTCAGGGCATGAGCATCATCTCCTACATCAGCCCCGAGCGCAAGCAGGCGGCCATGGACTTCATCAAGTGGTTCGGCCGCGAGGACATCCAGGCCAAATGGGCCGAGCTGGGCGGCTACACCTGCAACGCCAACGTGCTCAAGAGCGACATCTTCTTGAAGGCCACGCCCTTCAATCCGGCCTTCGCCGAGACGATGACCTTCGTCAAGGACTTCTGGAATATTCCGGAGTACGGCCAGCTGCTGGAAGTCACCCAGCGTGAGTTCAGCAAGTTCATCGTCGAGGGTGTCGGCACGGCCAAGGAGACGATGGATACCATCGCTACCGAGCACGACAAGATCCTGCGCGCGGCCGGCTACATCAAGTAAGCCTTCTCCTCTCACTGCCGGGGTCATTGCGCAGCCATCTTCGCCATCCATTATCGTCGTCGTTGTTGCCGGCGAAGATGGCTGCGCCGCCCCCCGGGTTCTTGGGGGTTGTCGGCAGGCGGTAGGCAATGAGCCGACACCACCCTTTCCCAGCAAGGGGTTGTGCACATGACCACCCTGCCGGTACGGTCTCCTATGGGCGCCTCTTCGGGGGCAAAGCAGCGGCGTGAACTCAGCGACCGCGCCATTGTCAATTTCTTCATCTGGCCAACGCTGATCCTCCTCATCGCTTGGAACGTTTTCCCGCTCTTTTACAGCCTTTATCTGGCTTTTACCGATTATTCGGCCATTGCCAACAGGCCGCCAACCTGGGTTGGTTTCGGGAATTTTGCCGATATTTTGACGGATCGCCAGGCCTGGAAGTACTTTGCCACGACGGGACGCTATGCGTTGGTCACGGTGGGCCTGCAGCTCATCCTGGGTTTCGGCTTGGCCCTGCTCGTGCGCGAGAAGTTCCGCGGGAGCGGCCTCATCACCACCCTGATCCTGGTGCCGATGATGATCTCGCCGGTGGTGGTGGGTCTGTTCTGGAAGCTCATGTACAACCCCACCTTCGGCTATTTCAACTACCTGCTGGGCTTCAGCGACCCGCGCTTCGGTCCCGACATGCTGGCCGGCCGTTTCGCCGGTCAACCGGTGCCCAATCTGGCCTTGTGGGCCGTGGCTCTGGTGGATATCTGGATGTGGTCGCCCTTTGTCATGCTGCTGGCGCTGTCGGGTCTGAAGGCCATTCCCGATTATCTCTACGAGGCGGCCGCCATTGACCGGGCCAGCTCGTGGTTCCAGTTCTGGCGGATCACGTTGCCGCAGGTGGCGCCGCTGTTGCTCATTGCCGTGCTGTTCCGCACCATCGAGGCCTTCAAGGCATTCGACTTGGTGATGGGTATGACGGGCGGCGGGCCCGGCGACCAGACCGAGCTGATCGCGGTCAACCTCTACCGCCAGGCCTTTCAGGGGCAATGGCGCACGGGTCGCGCCAGCGCCCTGGCCTATATCATCCTGATCATCATCATCGCCGTCAGCAATCTCTACATCCGCTATCTCAACCGGATGCGCGGGGAACACACGTGAGGGTGCCGCCATGACTGCTTCCTTTTACGAGATAGGCCCGGCTCGACCGGTCACTGAATCCATCCGGGTGGACAAAATCAGCCCGCGGGCCCGCTGGTTGGGCAAGCTCCGAGCATTGATCGTCATCGTCTTTGCGCTGATCGGTCTCATTCCCATCTTCGTTATGGGGATCACGGCCTTCAAAACCCGCGCCGATGTGGTCTCGGTGCCGCCCAAGGTGATTTTCTCGCCCACACTGGAAGGCTTCGTCTTCCTGTTCACCGAGCGCGCTGTGGCCTCGCCGGCCCGCATCGAGCAGCTGCGGGCCGAAGCCAACGTTGGCGAGCTCAATCTCTTCGAGCGCATCGCCCTCGCCAGCGGCCAGGAGATCACCGGCCCCAGCGATTACGTGCGGCGGTTGGTCAATTCGCTCATCATCGCCGGCATTTCCACCGTCTTCTCGGTGGTGTTGGGGCTGTTTGCTGCCTATGCCTTCAGCCGTTTCGATGTCAAGGGGAAGGACGACCTGCTCTTTTTCATCCTGAGCACGCGCATGTTGCCGGCCGTCGTCGTTACCATCCCCCTGTTCCTCATGTACCTGTCTCTTA
>JAOADB010000152.1 GCA_026417535.1 Caldilineales bacterium
GGAGCCGGACAGACCTATCACCTTCACCTCGGCGGCCCCCATACCGGTCCGCGGCCACTGGTACGGCATCCGTTTCACCGATTCGAGCACCGACTGGGGCAGCAGCGGCTGCATCCTGGACCATACGGTCATCCGCTACGCGAGCGTAGCCATCACAACGGACGCGGCCTCGCCCATGCTTTCCCGTAACGTCATCACCGACATCGGCGGCGACGAGGGCCAGGAAGGCGAAACCGCCTACGGCATCCATATCGCCAACGGCTCCAGGCCCTTTGTCATCGGGAACGTCATTCAGCGTATCGAGGGCGGCATGGGTGTCACGGCAGGGGGACATGGGGTAGGCATCGCCGTTATTCGTGCCACGCCGGTCATCGTCGGCAACACCCTGTCCGCCATTATGGGCAACACGGCTGTTTATGGGGGCTATTATCGCATTCTGGGTTGCGGCGGCTGGGGAATGGGCATCCACGTGACCCAAAGCCCTGCCTTCCTCATCGCCGATAACGTGATCACGGACATCGCCGGCGCTTATGGAGGCCACGATTGGGAGCGCGCATGCGGTCTCGGCGTGGGCATTTACCTGGATGGGGCCTCGCCGGACATCGTGGGCAATCGCCTGACCAACATCCGGGGCGGCGACGGCGCCTCACAGGAGGATGATTCGAGTGCTCCGGGCAGCCACGGGATCGGGATCGTCGTCACCGCCGGCTCAGTGTCCCACATTCACGACAATCTCATCAACGGGATTCGTGGGGGCAACGGAGGGGCTCAATCGGTTGCCCAACCGGCCCCGGGCGGCCTGGGTGTAGGCATTGACGTCCAAGACTCATCGCCGGTCATCGCCCATAACACCATCTCGGCCGTGTACGGCGGCCGGGGCGGCGATGGCTATTACAGCGCGCGTGGCGGCAATGGTGGTACGGCCGTAGGGATTTACGCTCGCAACGCGGCGTTCCCGGTCTTCGACAACCTCATTTTCGATATCGTCGGCGGTGAGGGCGATGACGCCGAGGAGGGTGGCGGCAACGGCGGGCATGGCATAGGCGTTTACGCCGAGGAGCATGCCTCATTGCAGATCACCAGCAACACCATCGCCAACACGGCCGGGGGGCGCGGCGGTGCCTACGGCGGCACCGACGGCCTCGGCATCGGGCTGGATGCCCCTACCTGGGCGGTCGTCGTCAACAACATCATCGTCGGCCACACCTACGGCATCCGCTGTTCGGCCCCGCCTTGCCCTGCGCCTTCCTACAACAACGTCTGGGGCAACGCCACCCACTACGTGGGCGTGGCGGCCGGTCCCCATGACATCTCCGCCGATCCGCTCTTCATAACGGGGCCGGATGGCTACTACTACCTGAGACAAATGCCGCCCGAACACTGGGGGAATAGCCCTTGCGTGGATGCCGGCAGCGACACGGCCGCCCGCCTCGGGCTTGCCCATCGCTCCACCCGCACCGACGGGATGCCCGACACGGGCCGGGTGGACCTGGGCTACCATCGCCGGGCCACCCCTCCCCATGTCGCGTGGTTACCGTGGGTGGTGCGAGAGTGACGGGTAAACAGGACGATGGACGATGGACGATGGATGGTCTCCGACCTCCGTCCTTCGTCTTCCGTCCCGGCCATCGGCCCAAACCCAGGACGAAGGACGAACGACGAAAACCAGTATCCAGTATCCAGTACCCAGCATCCAATACCCAGCACCCAGCTACCCCCCTTCCTCCGGCCAGCGATAGAGGACGGTGAAGCCGCGATAGTCGGCCTCGGCTTCGTGCCAAGGTTGGCCGTCCAACGTGTTCCAGGCGTGGCCGGCGATGCCGGGCGCTTCGTGGGGCCGGCGGATGCGCACGGCGAAGGCAATCCCCAGCGGCAGGCCAGCCCGGCGCAGGAAGTGGTAGCGCAGCAAGGCCCGGCGCAAACACAGGCCGAAGGGATGCCGCCGCTCGACGCGGGCCAGCGCGTCCACGAGCCGCCGCAACCGCTCCGGGTCCACCCCGGCCAGGTCGGTCTCGGCAGGGGTCAGCTCGGCCAGAAAGGCCGGCAACGATTGCGCCTCATGGCGGGCGGGCAGCTCGCGGGCCAACTGCCGGATGACCGGGATGAGGGGCCGCAAGTCGGGGTCCAGGGCGCTGCGGCCCAGGGTGAGCAGGGCCTCCAGACCCCGACCGAACCGCAGGAGATGGCCGGAAAACGACGCCATACCGGGACTTTGGCGGCCTACCGCCCGTTGAGGCCGCCGAGAATCCAGGCATCCACCAGGCCCTTCTCGGCCTCGCTCAGCTCCAGCTCCACATCCTCACAGCGAGTCAACACGCTGTTGCGGAAGATGCGGGCCAGGGCCGGCGCCGTATCGCGCTTGCTGAAACGGTGGCCCCGGTAGATGATGCCCTTGAGCACAAAGCCGACATCCCCGCGCGAGACGGCCTGACCGCGCTCGATACAGCGGTCGCGCACGGCCTTCGAGGTTTGGGTGAGGTTGTAGGCGTTCTCGGCCAGTTCCTCGGCGATGGCCTCGAAGAGCACCGCGTATTGGGATGGCGTCAGGTCCGGCGTGCCGGTGGCTTGATGGACGCGGTTGATCAGCTCGGCCAGATCGCGCGGCAGGGTCGTGTGTTCGACGGTCGGCGACTCGCGCGGGGGTTCATGGCGTTGGGGATCGTAGATGAAACCGGGCGCGGGTGCGGGCGCAAAGGCGAAGGCCGGGTCTTCGACGGCCAACAACAGGTCCTTGAGGGTGCCGGCGCCGGCCCAATGGGACTCGATTACCTGCGGCCCCAACCGGGCCGTGATGGCCGCGGCCGCCTCGGTGACATCCACCGGATCGGGCGCGGCGGCGATCAGCTCCCGCACCGCCTCCAGAATGCGCCGACGCAACGCCTCTTCGCCATCGGCCTGTGGCTCGCCGACGGGCAGCGTCACCACGGACGCGGGCCGCGTCGGCGACTGCACCGTCACCCGCCAAGGGTCGCCTTCGGTGATCCGCAAAGCCGGATGGCGACGGGTGATCTCGGCCGTGAGGCTGCGCAGAGAGTAAAAACCAAACCAGTTGCTATCGCGAAAACCGGGAAAGCCCATGTAAATCCGCGGCAGGTTCGTGGCCAGCACCTCGCCGTTGGCGCTCGCCTCGGCGTAGAGCCGGGCGGCCATGGCATCGAGCAGCTCGGGCGAGGCCACCGCCCCGGCCTCACGCCCGCGTCGGCGGCGCTCCTCCTGCGCATCCTCGGCCCGCCCCAGGGCGTAGGCGATGAAGACATCCTCCAGGATGATCAGGTCGCAAGCCGCCTTGTAGGCCTCGGAGGCGGGACCGGCCGCCAGGATGGCCGTGCGCCGGTCGTGGGCGCGCAACCGCAACAGCACCGGCGTGAAATCGGCGTCGCCCGAGAGGATGATGAACTCATCAAAACGGGTCTTATGCTCCAGCGTGTCAATGATATCCATCACCATGTAGATATCGGCGCTATTTTTGCCCTGTGCTGTCAACGGCGGACAATCAATCACATTGAAGGCTGAACGCGTAAAAGCCGGGCGATAACGATAAAAATCGCGAGGATTGAGATAGCAACGGCGGATCAAAATGCGGCGGGGTTGCAGGTTTTGGGGCGACTCGTCCTCATGGCTCGGCATCCCACGTTCCATCCAGGCCAGCCAGCGGGCAGGGTCGTCGGCAAATCGTTCGGCCGCGTCCTCATCCAGTTGTTTCAATCCGAGATAGATATTGTCGAAATCAACAAAAAGAGCTGATTTGAGTGGTTTATTGGTGTTATCGTACATAATATGTGTTTAGGAAATATAGTCTAAAGACGAAAGACGAAGGACGAAGGACGAAAAACGTCCTCCTATCGCAAATAAACGTAGCGCACGACGTCATTTCGTATTATGTGATGCTTTTACACAAATCGCAACGAATGCAGCACAAGATGCCATCTTGTGTTTTGTAACGCTTCTACCAATCGCAACGAAGATAGCGCAAGATGCCATCTTGTGTTTCGTAACGCTTCTACCAATCGCGATGAAGGTAGCGCAAGATGGCATCCCGCGTTACACGTACCGAATTGCCAATCAACGTAACGCATGATGCCACCTTGCGCTATTCCCGTGGGTCGTCCAACAGGATCGGTTGCCTTCTCACCGTCGGCGCACGCCCAAGGTCAGAGCAATGCCGTCGAGTTTGTGGTGTTCGATGTGGGCGTCGGCCGGCGGCGCTGCAGCCACCAGCTCGTCGCTCAGGGTCTCGGCCCGAATGTAGGCGCCCCACTCGGCAAAGACGCGGTTGAGCTCGGCGTCGGCGGTCTCGTACCAGGTGGAGATGTGGTCGGCGATGGCGAAATCGGCGTTCTTGCGCATGCTCTGGATGCGGCGCACCACCTCGCGGGCCAGGCCCTCGGCCTTGAGTTCGGGCGTGACGGTGGCATCCACGGCCACGGTCAGGACCTTATCGGCGGCCACGGCCAGGCCGCTGGCCGGCTGGGTCTGGACCAGGATCTCCTCTGGCGCTAGCTCGAACTCGGTTTCATCCACGCGGATGGTGACCGTCTCGCCAGCCTGGACCCGCCGCGCCACCCGATTGGGGTCCATGGCCGCCAGAGCCTCACGCACGCTCGGGAAGTCCTTACCCAGGCGCGGACCCAGAAGCCGGTTGTTGGGCAGGACGCGATAGGTGACCAGCTCCTCCGGATGAGCGACGAACTCGAGGGCTTTGACGTTGAGTTCGTCGGCGACGATGGCGACCAAATCGGGGGTCAGGTCATGGCGACCCTCGGCCACATGGACCAGGGCACGGGCCAGGGGCTGGCGCACCTTCAGATTGGCGTTGCTGCGGGCGCTCAGGCCCAGGCTGGTGATGCGCCGGGCCAGGGCCATCTGCTCCAGCAGGGTCTCGTCAACGGCCTGGGTGTCGGCCACCGGCCAGTCGGTATGGTGCACGCTGAGCCGGGCCTCGGGCCGGACGTTGACCACCAGGTTTTGGTACATGACCTCGGTGACGAACGGCACGATCGGCGCCAGGCAGCGGATCATCTTGACCAGGACGTGGTAGAGGGTGTGATAGGCGTGGGCCTTGTCATCGTCGTGCTCGCTCTTCCAGAAGCGGCGGCGGCTGCGGCGGACGTACCAGTTCGTCAGGTCCTCCAGCAGGGCCTCCAGCTCCAGGGTGGCGCCGAAGGTGTCCGAGTTCGTCAGGTCATGGGTGACCCGCTCCACCACCCGGTTGAGACGGGCCAGGATCCAGCGGTCAAGGGGATTGGGGCTGGTCGGCGTGGGACCTTCGGGATGGGCCGGATCGAAGTCGAAATGGGCGGCCGGGTCCCAACCGTCGAGGATGGCGTAGGTGACCAGGAAGTTGTAAACGTTCCACAAGGGGATGAGAAAGCGGCGCCGGGCCTCATCGGCGCGGTGGTAGCCGAAGAGAAGGTTGTTTTCGGGCTTGTGGTTGCAATAAACCCAACGCATGACGTCCACACCCATGCGATCGGCCGCTTCGTTGAATTCGATGAAGTTGCCCCAGCTCTTGTGCATGGGCCGGCCGTCTTCGCCGTAGAGCAGGGCGTAGCCGAAGTTCTCGCGGAAGGGCGGCGAGTTGTCGAGGACCGTGGCCATGGCGAGCAGGCTGTAGAACCAGTTGCGGAACTGGCCGGGGAAGGACTCGCTGATCCAGTCGGCGGGATACCACTTGCGCCAATACTCCCGGTCGGTGCGATAGCGCAGGGTGCTGAAAGGCACGATGCCGGCATCAAGCCAGGGATTGCCGACATCGAGAACGCGGCTCATGATGCCGCCGCACTTGTCACAGCGGATCTTGATGAAGTCCACCCAGGGCCGATGGGGGGTATGGCCGACGAATTGCTCCCAACCGGCGATGGCCCGTTCTTCGAGCTCGGCTTCGTCGCCGATGACGTGGTAGTGTTGGCACGACTCGCAGACCCAGAAAGGCAGGGCCAGGCCCCAGTAGCGGTTCTTCTTGCTGATCATCCAGTCGTGCATGTTGCGCAGCCAGTCCAGCTCGCGGGCATGGCCGAACTCGGGGATCCAGCGGATCTGGTCCACGATGTCCATGATCTGATAGCGCAGGCTGCGCGCCTTTTCTTCGGGGGTCAGATCCTCACGCGGCTTGTCGTACACCGGCCCCATGCTGATGAACCACTCGTCCACGAGCCGGAAGACGAGCTCGGTGCCGCAACGCCAGCAGGTAGGATAGCGATGGGTGTAGGGTTCGACCTTGTAGAGCAGGCCCTTGCGCCGCAGGTCCTCGAAAATCGGCTCGGCCACATCGGCCACATAGGCGCCCGTCAGCCAGCCGAACGCGGGCAGGAAGCGGCTCTCGTCATCGAGGGGCGCCACGACCGGCAGGTTGTACTGCTTGCTGAGGGCGAAGTCCTCGGCGCCGCAGCCGGGCGCAATGTGGACGATGCCCGTGCCCTCGTCTTCGCCCACGGCGTCCCAGAGGATGACGCGGTGGGCCTCGACGGCACTGATCTCGCCCTGGAGCACGCCCAGTTCCTCCAGGGGGTGGTAGCCGCCGGGCATCTGCGCCGCGGGCAGGTCATCGAAGGGGCCTTCATAGGTCCAACCCTCCAACGCGCGTCCGGGCATCTCGTCCAGGATCTCGTAGGGGCCTTCCAGCATGTGCAGCGTGCCCTTGGACAGGTAGAGGATGTGTTCGCCCTGGCGCACCCGCACGTAGGTCAGGTCGGGACCGACGGCCGCGGCCACGTTGCTGGTGAGGGTCCAGGGCGTGGTCGTCCACACGAGCAGGCTCTCACCCGGCCGCCCGCGCAGGGGAAACCGCAGGGTGACGCCGGGATGGGTCAGTTCCTGGTAGCCATCGGTGACGATTTCGTGCTGGCTGATGCCGGTGCAACAGCGCGGACACCAGGGCATGACATCGGCCCCGCGGTAGAGATAGCCCTTCTCCCAACACTTCTTGAGGAAGGTCCAAATCATGTAGTTGTTCTCGTTGGAGAAGGTGAAGTAGCTGCCGCCGAGTTCAGGCATGCCCAGCCGACCGACGATCATCTCCACCGTATCGGTCACGGGGCCATTGGGGCCGGGGACGGTGATGACCTGGCCCGGGTCCTCGAGCAGTTTGGCCGCCAGGTCGCGCAGCATGTCCGGGTCGTTCCAATCCATCCAGTAGCCCAGGCGGATGGATTGCTCGGTCTGGATGGCGGCATAGCGCAGCACACGGGCCTTGGAATGGCGCACAAACGGCTCGACCCCGAAGGCGTCAATGTCCCGTTTCGAGCTGAAACCCAGCTCGCGCTCGACGTGGATTTCGACCCACAGCCCCTGGCAGTCGAAACCGTTCTGATAGCGCAGCTCGCGGCCGCGCATGGACCAGTAGCGGTTGAACACGTCCTTGTAGGTGCGGCCCCAACCGTGATGGACGCCCATCGGGTTGTTGGCCGTGATGGGGCCGTCAATGAACGACCAGCGGGGCTGACCTCGGCGCAGTGCGCGCAGCTTCTCGAAGGCTTGCGTGCGCCGCCAAAAGTCGAGAATCTCGTATTCCTGTTTGACAAAATCAACTTCGGCGGGTACGGATTGAAACGGCATTGATGGACTCCTCCAAAAACGTGATATTTGTGATTTATTTATAATCACGAAGACATCAAGACTCTAAGAGCATAAAGAATAAATAAAAATACTAACACAAAAATCAAAAAGATGAATTTTTCTTCAATACAAAAATTCTTTATGTTTTTTGTGCCTTTGTGTCTTTGTGATTAAAAATCATAAATCACATAACTTTGATGTAAATCCGTTTGTTGATCGCGCCTTTCGATTTGTAATCCACCACGCGGATCAGACCGACCTCGCGCGTGTTGGCCACGTGGGTGCCGCCGTCGGCTTGGAGGTCCAGCCCGACGATCTCGACCGTGCGCACAACGGTGATATCGGGCGGCAGGAGGTTGATCTTGGTGCGGATGAGGTCGGGGATGCGGAAGGCCTCGTCGCGGGGCAACAGACGCACACGCACCTCGCGGGCAGCGGCGACTTCGGCATTGCATTTGGCCTCGATCTCGCCGACCAGCTCCTTTTGCAGGGTGGCGAACTCGAAATCCATGCGGCCTTCGCCGGGGTCCATGTTGCCGCCGGTCACCTGGGCGCCGTAATCGCGCCAGACCACGCCGCAGAGGATATGAAGGGCGGTGTGGGTACGCATGAGGGCGTAACGCCGTTCCCAGTCAAGCTCGCCCTCCAGACTCTCGCCCACGGCGGGCAGACCCTCACCGGCCAGGGTATGCCAAACCGTGTCGCCCTCCTTACGCACGGCGGTGACCGGCCAGGCACCTAGGCGGCCCAGGTCGTGGGGCTGCCCACCGCCGCCCGGATAGAACGCAGTGCGGTCGAGGGCCACGCGGCGGCCGGTCTCATCCACGGCCGTGACCACGGCCTCGAAACGGCGCAGGTAGGAATCGGTCTGGTAGAGGAGTTCGGTCATGGTTAGACGATGGACGGTGCACGATAGACGATGGTTGGACGATAGACGATGGCTCAAATTCCATCGTCCATCGTCTATCGTCCATTAAAAAACGCCTTCGTCCGCCAGGGACGAAAGCGTTGGCTTCCGCGGTACCACCCTGCTTAGCGCCGGAAGCCGGGGGCTTCGGCGCTCACTCGGCGAGCAACTACCATTGCTCCGTGGAGGATAACGGGCCACGACCCCGGTCGCGTCTACTACAGGACGCCGCCCGGCGACCCGGTTCGAGCGACGGCTCCGGAGGGATATTCGGCGGGGGTAAGGCATCCGGCTTCCACCGTCCCGGACTCGCTGCGCCCACGGCGCCCGCCTACTCGTCTCCATCAAAGCCTTTGGCAGGGCTATCTGTTGAATGAACACTGTACCACGAAGTAGACAGTGTGTCAAAAGCGGCGGTGTCAGGAACGGGACTCCCCTAAGCTCCCCCAAGC